>NZ_JASTTF010000001.1:0-348520 GCF_055700955.1 Corynebacterium sp. 1103A
CTCCGGGGTGTATTTGACGGGCATGTGAGAGTTTCCTTTTCCAATTTCCTACCCTCCATTAAACCCGGGGCGAACCAGCCCTATAATTATACCCTCATTGTGCCCGCCAAAGGCCGTCAGGCACCACCCCACTGGTAGTCTCCGTCGCAGGCACCAGACTGCCAAACACGCGCCGCAATTTCAACGCGGTTCCGAGCTCCCAACCTACTACTAATATGTTCGAGGTGCGTTTTTACCGTCGACATAGATATATACAGTTCTGATGCGATTTCCTGATTTGTCCTTCCCTGGGCGACAAGTTTAGCCACAGTCAGTTCACGTGGACTTAGTCCTAAGTCGAGAGCTCCTCCATTCGGTTTTTCCCTCCGTTGCAGAATCCCCCTAATCAACTCCGGGCTTATCAAACATTGCGAACGAGCGCCCGCCCGGACTGATTCAATTAAAAGGTTCGTCCCGCAATTCTTAAGCAAGAATCCTCTTGCCCCGTATTCCAAGGCTGAGTCGACATAATTATCGAAACCGAAGGTAGTGAGCATAATAATATTTGTTTTGTCCGCAGCCTTACGGCAGACTTCCAAACCTCCTGCCCCAGGCATCTCAATATCAATTAAGGAAACGTCAGGTCGCTCCACCTCAATGGAGCTCAAGGCCTCGAACCCATCACAGGCCTGCGCGACCACCTCGATATTCGGTTCCGCTGACAAGATTAGCGAGACGCCTGTCCGGACCAAATGCTGGTCATCTGCCACAAGAACGCGTATCACTTTCGCCCCTTGGGAAGATAAGCAGTTAATATCCATTTAGAGCCACCATTATCCAAGACGGGACCGGAATGCACTTTTCCTCCAACAGAATCTGCACGGTGCACCATAGTCTTTTGACCACGGCCTGTACTAAAAATGGCTTTATCGATTGTACGGCCCTCGTTTAGTACACTGTTTTCATATAGGGGATTGGCTAGGAAGATATCTATATCCCCCAGGTCGTTGACCCTTATCCTTAAGACAATTCCCCGGCCAACGGGCGATTGAGAGCCATATTTATTAAGATTGCTGAATGCCTCTTTGAGTATTCTCGTGCAGACATGGATACACCGCGGATCTAGTATTTCGGGATCGACTTCCAAACCGCCAATATCTGCCTCTGCCGCAGGATACTTATTCAGGAATCCAAAAACGAGTGTTTTTAATTCGGCTAAGCTACCACTTTTCTTTAAATCTCTTTTAGCAGGGGCGTCGACGGCATCCTGGATAGCGGACAGGGCGCGTAAGCCCGACTCCTCTAATTCCTGCAAACTATTTAATCCTGGTTCTTTTCCTTCGAAAGTATGCCGCAGCGCTTGAATCATTATCACCATCCCACTTAGTTCATTAGCGGCCACGTCGTGTAGTTCGTCGCCCACTTCGCGCAAAGCACGATCCCGAGAACGTTCGGATTCCATACGAAGGGAAAGCCCCACAGCGGCCGCCGCGGATGTCAAAAACCCGAAAATTACGATAATCCAGGCATCAGAGCTTTCCCTAGTAGAAATCCCAAGTGGACCAAGACAGCAAACCGCCGAATAGGAAAACGAAATAAGATGTAACTTATGCTGTTTATATATCTGGACGGTTAAAAAAATTAGCATCCATGTACTAATGCCAGCCCACTGAAAGGGGGTGAAGAATAAGAGAACTGAAATCCCTGCAGTGGCAACAAGAATAGCTACAGCGGTGGGTTTCTCGCACCACCCATAATACGCTACAACACCTATGAAAATTGCAAGTACTACGTCGACAATCCACGGCACCGGATTATTCACATACAAGGCGTCCAGCACAGTAAACTGCACGAAAGCTATGAAAATAGCCGGCGGCAGCGCAAGAAAAAGAATCCCTTTCTTAAAGTCCACAATTCACCTAGCACACTTTATAATATCGTCCCCTTTAATTAAGAAGAGGGATACAGGAAGCAAGGGCACTAGCAGTTTAAGCCCCAAGCGTGTCGACCCCTGGTTAAGCAAGGGAGGCAGCTCATAGCGTTATCTGTTTTACGGTAGCTTAAATACTACGACTTCAACATAACGAGAAATCGAGCTGGTTACTAAAAAATAATCAGCGCGTCATAAAAAATCAAATAATCCGCTAGTAAACCGATCATCGGTCGGTCTATTAGCGGATTACCAACGCTTTCACCGAGTAAACCCAAAACCACGACTTACGGGTAGTCTAGTGCATCGACTACGGCGCGCAGTGGGTTTACTTACCGGCTAGCTTGTCGCGCAGCTTAGCGAGCTGCTCATCGGAAGCAAGGGAGCCAGCCTCTTCTGCCGGAGCCTCAGATGCCGGAGCTGCATCTGCGGACTCGGAGGAGTAGTTTGAGGACTCGCCGGCCTCGGCTGCCTCGGCGGCAGCGGCACGGTGACGCTCGATCTGAGCGGAGTGCAGCTGGAAGCGGCGCTCGGACTCGGCGTAGCGGGCCTCCCAGGCCTGACGCTGCTCGTCGAAGCCTTCCTTCCACTCGTTGGTCTCCGGGTCGAAGCCCTCGGGGAAGACGTAGTTGCCCTGCTCGTCGTAGGAGTCGGCCATGCCGTACTTGGACGGGTCGAACTCGTCGGTGTAGTCCTCGTCAGCCTGCTTGACCGACAGGGAGATGCGGCGACGCTCGAGGTCGATGTCGATGACCTTGACCATGACCTCTTCGCCGACGGTGACGACCTGGTCCGGAACATCCACGTGGCGCTGAGCCAGCTCGGAGATGTGAACCAGGCCTTCGATGCCCTCCTCGACGCGGACGAAGGCGCCGAACGGAACCAGCTTGGTGACCTTGCCCGGGACGATCTGGCCCACAGCGTGGGTGCGGGCGAAGACGCGCCACGGATCTTCCTGGGTTGCCTTCAGGGACAGGGACACGCGCTCGCGGTCCAGGTCGACGTCGAGAACCTCGACGGTGACCTCGTCGCCCACGGTGACGACCTCGGACGGGTGGTCGATGTGCTTCCAGGACAGCTCAGAGACGTGAACCAGGCCGTCGACACCGCCGAGATCGACGAAGGCGCCGAAGTTGACGATGGAGGAGACAACGCCCTTGCGGACCTGACCCTTCTGCAGCTGGTGTAGGAACTCGGAGCGGACCGCGGACTGGGTCTGCTCGAGGTATGCACGGCGGGACATGACAACGTTGTTGCGTTGCTTGTCCAGCTCGATGATCTGGGCCTCCAGCTCCTGGCCGATGTACGGCTCCAGGTCGCGGACGCGGCGCATCTCGACCAGGGAAGCCGGCAGGAAGCCGCGCAGCCCGATGTCGAGGATGAGGCCGCCCTTGACGACCTCGATGACGGTACCGGTGACAGGCTCTTCCTTGGCCTGCAGCTCTTCGATGGCGCCCCAAGCACGCTCGTACTGAGCGCGCTTCTTGGATAGAATCAGGCGGCCTTCCTTGTCCTCCTTGGTGAGGACCAGAGCGTCGATCTCGTCGCCGACCTCGACGACCTCATCCGGGTCGACGTCGTGCTTGATGGACAGCTCACGGGAAGGGATAACGCCCTCGGTCTTGTACCCGATGTCGAGCAGCACCTCGTCGTGGTCAACCTTGACGACGGTACCGGCAACGATGTCACCATCGTTGAAGTACTTGATGGTCGCGTCAACGGCTGCGAGGAAGTCCTCAGCGGTTCCGATGTCGTTGATCGCAACCTGAGGGGTGTTAGAAGATGGCATGCGTAAAAATGCTCCGAAATAACGTAGGAAATCGAATTTGGACATTCGCACGTCTCTTGCGCCGCCGCATTAATGCTGCTGAGAGTATTGATGAACGGTTAGACGCAATCCCGCCCCAAGCGCCATTTGGCTTTCCTACCAGAGCCGAACGAGCGCTTGAGAGCATAGACGCACCTGCTACACACTACATCCGTGCAGCTACTTGCGCAAATACCGGCGGTTTTCTTCTAAGGTGGAAGGCTATGTGGACCGAAAGAATTGCCGTACTGCTCCGCCGCGCCGTCGCCTGGTGGATCGACGCCTTCGCGGTCGCCGCAGTCTTAGTGCTGCTCCGAGGGCTTATCAACCTCATGTTTTCCGAGCCGCTGACCGGCCCGGCGGCCGAGACCTACAACGTCGTCGGCTTGGGTCTAGGCTTTTTCGCCTACCGCGTGGTGGTCGAGGGACGCTACCGCACCAGCCTGGGCAAGTGGTCGCTGGGACTACAGGTCTACGAGGGCGCCCGCGGCTATACCGGCGCGGCGATCCGCAACAGCTGGGTGCTGCTAACCATGCTGGCCGCCATCGGCCCGGCCATCCTCGACGAACTCATCATCGGCCTGGTCGCGCTCAGCGTCCTGCTGCTGGGCCGCCACCCCGGCGACTTCGCCGCCCAGGCCCGCGTCGACCGGCGCCTGGATCCCTTTGACCCCATGGAGGAGGTTTAGAAGAGGTCTAAAGGAAATGGCCTATACCCCGCGCCAGCGGAGGTTGGTTGACTAGTGCGCGGCGGCGTCCCAGTTGGTGCCGGCCCCGGCCGAGACCTCCAGCGGCACGCGCAGGCTAATGGCCGAATCCATCTCCTTTTCCAGGATTGCGCGCACTTCGTCGAGCTCGCCGGGGGCGATTTCGACGACCAATTCGTCGTGGACCTGCAGCAGGACGCGGGACTTTTTGCCCTGGAGTGCGGCATCGACGCGGATCATCGCGACCTTGATGATGTCGGCCGCGGTGCCCTGGATGGGGGCGTTGAGGGCGGCGCGCTCGGCGTTCTCACGGGCCAGACGGTTGTCGCTGGCCAGCTCCGGCAGGTAGCGCCGGCGCCCGAAGATGGTCGAGGTATAGCCGTCCTTGCGGGCAGTATCGACCACCTCGTCCAGGTAGGTCTTGACCCCGCCGAAGCGCTCGAAGTAGCTTTCCATGATGTCCTTGGCCTCCTTCGGGCTGATGCCCAGCTGCTGGGAGAGCCCGAAGGCGGACAGGCCGTAGACCAGGCCGTAGGACATCGCCTTGACGCGGCGGCGCAGCTCGGAGGTGACCTGGTCGACCGGGACATCGAAAACTTTGGAGCCGACATAGTTGTGCAGGTCTTCGCCCGCCTGGTAGGCCTGGATGAGCCCCGGGTCCTGGGACAGGTGGGCCATCACGCGCATCTCAATCTGGGAGTAGTCCGCGGTCAGCAGGGTCTCGAAGCCCTCGCCCACCACGAAGCCCGAGCGGATCCTGCGCCCGGCCGGGGTGCGCACCGGGATGTTCTGCAGGTTCGGATCCGCCGAAGACAGCCGGCCCGTCGAGGCCACCGTCTGGTTGAAGGTGGTGTGGATGCGCCCGTCCGGCTGGACCGTCTTGATAAGTCCCTCCAGCGTGGACTTGAGCTTCTGGTACTCGCGGTGGGCCAGAAGGTGGTCCAGGAACGGGTGCGGGTGGTTGGCCGCCAGGGCCTCGATCTCCTTGGCCGCGGTTGAATAGCCGGTCTTAGTCTTCTTCGTCTTCGGCAGGTCGAAGGTATCAAACAGCACCGCCTGCAGCTGCTTCGGCGAGTTCAAGTTCAGCGAGGGGTCGCCCGCCAGCTCGCGCGCGGCGTCCTCCTGCTCCTTGACCTGGGCGACGAAGGCCTCCAGCTGGGCGTCCAGCGTGTCGATATCGACGGCGATGCCGGTGGCCTCCATCCGCGCCAGGATGGAAATCAGCGGCATCTCCAGGTCTGTGTACAGCTGGAAGGAGTCGATGTCGTGCAGCTGTCGGGTCAGCTCCGCGGCCAGCTCCATGATCGCGGCCGCGGAATCCACCAGGGAGGTCTCATCCAAAAGGCTCAGCTGGTCGCTAGCCGCCCCCAGAGTCTTGTGTAGGTGGCGCTGGTAAACGTCCGGCAGCTCGTAGGTACGCTGGCCCGGGCGCAGCAGGTAGGCCGCCACCGCGGTGTCGTGGGCGATGCCCGCCAACTCAATGCCGCGCCCCAACAGCATGTGGTAGACCGCCTTGGCCTCGTGCAGGTACTTGGGGCAGTCGGCGTCGGCAAGCCATACGGCCAGGGCCTTGTCATCGGCCGCGTCGAGTTCGGCCAGCTCGACCTGCAGGCCGTGGTAGTCGGTGTCGACGAAGGCCATCGCGGCGGCATCGCCCTGCCCGGGCCGCCCGTCGCCCTGGACGAAGACGGCCACGTGCCCACGCCCCGGAAGCCAGTCCGCCAGCTTCTCACTAACGATGCTCACTTCCGGCACCTGCGCATCCTCGTCCTGCGAGGCGGCCTCACCGCCGTCGTTCGGGATGGCCTTGAGGACACGATCGCGCAGGTTGGTGCCGAATTCGAGGTCGTCGAAGTGATCGGCGACCTCGCTGACGACCGCGCCCTTAAAGGCCAGGTCAGCCGGGCCAACCTCTAAGTCCATGTCCGTAATCATCTGGGTCAGCTCGCGGTTGAGCTGGACCTGCTCCACACGATCCCTAAAGTTCTGGCCGGCCACGCCCTTAATATCATCGGCGTGGGCGACCAGCTCGTCGAGGCTGCCGTACTGGGTAATCCACTTGGTCGCCGTCTTCTCCCCGACCTTCGGGATGCCGGGCAGGTTATCGGACGGATCGCCGCGGAGCGCCGCGAAATCCGGGTACTGCCGCGGGGTCAGACCGTATTTCTCCTCCACGGCCTCCGGGGTGAACCGGTGCAGGTTGCTCACCCCGCGCATAGGATAGAGCACCGTCGTGGACTCGTTGACCAGCTGCAGGTAGTCGCGGTCGCCGGTGACGATATAGGTATCGAAGTCCTGCGCCACCGTAGCCTCGGTGGCCAGGGTCGCCAGGATGTCGTCGGCCTCGAAGTTCTCCCGCGACAGCGTCGTAATGCCCAGGGTGGTCAGCACCTCGCGGATGATGTCCACCTGGCCCTTGAATTCCTCCGGCGCCGCCTCGCGCTGGGCCTTATACTCCGGGAACTTCTCGGTCCGGAAGGTCTTGCGCCCCACGTCGAAGGCCACGGCCATCTTGTCAGGGCGTTCCTCGCTCACGATGCTCGACAGCATCGACAAGAACCCATAGACCGCGTTGGTGTGCTGGCCACCCGAGGTGGAGAAATTTTCTGCCGGCAGCGCGTAGAAAGCGCGGAAGGCCATAGAGTGTCCGTCGATGAGCAGAAGGCGTTGTTTGGAATCAGTCACGGCTCCCTAGTCTAGGCAATAGGCGCCCCGCCGCGTGGGTCAGCGTTCGATTTCTCTTCCCCGCTCCCAATGCGCTAGTATTTCCCCAGTGCGGCCATGCCCGCGCGCCCCTGTAGCCCAATTGGCAGAGGCAACGGATTCAAAACCCGTCCAGTGTGAGTTCGAGTCTCACCAGGGGCACCACTACCAGCGGAACCACTTCGCACCCAACGCGAGAACCCCGTTTAGTGTCAAAAAGTGTCAAAAATAATTCGCACAAAAACCGGCCAGGGCAAACGGCTCGGCCGGTTTTTTGATCGGGGATAGAGGCTGGGCGAGGTAGAGAACGAATCTCGCGTTCCGGCGCGGTAATTTCTTAAATGCGGTCGAATATTATACATTTGAGGGGTAACTATTCATCCGCACGTTTCCCAAAGGACCACACGACTATGGTTGTGCCTGCACCAGGCAAAGTCACCGCCGCGCGCCGCGCCCGCCGGGCTACGGTCGCCGCAGTGACGATAGCCACGTTGGGCTTGAGCGGCTGCGTGACCAACGTAGAAAAATCCACGCCCGACGGGTGGGAACCCATCCGCGCCGACAAGGTCGACGAGATCGCCGCAATGTATGACGATGATGACGGTGTGCTCAGCATCGGTGTCAACCCGCCCTTCGCCCCTTTCCAGCTCAAGGACGCCGACGGCCAGATCGTCGGCCTGGAGATGGATCTCGCCCACGCCGTCGCTGATGTGCTGGGGCTCGATTTCCGCATCGAGGAGCAAGACTTCGCCATGATCCTGCCGGCCGTCCAGTCCGGCCAGATTGACATGGGTGTCTCCGGCTTTACCGATACCCCGGACCGCCGCGAGAACTTCGACTTCGTCGACACCCTCTACGCCGGCATCCAGTGGACCAAGCGCACGGACTCCTCCAAGGAGATCGACCCACACAACCCCTGCGGCTTGACCGTGGCCGTCCAGCGCACCACCGTCTCCGACACCGACGACGTCCGCCCCAAGGCGGAAGCCTGCGACGGCGACATGCAGGTCTTGGCCTACGACACCGCCGACAACGCCGCGCTCGCGGTGCTCATGGGGCGGGCCGATGCCCTCTCGGCCGACTCCCCCGCCGCCGGCTGGGCCGTCAACCGCGCCGACGGCCGCCTGGAGCTAGTCGGCGGCATCTCCCAGGCCGCCCCTTACGGGATGGCCGTCCCCAGGGGGTCGGAACTAGGCCCCGCCGCAGCGGCCGCGCTGCAGCACCTCATCGACAACGGGCAATATGCCGAAATCCTCGCGCAGTGGGGCGTCGAAGACGGGCTCGTCGACGAGGCTCTTATCAACGAAAGGCCAGTGAAATGACACAGGATACCCCCTCCACTCCCCCGGAAATCCACGCGAAACCGCTGCGCCACCCGTGGCGCTGGGCTTTCGCCGCCCTACTGCTCGTGCTGGCCGCTTGGTTCGTCATCGCCGCCGCCAACAACGAGGCCTACGGCTGGTCGACGTACTTCAGCTACCTGCTGGATACGCGCATCGCCATCGCCTCGCTGCACACCATTGCGATCACCATCCTGGCGATGGTAATCGGCGTCGTCGGCGGCGCGGTCTTGGCCATCCTACGCATGTCCCCCAACCCGGTGCTACGCGCGGTTTCTTGGGTCTTCCTCTGGGTCTTCCGCGGCACCCCGATCTACGTGCAGTTGGTCTTCTGGGGCCTGCTCAGCGCCATCTACCAGTCCATCAACCTGGGCTTTGCGGAAATCTCCCTCGATGAACTTTTGTCCAACGCGTTCTTCTTGGCCGTTATCGGCCTGGGGCTTAACGAGGCCGCCTACATGGCCGAAATCGTGCGCTCCGGCATCAACTCCGTGGGCGAGGGCCAGCGAGAGGCATCGAAGGCGCTGGGGCTGAGCTGGTGGCAGACCATGTACCGCACGGTCATGCCGCAGGCCATGCGCATCATCATCCCGCCGACCGGCAACGAGTTCATCTCCCTGCTCAAGACATCCTCCCTGGTCGTGGCCATCCCGTACACCCACGAGATTTTCGGCCGTGCCACGGACATCTCCGCCGCGCTCTTCGAGCCGATCCCGCTGATGATGGTTGCAGCCACCTGGTACCTGGTCATCACTTCGCTGTTGATGATCGGCCAGCACTACCTCGAGCGCTACTTCGACCGCGGCGCCACCCGCGAACTGACCGCCCGCCAACTGGCCGCGCTCGCCGATGCCGAAGGCGTCATTCCCAACAATGTCAACGTCGTCCAGGAGGCCCCGCGCAATGAACGCTAAAGATACCCGCCAGCCCATGGTGCAAGCGCAGCAGATCCACAAGAAGTTCGGCTCCCTGCAGGTTCTACGCGGCATCGACCTGGAGGTCCAGCACGGCGAGGTTGTCTGCCTCCTGGGGCCGTCCGGCTCCGGCAAGTCGACCTTCCTGCGCTGCATCAACCACCTAGAAACCATCGATGCCGGCCGCCTCTACGTCGACGGCGACCTCATCGGCTACAAGGAGCGCAACGGCGTCCTCTACGAAATCTCCGAGAAGGAAGCTGCCGCCCAGCGCGCCGACATCGGCATGGTCTTCCAGAACTTTAACCTGTTCAGCCACCGGACGGTTCTCGAAAACGTCGTTGAGGCCCCCATCCACGTCAAGAAAGTCGACCCCGAGGCCGCCAAGCAACGCGCCATGGAGTTGCTCGACCAGGTCGGGCTGGCATCGAAAGCCAACGCCTACCCGGTCCAGCTCTCCGGCGGCCAGCAGCAGCGCGTGGCCATCGCCCGCGCCGTGGCCATGGACCCGAAGCTGATGCTCTTCGACGAGCCGACCTCCGCGCTTGACCCCGAGCTCGTCGGCGAGGTCCTGCGCGTGATGAAGGAGTTGGCCGCCGACGGCATGACGATGCTCGTGGTCACCCACGAAATCGGCTTCGCCCGCGAGGTCGCCGACAAAATCGTCTTCATGGCCGACGGCCGCGTGGTCGAGGCCGGCCCGCCGAGCCAGGTCATCGACAACCCGCAGCAGCCGCGTACGCAGGAGTTCCTGTCTTCACTGCTCTAAGCGCCGGAGTGGCGCGACCACCGCGGGTTTAGTTGCCGCTAGGCTGGAAAGAATGAATCATTTTGCCAATGCAATCCGCGGTGGGCTCATCGGCTCCGCCGAGCTGGTCCCCGGCATCTCCGGGGGCACAGTTGCCCTCATCGTAGGCATCTACGAGCGGGCCCTCCACAACGCCGACAAGATCCTCAAAGCCCGCTTCAAGGAAGTCGAGTGGGGCTTCATCATCGCCGTAGCCGCCGGCATGCTCGCCGCGGTCTTCGGCCTCTCGTCCGTCATGTCCAGCTTCGTCGAGGGGCATGTGTCCCTGTCGAAGGCCCTCTTCCTGGGCATGGTCGCCGTCTCCATCATCGTGCCGGTGTCCATGATGGACAAGGCCGACCGCTTCAAGGCCCCCTCCCTCATCGCCTTCGTGGTAGCCGCCGTGCTCATTTTCTTCATCACCGGCTTTACCTCCGCCCCGCATGAGGACCCGTCGCTGGTCGTCGTCTTCTTTGCCGCCGCCATCGCCGTCTGCGCCCTGGTGCTGCCGGGCGTGTCCGGTTCCCTCATCCTGCTGACGATGGGCCTCTACCAGCCAATCATCGGCGCCGTCAGCGACCGCGAGATAGGCACCGTCGCCGTCTTCGCCTTGGGCGCCTTGTGCGGCTTGGCCGCCTTCGTCAAGGTGCTCAACTACCTGCTGGACAACCACCACTCCATAACCCTGGCCGCGATGGCCGGCTTCATGCTGGGCTCGCTGCGTGCCCTGTGGCCCTGGGGCGAGAGCCAGGACGCCGGCTCCCCGGCCATCCTCGGCATGATTGTCCTCGGCGTGGCCATTGTCTCCGCGTTCATCTACTTGGACAACCGCAAGGCCAAATCCTACCAGTAGCTTCGAGCCCACGATGCCCCTTCCAGTTGCAGGCTGGCAGGGGCTCTTTTAGTGTGTGGGGCATGAGATCGGGGGATTGTTTTTCTAGGTTTGTGGCTGCCGTGACCCAGCCTGGCATTGAGATCGTGGAGGGTGCTTGGCACGCCGACTGGGATGCCGAGCGCGCGGCCGCTGGCTCCGGTCGTGACGAGCTGGAGCGTCTCTTCGACCTGGCCGGGGTATTCTTCGGCCCGGTCAGGCAGGCCCGCCGCCAGCGTCGGGTGCGCGCGAATGCCGCCCGCCACGGCCACTGCCTGCCCGTGCTCGACGTGTTGCGTGGGGTACTGCGGCGGGTGAAAAACACAAACGATGCCTGGCGCATCATGGAGGAGTTATCTGCCCAGCCGGTTGATGCCAAGGCAATGGCCGCCACGGCCCGCCGCAAAATTCAGGAGGCCCGGCCTGCCCTGACGCCGCAGCCGGGGGTGATCTACCGCCGTTCGGCGGAGGGGTTGTGGTCGATGCGTCTTATCGCCGATGCTGGCCTCGTCGCCGATATCAAAGCTCAAGTTCGCACCGTCGAGGATGCGCGCGCGGTTTTCACCAGCGGCGACGGGGAAGGTGCCGGGGCCGGTGATGGTGTCGGTGCCGGCGGTAGGTGCCGCGGCGGGGTGCGTGCGTTGGTTACCACTAATGTGGTGCTCAACCTCAAGGATTTCGGGCACTTGGTTGGTGGCAAGGATGCCGCGGATATTACCGTGCAGCTGACCAACGGCGCGGTGATTAGTGGTGCGGAGTTGGTGACTCGGGCGTTTGAGCAGGTTGGCTACGTTGGGGTTTTCGATCCGGTGGTCGGCCCGGTTAATTGTTACCGGGATGTGCGTTTGGCCTCGTGGAAGCAGCGGCGCTTGGCGTTGATGGAGCATCCGGTGTGTGCGTGGCCGGAGTGTTTGGCTGGTGCGGATGAGTGCCAGGTTCATCATTTGGAGTCGTGGGACTCGGGTGGTCCGACGAACGCGGCGAACCTGGCGACGTTGTGCCCGCACCATAACGGTGCCAATGAGGATGGGCCGGGCCCGGCGCAGGCTAGGGGCCGGATGGCTAGGGTCGGCGGCCGGGTGGTGTGGATACCACCCGAACGCGTGCCGGCCTAGTCCGCCGGCGGCCGATCTGGTGGCAGACGCGCAGCAAACACCAGGAACACGCGAGTAGGCGTCCACGGTTGAAAACCGTGAACGCCCATTCGGCGTGCCTACTCGGCGCGCCTAGACGGTGGGCCAAGGTAGCGAACTTTGATCGTGAGCCTAGGGCGCGCACCTAGGCTGAGTGTTTAAGTTGCGCCGGTGAATCGCGCGCCAAGGTTGCGAGACCAAATAGCGCGCCTAGACCCCACGTTTTAAAGG
Organism: Corynebacterium sp. 1103A; assembly: GCF_055700955.1. Classification (NCBI taxonomy): domain Bacteria; kingdom Bacillati; phylum Actinomycetota; class Actinomycetes; order Mycobacteriales; family Corynebacteriaceae; genus Corynebacterium; species Corynebacterium sp. 1103A. The sequence continues at coordinate 12,403 of NZ_JASTTF010000001.1, forward strand.
CTGGTAAGGCCGCGGACCACGGCGCTGGCGGCGGCGACCGAGGCGATAAAGAGCGAAAACTTGTGCGCCGCCCCACGCGGGACACGGCGCGCCAGCGCGGTGCCGGTGCTAATGCCCAGCAGCATCGCTATCAGGCCCACCGGCCACAGCCAGCCGCTCACGCCGTCGAGGCCGCCGGCACCGACCAGCAGCTTAACCGTGACGGAGATGAACCCGCCCACCATGAAGATGGGCTGCAGCGTGGCGGTATACATCTGCTGTGGCCAGCGTGCGGCTTGAGCGTAGACCGTGATGACTGGTCCCGCGATGCCGGCCAGCGTGTTGGTAAACCCTCCCAGGATGCCGGCGGAGACGGCGGGGCCGGTGCCCTGCATCGGCGGCACGAAGCGCTTGCCGAAGGTCACCACGCCCAGCGCGACAAGCAGCGCGCCGCCGACGATTACCAGCAGCGGAGCCGTGTCCGTGCGCGCCACCAGGAAACCGGCCGGAATGGAGCCGAGCATCATCACCGCCGCAATCTGGGCGAAGACCTTCCAGTCCACGTCGCGGCGCACTGGCACCGTCGTCAGCGCGGCGTTGATACAGGCCAGCACGTTGATGACCAGGATGCCCTCGACCGGCCCCATCAGCAGCATGAGCACGGGCCCGCCGATAAGCCCCAGCCCCATCCCGGAGACCCGCTGCAGGCAGGATCCTAAAAGGACGACGGCAAAGACGGCCAGCAGCATCATGCGTGGTACTTGTCCATGACCGCGCAGGCCACCGCCTCGGGGAACATGCCCTGCACGTCGCCGCCGAACTTGGCGACCTGCTTGCACAGGGAGGACGAGATATACCCGTATTTCTCATCGGTGAGCAAGAACATGGTGTCAATTCCGGTCAGCCGCCGGTTCATCTGCGCCATCGGCAGCTCGTACTCGTAGTCCAGCGAGGAGCGCAGGCCCTTGACCAGGCAATCGATACCGTGCTCGCTGGTGTAGTCCACCAGCAGGCCGCCCCAGCTATCGACCTTGATGTCGGCGGGCACGCTCTGGCGGATGAGCTCCATGCGCTCGTCGATGCTAAACAGCCCCGACGGCTTGTCCGGGTTGCCGGTCACGAGCACGGTGACCTCGTCGAACAGCTGGTTAGCCCGGGTAAAGATGTCAAGATGCCCCAAGGTCATCGGGTCAAAAGAGCCCGGGCACACGGCCTTCGTCATGGCGTTCAAGGTCCTTCCTGTAGCGGTCTAGGAGGCGCGATGGTACAGCGCCATGTCCATCCGCGCAATACCAAAGGTACGCTTCTTCAGTTTCTGACCGGTCGGCTCGAAGCCGGCGGGCCACTCGGTGTGTGGGGAGTCAACGTGGCGCTCGATGACGACGATGGCCTCGTCGGCCAGCGCCGGCTCGATGGCGGTGATGAGCTCATCGACGGCATCGAAGGCGTAGGGCGGGTCTGCTAGGACCATGTCGAAGAACCCGCGCGGGGCGCCCGCCAGGTAGGCCGAGGCCTTCTGCTGCCGGATGGTTACCCGCGGGTGTCCGACGACGCCGACGTTGTGTTCCATGGCGCGGCAGGCGACGGCGGCATCATCGACCAAGACGACCTCCTCGGCGCCGCGGCTGGCTGCCTCCAGGCCTAGAGCCCCGGAGCCGGCGAATAGGTCCAGTACGCGGGAACCGGCAAAGCCCCAGCGGGCGTTGAGGGAGGAAAAGAGGCCCTCCCGGGCGCGGTCGGCGGTCGGGCGGGTTCCGCTATCCGGCACCACGATGGTGCGTCCCCGGGCTTGTCCAGCAATGATCCGCGTCATGGGCGCTCTCCAATCTCGGCCAGCCGGTCACCGCCGGCCACGGTCGAAAAATCTGGAACCAGCACCCGGCTCACGATGCCCGGCGCCGGGCTGACCACCGGGATCTCCAGCTTGGTCGCCTCCACCGTCGCGACAGGGGCGCCGGCGTCAACCGTGTCCCCTTCCGCCACGTGGTAGCGGACGATGCCCGCGAAGGGCGCACAAATTTCCATGCCCCATACCCTAGCACCGCGCCCGGTTAGTTCTTCTCCAGGTAGCTGAGTTTGTCCGCGTTCATCTCCTGGGTCAGCTGCAGCGCCAGATCCGGGTTGCGCTCGACCAAGGCGAAGGCGTCGGCGTGGCTGCGCTCGATGATATCGCGGTCGCGCAACAGGTTAAGCAGCTTGAGGCTGCGGCGGGTGCCGGACTGCTCGGTGCCCAACACGTCGCCCTCCTGGCGCTGGGCCAGATCCAGCTCGGCTAGCTCGAAGCCCGAGTTCGTGGCCGCGACGGCCTGGACGCGGTTAAAGGCCGGGGTGCCCTCCTCGGCGAGCGTGTGCAGCAGGCAGACCGAGGCGTTGCCACCGCGGCCGACACGCCCGCGCAGCTGGTGCAGCTGCGAGACGCCGAAGTTCTCCGCGTTGCGGATGAGCATCACGGTGGCGTTCGGCACGTCGACGCCGACTTCTACCACGGTAGTCGCCACGAGAACGTCGATGTCGCCGCGGGCGAAGGCGGCCATCCGCTCGTCCTTGTCCGTCATACGCCCGTGCAGCAGCCCAACGCGCATGTCCTTGAGCGGCCCGTGGGCTAGCTGCTCGCAAACAGCCTCGACGCCGCCCTCGCCCTCGATCTGCGGGCAGACGATATAGGCCTGGTGCCCGGCCGCGACCTCCTCGCGGATGCGTTCGAGCGCCCGCGAGACCCAGGACGGCATCCACTCGGGCACCACCGAGGTCTGGATAGGCTTGCGCCCGCCCGGAAGCTCGGTCAGCGTGGAGACGGCCAGGTCGGCGAAGACGGTCATCGCCACCGTGCGCGGGATGGGGGTCGCCGTCATGACCAGCAGGTGCGGGCTAAAGCCCGGGTGAGACTTGGTGCGCAGGGCCTCGCGCTGCTCGACACCGAAGCGGTGCTGCTCGTCGACAACGACCAGCCCCAGGTTGAAAAACTCCACCTTGTCCTGGATGATGGCGTGCGTTCCGATGACGATGTCCGCGTCCCCGGAGACGATGTCCAGCAACGCCTGGCGCTTCTCGGCGGCCTTCATCGAACCGGTCAAGCAGACTACCTTGACATCCGCGGGGACGGTGGCCGTCACGGACTCGTAGTGTTGCGCGGCAAGCACCTCCGTCGGCGCGAGCAGGGCGGCTTGGAAGCCGGCATCGGCGGCCTGCAGCATGGCCAACACGGAGACTATCGTCTTGCCGGAGCCGACCTCGCCCTGCAGGAGCCGGGCCATCGGCGCGTCCTGGGTCATGTCGTGGGAGATGTCGGCGATCACGCGCTTTTGCCCGTTGGTCAGGTCGAACGGCAGGTTGCTTAAAAGCTCGGCGCGGAAGCCATCACCCAGCGGTGGCAGTGGCTTGGCCCGGTGCGACTGCGCGTCGCGGTGCCGCAGGGCCATTACCAGCCCGATGCCCAGCGCCTCGTTGTACTTCAGGCGCTGGATGGCACGCTCCGGGCCGGCCGGCCCGGGCTGGTGGACCTGGCGCAGCGCGGTGTCGAAACTGACCATCTGCCGCTGGTCGAGCGGCTCGGGCACCGTGGGCAGCGTGTCGAGGACGCGCTTGACCGCCATCATGATGAGCCACGAGGGGGCCTTCTCCGAGGCCGGGTAGACCGGGAGCCACTCCCACTGGCTCAACACCTCCTCGAGCTCACCGGCGCTGGCCAGCCCGCGCAGGGCTCCGGAGCCGGACACCGTGCCGTCGTAGCTATCGAGCATCACGAAGTCCGGGTGCTGCAGCTGCGGGGTCCCGCGGAAAAACTGCAGTTTGCCGGAGAACATGGCCCGGCGCCCGCGCTGGAGGAATTTTCGCTGGAACGTCGGGTTGAAAAAGCTCACGACCAGGCCGTTGTCCAGGAAGACCCGCAGCACCCCGCGCCGGCTGGTGGGCCGGAAATTGGTGCGGGTGATAACTCCGGAGAGGGTGACGTGGTCGCCTTCGTCCGCATCGGCGATGCCCACGTCATAGCCGTGGCGCATATAGTCGCGCGGGTAGTGCTCCAGCAGCTGCCCGCAGGTGGTGTAGCCGAAGGCGGCCTCCAGCCGGCGCGCCTGCTTCGGGTCTAAGACCTCCGACAGCTTTCGTTCATCGCGCCACCCCAGCATGCCTGCTACTCTACCCCAACTTCCGTAGCGATCCCGGGCACCTGGAGGGCCGCGACCTCGGCGCCGAGCCTTTCCCCCAGCTCCACCGAGTCGATCGGCTGGGCGGACAGGACGGTGACCTGTTCCCCGCCCGCGGCCAGCAGCCGGCGGCCGGCTTCCTCGACGGCCTCGGGGGTCTCCTCATCTAGGATCTCAACGCGCATGGAGTCGGCGACCTCCTGCATGGCCTGCGCCATGGCGGTGGTGTCGGGGTTGCCGGGCTCGTAGACGCTCAGCGCGGCCAGGCCGGCGACGAAAGATCCCGTCGGAACCACCTGGCAGCGGCCGGTCTCGGACTCGGTGCCGTTGGTGAGGAAAATATCGTTGTCCTGCGTCTCGCCCGCGCTCTGCCCTGGGACGACGACGTCCACGCCTGCCGCGGCAAAGAGCTTGGCCACCGCGCCGGCCGGGGCGACCGCGATCACTCGGCGCACCTGCTCGCTGCCTGCCACAGGCTCCGACGGGGCCGGCAGGACCTCCAGGCGCAGGTCGCTGACCTGGCCAGTTGCGAAGGCCTCTTCGATGACCGGGCCGGCGACGGTGGTGTGCAGGTGGACGGTGGCGGCATCGTCGGCCGCGGGGGCGACGACCAGGCAGTTGCCCATCGCGTCCAGGCGGGCCTGGAGCTCGTCAACGTCGCCGCGGAAGAAGAACATGACCTCCATCCAGTCGCCCTCCTCCGCCGGCGCGGCAGACGGGGCGGGCTGGGTGTCGGTGGACAGCAAGGACTCGAGGAGCACGACCAGGCCCGCCCCGCCCGCGTCCACGACGCCGGCCGCGGCCAGCTCCGGCAGCAGCGAGGGCGTGTTTTGCAAAGCGATCCGCGCCGCCTCCACCGCCGCCTGCGCCACCGGCTCTAGGTGCGGGTCGTCCTCGGCCGCGTCCTCGGCGGCCTCCGCGGCCGCGCGCAGGACCGTGACCACGGTGCCCTCCACCGGCTGCGCGATGGCACGGCTGACGAGCCGGACCGCTAGCGTCAGGGCATCGGCGAGCACTTGGCCGTCCAGCGGGCCGTCGTGGACGGTCTCCGCTACCCCGCGCAGCACCTGGGAGAGCACCAGCCCGGAGTTGCCGCGAGCCCCGCGCACCGATCCGACGGCGAGCGCCTGGGCCACCCCACCCAGGTCCGCCTGCGGGTGCTGGTCGGCTTCACGCAGCGCGGCCTCCATGGTGTAGGCCATGTTGGAGCCGGTGTCAGAGTCCGGCACTGGGAAGACGTTCAGGGCGTTGATCTCCGCGCGCCGGCGCGAGAGTTCGCCGGTGGCCCGGCTGGCCCACCCGCGCAGCCCGGCCGCATCTAAGGACCCTAGAAAAGACATGGCCGTTATCTTACAAGCGCCAGTCCACTTCGCGCGCGCCAGCCGCCCGAAGGTACTCGTTCGCCTGAGAAAATGGCCGTGAACCAAAGAACCCGCGGTGCGCGGACAGCGGCGACGGGTGCGGGGCGGCCAGCTTGTGGGCGTGCGGGATGAAACTTGCGCACTTCTGCGCGTCTCGGCCCCACAGGATGGCCACGAGCTGCTCGGAGTCCAGGCTGCGGATGGCGGCCTCCGTGACCGCCTCCCAGCCGTGGCCGCGGTGGGAACCCGCCTGGCCAGGCGCCACGCTCAGCACGCGGTTGAGCAGCATGACCCCCTGGTCGTTCCAGGCCGACAGGTCACCGTCGGCGGGCGGCTCTACGCCTAAGTCGTCGTGGAGCTCTCTGTAGATGTTAACCAGCGACTTCGGCGGATTGACCCCCGGCTGGGTAGAAAAGGCCAGGCCCATCGGGTGGCCCGGGGTCGGGTACGGATCCTGCCCCAGGATGAGCACGCGCACTTGGTCGCGCGGCTGCCAGAAGGCACGGAAAAGGTTCTCGGCGGCGGGCAGAAAAGGCCCGGTGTCCAGCAGGGACTGGATCTGCGGCCAGTGCTCGTCCAGGACGGGGCTCAGCACCTCCTCCCAGGACGGGTGGTAAGTCGGCGTGCACGTGGGAATATCGCTCATGGGTTTTAGAAGGCCTCCCAGCCGGCGTCGTAGGCGGATTCTTTCCCATCCACCGTAGCCGCCGCGCCCTTGTTAACGCTGCCGATGACCCTAAACCCCGACGGCGCCTCCTTCGCCGTCGTGCCCACCAGGGTGTGGTCCTCGCCGCCGGTCAAAACCCAGCGCCACGGATCCTCCCCCAAGGCGCGGCCGGCCTCGACTAGCAGCTCGTGCGGTGCGATAGCGGCCGAATCCAAGTCGATGTTGACCCCGGAGCGCGCCGCGATGGTGCGGACGTCGCGGATGAGCGAATCGGAGATGTCCGTCATGGCGGTCGCGCCCGCCGCCCGGGCGATCATACCCCGGCTGGGATCCAGCCAAGGGCAGCAATGGGCATCGATGAGCGGGCTGAGGTGATCCAGCTCGGTGGGTAGCTCGCGGCCGAACCGCTCGAGCAGGGCCAGCCCGGCGGCCGACCAGCCGATCTTGCCGTGCGAGACCAGCTGCTGGCCGGGACGGGCGCGGTCCAGGGCCATCGCCGGCCTATCCCCGCCCAGGTGCCCGATCGCGGTGACCGTGACGGTCACCTGCATGCCCTGGGTGAGATCTCCGCCCACGAGCTCGGCGTTATAAGGCTCGCAGCGCTGCGCGATGCCCTCCGCAATCCCCCGCACGAACTCCACCGGGGTCTCGGCTGGGGCACTGATGGCTAGAAGGGCCGCGATGGGGCGCGCACCCATGGACTCGACGTCGGCGAAGTTTTCTAGGATGGCCTTCTGCCCAATCTCGTTGGGCGTTGACCAGTCGCGCCGGAAGTGGCGGCCTTCGACCATCATGTCCGTAGCCGCGACGGTGCGCGTGTTGGGGGCGGCCGGAAACATCACCGCCGCGTCGTCGCCGTTGAGTGCGCTGGGCGCGGCCGCGATGATCTCGCCGATCACCTCGTGTTCGCCCACATCGGCCAGAGTCGGGGTTAAGTTCACCGAATACCTTTCGATAAGATTGCAGTTTATGGACTCTCAGGGTAACCAATTTAACCGCACCGCAGTCTACGCGCTGCTGGCTATCTCCTTAAGTCTTATCGTGGCGGTCCTGTTCGGGGCCAAGTACTACTTTTCCACGGTGGCGCGGGAGCCGGTGGCGATGTCGCCGGTGCCGTCGCAGGAGGCATCGTCGGCCGAGTGCGCCGCGGTGATAGACAACCTGCCGGGCAAGTTCTACGGCCACGAGCGCTCCGACATCGTCGAGCCCGTGCCGGACGGGGTGGCCGCCTGGGCGACCATCTCCTCCGAAGCGACCACGCTGCGCTGCGGCGTCGACCTGCCGTTGCAGTACACGCCCTATTCCGAGACCACCGAGGCCAGCGGCGCGCAGTGGCTGCAGGTCCGCGACATGACGCCGGGGTCGACCATGACCACGTGGTACACCGTCGACCGCGCCCCCATCGTGGCGGTGACCACCCACGACGACGGTCAGCCCGACGGCTTAGACGAGTCCCTGGACCAGCTGGACCAGGCGGACCATCAGCCGCACGCGGCTCCCCTGTCCCAGCTCCAAGCCGCCGCAGGCGACAACCGCTCAGCCTGCCGCGCCCTCGATGCCGCCCTGCCGGAGACCTTGGCCGAGGACTACCAGCGCCAGCGGGAGCTGCCGGAGGGCACCGCCGCGGGCACGGCCGTGTGGACCGCACCGGGCCGCGAGGCCATAGTCCTGCGCTGCGGGGTGGAACCGGCGCCGGGCTATGCGGCCGGCGAGCAGGTCCAGCAGGTCGACGACGTGCCCTGGTTCGAGGACACCACCCTGGCTCCGGGCACCACGGCCAGCACCTGGTTCGCGCTGGGTCAGGACACCGACATCGCCGCACACCTGCCGCAGGACGTCGCCGACAGCGTGCTGGTGGAGCTGGGCGATGCCCTTGGGGCCGCCGACTAATCCGCGGCTTCGGCTGCGTCTGCCAGCGCGGTTTCGATGAGCGTGTCGAGCAGGGCCTCGTAGTCGACGCCGCTGGCGGCGAGGACCTGCGGGTACATCGAGATCGGGGTAAAGCCCGGCATGGTGTTGATCTCGTTGAGGACCGGGCCCTGCTCGGTGACGAAGAAGTCCACGCGGGATAGCCCCTTGCAGTCCAGGGCCTGGAAGGTCTCCAGGGCCAGCTCCTTGAGCTGATCGATGACCGCCGGTTCAAACGGGGCCGGGATGGTGGCGGAGACGACGTTGTCCAGGTACTTGGTCTCGAAGCCGTAGAAGCCTTCCTCCGAGTCTCCGGTGCCGTTGAGCAGCGCCGGCACCGACGCCAGCAGCCTACCGCCCGGATACTGCAGGACGCCGACCTCAACCTCGGAGCCGACGATTTCCTTTTCCACGATGACCTTCTGGTCGGACTCGCGGGCTAGGCGGACGGCCTCCGGCAGCTGCGCCCAGTCGGTGACCTTGGAGATGCCGATCGAGGACCCGCCGCGCGCGGGCTTAACGAAGACCGGCAGGCCCAGCACGGCCTTTTCCTCCTCGGTCAGCTCGGAACGGTCGCGGAGGATGACCTCCGGGGTGACCGGCAGGCCCTCGGCGACCATGAGCTTCTTGGTGAACTCCTTGTCCATGCCCGTGGCCGAGGACAGTACCCCGGTACCCACGTAGGGCACTGAGGACATCTCGAACAGGCCCTGGATGGTCCCGTCCTCGCCGAAGGGACCGTGCAGGACCGGGAAGATGACGTCGACCTCGGCGTAGACCTCGCCGCGGGTGACATTGACGAAGCGCCCGCGGGAGCTGGGGGTCAGCGACAGCGAGAGCTCGTCGCCGGCGGCAACCTCCGGCAGGACGCCGCCGTCCAGCTGCAGCCCCTCGGTGGTTCCCGGGGTCCACAGCCCCTGGCGGGTAATGCCTACAGGCACCGACTCGTATTTGTCGTGCGGGAGGTGGCTCATCACCGCCCCGGCGGAGATACAGGACACGGAGTGTTCAGTGCTGCGGCCACCGTAGACGACCGCCACGCGGATCTTTCGGGAACTCATAGGCAGCTAGCTTACCGGGTGCCTATTCCGACTTCTTGGACCGACCCATCAATGCGACGATCATTTCCTCCACGGCGACTCCGCGGTGGCACACGCCGTAGACCGAATGGGTAATGGGCATGTCGATGTTGTGCTGGTGCGCCAGGCGGAAGACCGAGTCCGAGGAGATAACGCCCTCGGCGACTTGGCCGTTGGTGGCGGCCTTGGCCTCCTCCAGGGTCCCGCCCTGGCCCAGGCGGTAGCCGAAGGTGCGGTTACGCGACAGCTCGGAGCTGCAGGTGGCGACCAGGTCGCCCAGGCCGGCCAGGCCGGCGAAGGTGCGCGGATCGGCGCCCAGCTCCACCCCCAGGCGACTGATTTCGGCCAGGCCGCGAGTAATCAGGGAGGCCAGGGTGTTGTTGCCCAGGCCCTTGCCGGAGGCGATACCGCAGGCGAGGGCGATGACGTTCTTGCAGGCGCCGCCGATCTCGCAGCCAATGACGTCAGTGTTGGTGTACGGCCGCAGGTAGTTGGTGGCCACGGCAGCCTGGACCAGCTGAGCGCGGGACTCGTCCTCGCAGGCGATGACGGTGGCCGCCGGCTGCTCCAGCGCGATCTCCTTGGCCAGGTTCGGGCCCGAGAGCACAGCGATGCGCTCGGCATCCACGCCGGAGTCCGCAATCACCTGGCTCATTCGCTGCAGCGAGCTCGACTCCACGCCCTTGGAGATGGAGACCACGGTGGCATCCTCAGGCAGGTGCTGCGACCAGGCGTCCAGATTTTCGCGCAGGGTCTGGGAGGGGACGGCGAGGACGACGATATCGGCATCGACAAGCGCGTTTTCCGGCTCGGTCGTCGGGGCGATGGTGGCGGGTAACTCGATGTCCGGCAGGTAGTCGGCGTTGCGGTGGGTCTCCCGGATGGTGGCGGCCAACTCCGGCCGGCGGACCCAGAGCCGGACACTGTTGCCGGCATCGGCGAAGACCTTGGCCAGCGTGGTGCCCCACGAACCAGCCCCCATCACTGCAACTCGGACCATTAAGCGCTCCTCCATAGACATCACGAACAATAACAGTGTAGCCGGACCCACCGCGGGACTATGATGGACCGCGAGAATTATCCGCTACCGACAGTTGCAAGGAGTAGGCCCACGCCCATGCCCAAGCCCAAGAACATGCACGAAAACGACAAAGACAGCCAGTCCGAGGTCTTTATTTCTGGGCGGCACCAGGATATCAGCCCCGATCCGGCAAAGGAATTCGCCCGGACCACCCTGGCGGCGGGCGCGGTGCTGTGGCGCGGCAACCCCCACGACCCGGAGGTGGCCGTCATCCACCGTCCGCACTACGACGACTGGTCACTGGCCAAGGGCAAGGTCGATCCGGGCGAGTCGCTGCCGACGACCGCCGTGCGCGAAGTCGCCGAGGAGACCGGCTACCAGATCAAGCTGGGCAAGCTCATCGGCAAGGTGACCTACCCGGTCCAGGGGCGGACCAAGGTGGTCTACTACTGGCTGGGCAAGGTCGAAGGCGGCGAGTTCACGCCCAACGACGAGGTCGACCAGATTAGCTGGATGACCGTGGACGCGGCGATTAACCGGCTGTCCTACCAGGTGGACGCAGACGTGCTGTGGAAGGCGAAAAAGCGCCTGCGGCTGGCCCCGACCACCCGCGTGCTCTACGTCCGCCACGCCCGCGCCCTGCCGCGCAAGGGATTCAGCGGCGACGACAACCTGCGCCCGCTGGACAAGAAGGGCCTGCGCCAGGCGGAGATGCTCGTACCGATGCTTACGCCCTACAAGCCGACGGCCATCTATTCCGCGCTGCCCGACCGCTGCCAGCAGACCGCCGCTCCCCTGGCCGCCGAGCTCGGTTTCGACGTCACGGTGGACGAGCGCCTAGGCGACGACGGCTGGCTGCAGGACAAGGAGGCGGCACGGGAGGCTTTCGACGGCATCGTTGAGCAGGGCGGCACGCCCGTCATCGTGAGCCAGGGCCTGGCCATCCCCGAGATGATAGCCAGCCTGGAGCCGGTGTTTTTGAAGTGCGACGTGGACGACCTGAAGGTCAAAAAGTCCTCGGTGTGGGTACTGTCCTTTAACGGCGGCGAGCTGACCGGCGCGGACTACCTGGCCAGCCCGCTGCCCGTGCGCTAGCGCCTACCAGCGCGCGGCCGGGCGCTGGGTCAGGCAGCGGTAGGCCAAGACCCAGGCGAAGTAAAGCACCGGCAGCACCACGAGGCTGCCGACAATCGGAATGAGGCTCGCGGCCAGCTGCAGCAACACCAGCAGGACGACCAGCAGCAGCGTGGTGCCAATATTCTGGGTGGACAGGCGGTAGGACTCCCCCATCGCCTCGCCAATGCCCTTGGACGGGTCCTCGGCCTTAATCACGGCGACCCAGCACAGCAAGAAAGCGATGATAAGGCCCGGTATGATAAACAAAAGGCAGCCCAGCCACACCAGGATCCCGTAGGCGGCGAGCGTGACCATGGTTCCGACACGGCCTCCGTCAAAGCGGAATAGCCCGCGGAAACTTACGCGCTGCCCGTTGGCCTCCTCGACGGCGCCGTGGTAGAAGTTTGCGTACATCCACAGGCCCACCAGAAACACGCAGACGCCCAGCAGCAGCAAACTAATAAAAGCAGCGGTCGCACCGATTGGGCCGGAGCTCGCGGTGCCCTCGGCTTCGAGGATGCCGGAAAGCGCGATGACGAACGTAAACGGGATCATGGGGACGAATTGCAGCACCAGGTAGACCACCGCGGCGCCGAACCAGGGGCCGAAGTTCTGGAAGTAGCCTTTGAAGCCCTGGCCTACGGCCCCGGGCGCGTCCGGCGGGGTGGGCGCGTAAACGGTCCCCGGCTGGAAGCCGGCCTGCGGGCCGGCCCCGGCGTAGCCGGGCTGGCCGTACGGCGCGCCCTGGTTCGGGTTCTGGTTTTGGTAGCCGTAGCCTTGCCCGGAGCCTTGGCCGTAGTTGTGGGAGTTGTTCCACTCAGGTGTCGTCATGACACTAGAGCATATTCCAACTCCTAGCGCACCTCTGGTTTAAACGACGGGCGGTTACCCTCGTACGCTGTGATGGTGTCCTCGTCCCGCAGCGTCAGCCCGATGTCGTCCAAGCCTTCCAGGAGGCGCCAGCGCGTATAGTCGTCGACGTCAAAGAGATAGACGTTGCTGCCGACCGTGACAGTGCGTGCCTCCAAGTCGACGCTCACGGTGGTCTCGCCGCCCTCCAGCTGCTTCCAGATAAGCTCGATGTCTTCTTGGGCCATCACGCCGGCCAACAGGCCCGCCTTGCCCGCGTTGCCGCGGAAGATGTCGGCGAAGCGGGAGGAAAAGACGGCCTTGAAGCCGTAGTCGTTGAGCGCCCAGACGGCGTGCTCGCGCGACGAGCCGGTCCCGAAGTCGGCGCCGGCGAACAGAACGGAGCCGTCGCGGAAGGTCTCCTGGTTCAGGACGAAGGCGGGGTCTTTGCGCCAGTTGGCGAAGAGAGCATCGGCAAAGCCGGTGCGCTTGACGGATTTCAGGTAGACGGCCGGGATGATCTGGTCCGTATCCACATTGGAATACGGCAGGGGCACGCCGGTGCCGGTGTGCGTGGTGAATTTCTCCATCGGAATGTACTCCTCTGTGTCGGTTGTCGGCTCGGGTGCGCTTAAGCGGGCAGGTCGGCCGGGGAGGCCAAGTGGCCGGTCACGGCGGTGGCGGCGGCCACCAAGGGCGAGACCAGGTGGGTGCGCCCGCCGGGGCCTTGGCGGCCTTCGAAGTTGCGGTTAGAGGTGGACGCGGAACGCTCGCCCGGGCGCAGCTGGTCCGGGTTCATGCCCAGGCACATCGAGCAGCCCGCGGTGCGCCACTCCGCGCCGAAGTCGGCGAAGACGCGGTCGAGCCCCTCGGCCTCGGCCTGCTGCTTGACAACGGTAGAGGACGGCACGACCAGCATGCGGGTGCCGTCCGCGATGCGGCGGCCGCGGACAACCTCGGCGGCGGCGCGCAGGTCCTCGATGCGCGCGTTGGTGCACGAGCCCAGGAATACGGTGTCGATGGCGACATCGCGCAGCGGGGTGCCCGGCGTCAGGTCCATGTACTCCAGGGCCTTCTCGGCGGCGGCGCGGGAATTATCGTCACCGAAGTCCTCCGGGCTCGGCACGGTGGAGCCCAGAGGCAGGCCCTGGCCCGGGTTAGTCCCCCAGGTCACGAACGGGGTCAGCTCGTCGGCGTCGATTTCGACGACGGTGTCGAATTTGGCGCCCTCGTCGGTGGGCAGGGTCTTCCAGTACTCGACGGCCGCGTCCCAGTCCGCGCCCTGCGGGGCGAACTCACGCCCGCGGACATAGTCGAAGGTGGTCTCGTCCGGGGCGACCAGGCCCGCGCGGGCGCCAGCCTCGATCGACATGTTGCAGATGGTCATGCGGGCCTCCATCGACATCGCGCGGATGGCCTCGCCACGGTATTCGATGATGTGTCCTTGGCCCCCGCCGGTGCCGATCTTGGCGATGATCGCCAGGATCAGGTCCTTGGCGCTCACGCCTTCGGCCAGCTGGCCCTTGACCTCGATGGCCATGGTCTTGAACGGCTTGAGCGACAGGGTCTGGGTAGCCATGACGTGCTCGACCTCGGAGGTGCCGATGCCCATGGCGATGGAGCCGAAGGCACCGTGGGTCGAGGTGTGCGAGTCGCCGCACACGATGGTCATGCCCGGCTGGGTGATGCCCAGCTGCGGGCCGACCGTGTGGACGATGCCCTGTTGCTCGTCGCCCATCGAGTGCAGGCGGACTCCGAACTCCTCGCAGTTTTTCCGCAGGGTGGACACCTGGGTGCGCGAGGTGGTGTCGGCGATTTCGTTCAGCCCGCCGATCTTGATGCCGGTGGTGGGCACGTTGTGGTCCTCGGTCGCCAGGTGCAGCTCCGGGTGGCGCAGGCTGCGGCCGTTGAGGCGCAGCCCCTCGAAGGCCTGCGGGCTGGTAACTTCGTGGAGGAGCTGGAAATCAATATAAATGAGGTCCGGGGCCCCGTTCTCGCCGCGGGTGACGACGTGGTCACGCCAGATCTTCTCTGCCAACGTCACTTTTTGACTCATACTCTTCCTCCACACTTGAAATCTCAGAATTTGAGACGTAAATTTCAAAGTATGGGAGAGTATAGCGCAGTTTCCGGGATCAAGGTACTGGATCGGTCCGTGGCCATCATGATGGCGGCCGCCAACCGGCCCTCGAGCCTCAATGACCTGTGCGAGACCACCGGTTTGCCGCGGGCCACGGCGCATCGTTTGGCAACCGCACTGGAAGCACACCGAATTTTAACCCGCACAGATGAGGGTAAATGGACCGCCGGTCCCGCCCTGCCGGGCAACCGGGACCGGTTACTCAACGCGGCCGGGCCGATCATGGACAAATTGCTCGAGGAAACCGGCGAATCGGTTCAGCTCTACGAGCTCACCGGCACCACCCGCACTTGTATTGCCACCCGGGAGCCGGAAGCTGGCCTCCACAACGTCGTGCCCGTGGGCCGGCAGCTGCCGCTCACCTCCGGCTCGGCGGCGCGCATCATCGCGGCGTTTACCCCCACCACCGTCAGCGGCACCACCTTCGGCGAGGCCGATATCGAGGCCGCCCGCAGCAATGGCATCTCCGAGTCCGTCGAAGAGCGGGAGGCCGGCCTCTCCTCAGTCTCCGTGCCGGTCCTCGACCCGGCCGGCACGTTCATCGCCGCGCTTTCCGTTTCCGGCTCAGCCGAGCGCTTCCGCCCCAGCCCCGCCGCTAAGTTCGGTTCACCTCTCAAGGACGCCGCCCGGAAGCTGGGCGCGCTGTTGTAGACTACCGGGCTGGTTCGGCATCGTTAGCCGTAGCGTCCGGCTTCCGGCGCCAGCTGCGCGCGCCGGAGATGACCACCGGCATCACGGAGACGCCCACGATGACCAGCACGATGGCGTCGATGCGGTCAGCAATCCCCGGGATGCCGCCCAGGAGGACGCCAACCATGGTCATGGTGACGATCCAGGCCACCGCACCCAGGACGTTCCAGCTCACGAACTTCTTGTACGGCATCGCGGCCGTACCCGCCGAGACCGGCACGTAGGTGCGCACGATGGGCACAAAGCGCCCCAGCACCAACGCCAGTGGTCCGTGCTTGCGAAAGAAGGCCTCCGCGCGCTCGAGGTACTCTACCTTCAGGATCCTCGCGACCGGCTTAAACAGCCGGCGGCCGAAGGTATGCCCCAGCCAGAAGCCCACCTTGTCACCCAGGAAGGCCGCCACCGTGCCGACCAAAAGGATAAGCGGGACGCTCAGGCCTAGGTCGTCGCGGAGGATGGCCGCGGTGACCAAGAGGGAATCGCCGGGAAGGAACGCGAAGAGCACGCCCGACTCGATGAAGATGACCAGGGCCAGGCCCGCGAGCGCCCAGCCCCCAAAATTCTGGAGCAAAACGCCCGCGTCCATGAGATCGCTAAGATGCACGTCGCATCCCTTCTGTGGCAGGAATATGGAGCACGTTTTAGCTCTACTCCCCCGCGCCCCGTTAGACAAAGGCAAATACGCCGTTGCGGGCAAGTCCCCAGAACATTCGCAGCCAGCTGGCGGCAAAAGAAAAAGCCCAACACGGGCCGGGTTGGGCTTTTTACGTTGTACCCCGTACGGGATTTGAACCCGTGTTACCGCCGTGAGAGGGCGGCGTCCTAGGCCGCTAGACGAACGGGGCCTAGCCTGTCCACAGCAGCGAGCGCTGTGCGTTGCGGACTTGAATTACTCTAAACTATGCGCCAAGCATCAACAAATCAGCAGCTGAGAATATAAAAATCCCAGTGCGGCAGTGACAGTTCCTTCTGCTCGGCCGGATGCGAATCGAATCAGTGGTTATTTCGCTTGCAGTCTGTCTGACTGTCAGCGGCCCGAAGGATCCTCAGCTACGCTGCACTGGGATTTCGTTTCTGCGTCGAGATTCATCCTCGTTTAGCTCCTGTACTTCGTGCAATAGTCGCGGTGGGAAGTTATGAATTATGGCAATGCCGCATGTTCACGAGCTATAAATCTTCGTTGCGCTTAAAACGGAAAGAAGCTTTCATCCAATCTCCTTATCTTTCGGCTAACGTCTTGAGCACTAGTATATGACCAGCTCAGAGGGGATGGAAGCGATTGGAGGAAAGTCCCGAAAATGGCGGGTGGTCCTACCCCACCGGGCCCGGCAACTTGAGCCTTCCCGGCAGTGGTCTGGGGTAGGTTAATACCACCCCGTGGACACGAAAGAAGGCGGCCAGTAAAACTGACCGCCTTCCGACTTGTACCCCGTACGGGATTTGAACCCGTGTTACCGCCGTGAGAGGGCGGCGTCCTAGGCCGCTAGACGAACGGGGCATAGGACTGTGACTCCAGGTTTAAACCCCTTTATCACTGCTGGCCTACCAGGACTCGAACCTAGAACGACGGTACCAGAAACCGCTGTGTTGCCAATTACACCATAGGCCAATTGCTGCCGTGCTTTTCGGTTGGAAGATTATTAAGTCTCTCGCAACCGCTCGCTGCAACGGTTAATAACTATAACCACCCCGGCGGCACACTAGCAAATCGCCTGGTTAGAGTCGGTTTTTAGTGCTATTTCTAGTGTGCCTGCCGCGGACGAATTACAGCGTGTGGATTTAGGCTTGCGCGCTTTCCCACGGGGTCTTGGCAAGGGCGGCCCGCAGGCGGTTGAGCGTGGACTCCTTGCCGAGCAGCTCCATGGACTCAAACAGCGGCGGGGACACCGCAGCGCCGGAGATGGCTACGCGCAGGGCGCCGTAGGCCTTGCGCGGCTTGAGCCCCAGATCCTCGATGAGAGCCTTCGACAGGGCCGCCTCAATGGGCTCAGTGGTCCAACTCTCGATGGGCTCCAGCGTCGCGACGGCGACCTCGAGGGACTGGACGGCATCCTCCTTGAGGTTCTTGCGGGCGGACTTCTCGTCGAGCTCTAGATCCTCGTCGGCGGTAACTAGGAACTTGAGCAGGCCGTAGGCATCCGACAGCGTCTTGATGCGGGTCTGGACGAGGTCGGCGGCGAAGGCGAACTTCTCTGGGGCGTAGTCGGCCGGGAAGTCAGTATACTCCGTCAGGTAGTTGCGCAGGCGGACGGCGAATTCCTCCGGCTCCAGCAGGCGGATGTGATCGGCGTTAATAGCCTCGAGCTTCTTCTGGTCGAAGCGGGCCGGGTTACCCAGCACGTCGTGGACGTCGAAGTTCTTGACCAGTTCGTCGGTGCCGAAGATGTCCTGGTCTGCGGACAGGGACCAACCCAGCAGGGACAGATAATTGAGCATGCCCTCCGGGATGATGCCGTTGTCGCGGTGGTTGAACAGGTTTGACTGCGGGTCGCGCTTGGACAGCTTCTTGTTGCCCTCCCCCATCACGAACGGCAGGTGGCCGAACTGCGGGGTGAACTCGGCAACGCCGATCTGCTTCAGGGCCTCATAGAGGGCCAACTGGCGCGAGGTCGAGGACAAAAGGTCCTCGCCGCGGAGGACGTGGGTAATGCCCATCAGAGCGTCGTCAACCGGGTTGACCAGTGTGTAGAGCGGCTCACCGTTGGAGCGGGCCACCACGTAGTCCGGCTGCGTCTCGGCTTTGAAGGTCATCTCGCCGCGGACCAGGTCGGTCCAGGACCAGTCCTGCTCCGGCATGCGCAGGCGCCAGACGGGCTTGCGGCCCTCACCCTCGAAGGCATCGATCTGCTCCTGGGTCAGCTCGCGGTCGTAGTTGTCGTAGCCGAGCTTCGGGTCGCGGCCGGCGGCCTTGTGGCGCGCCTCAACCTCCTCGGCGGTGGAATAGGCCGGATAGACCAGGCCAGCGTCCTTCAGCTTCTGCAGGACGTTGGCATAGATATCCTTGCGCTGGGACTGGCGGTACGGCTCGTGCGGGCCGCCCACATCAATACCTTCGTCCCAGCCCAGCCCCAGCCAGGTCAGGGAATCAATAATCGCCTGGTAGGACTCCTCGGAGTCGCGGGAGGCGTCCGTATCCTCAATTCGGAAAATCAGTTTGCCACCGGTGTGGCGCGCATAGGCCCAGTTAAACAGGGCCGTGCGCACCATCCCCACGTGTGGGGTGCCGGTCGGCGACGGGCAGAATCGTACACGTACATCACTCATGCCCACCATCGTAGACGAGCCGGCGGCCCGCAATTCGCTGAGCCTGTGCGCCACGCGCCACCGGACCACCCGCACGGCGCTACCCCCGCCACTATTGGGGATGGTATTCATTAGTCGTCGTCAGGGCCCCGTCGCACCGCACCGCAGGGGTAGACTATTTGGATTGGAAACCGTTTTCTTTAATCTAGGGTGAAAACCCAAACTGAAGAAAGGCTTTCCCAACCGTGGCTACACTCCGGCGTCGCTGCATCGCTCTACTCCTCACCCCTGCCCTCCTGTCGCCCGCGACTGCTCTAGCCGGGCCCGACGACGGCAAGATCGTCGCAACGCAGACCCCCACCGAGGCGGTCATCACCGAGGACTACTCCCCGACCGGGACGTTCGAAAAGACCGTCTCACTTGCCGGCGCGGATGCCGCCCGGCCCAAGACGGTTGTCCCCGGCCAGACTCCTGCCCGCTGCGGCGAGCGCTATCTGTTGGATAAAGGCCATGTGGATGTGGCGGCATCGCCAAGCGCGGAGGGCTTCGACGTCGGCCTGAAGGACGACACGCGCCTGACCGGGAAGAAGGACCCGGTCCACCGACTGGACGAGGTGGTGCTGGGCGTGCGCGATAACGCGCAGCGCACCCGGACCCCGGACATGGCGGATAAGGCCCTGGACTTCATGGGCCCGGTGGGTAAAAAGTTTTTCCTACTGCCGCAGACCCAAAAGGACGGCGTTATCTGGCCGGGTTATAACACCGAGAAGCTGGACTACAGCGCCTACGCGGAGGGTTCGGTCACCCTGGAGCTGGACCCGGTGCACGTCCCGGATGGGGCGAGCTGGGGCCTGTTTACCAACCAGGGCCTGGGCTCCGAGGTGGCGGTGCTGGCCGATTCCCGCGCCAAGGACACGACCGTGGAGACCCAGATGGCCTCGCACGTGCACGCCAACTGGG
Organism: Corynebacterium sp. 1103A; assembly: GCF_055700955.1. Classification (NCBI taxonomy): domain Bacteria; kingdom Bacillati; phylum Actinomycetota; class Actinomycetes; order Mycobacteriales; family Corynebacteriaceae; genus Corynebacterium; species Corynebacterium sp. 1103A. The sequence goes on from NZ_JASTTF010000001.1 coordinate 31,561, forward strand.
CCTTTAGCACGCCGGGCTGGTACCAGTTCGCCGTCAGCTTCCGGGCGCGCACCACCGACGGCCGCGAGGTCAGCTCGCGCCCGCAGGTGCTCAGCTTCGCCGTGGGCGACGACGCCGTCGACGACTGCGTGAAAAACGGAGCCCCAGACCAGGGCTCCCGGCCGAATCCGGATCCGAAACCCGAACCGGAGCCAAAACCAGACCCCAGGCCCCAGCCGGGCCCGCAGCAGCCGGGCACGGGCGATGTGGTGCTGTCCTCCTTCCAGCCGCTGGCGCTGTTCGTGCCGCTGACAGTCCTCGGGGTGGTCGGCGCCGCGGTCAGCTTCGTCTTCCGGCACGTGCCCGGGGTAGCCACCGCCGTCGAGCGCTTCTTGGCCGGGCTTGGCCGCTCAACAACCATCCGATAATCGCTTTTCCGAAAGGTAACTTCCATGCGAGTTGCGCACTACACCCGCCGCGCCGGCCACCACGTGGGCGCGCTGGTCGCCGCGGTCTTTCTTGTTCTGCTTGCGGGGGTCCTTCCCGCCGCCCGGGCCGAGGCCATCACCTTTGATTCCGGGCACGTCGATGCCTTCTACGTCACCGCCAACGGCGGCGAGCTGGATCTGGCGCTGAAGGAGGACGTCACCGGCTCCGGGGTGGTCCGGGCACCGCAAGAGGTAACCCTGCAGGTCAACGAGCAGTCCTGGACTGACGCCACGGAATCCGTCGACGGCATCGGCGCCAGCACCTACCTGCTGCCGCAGACCCAGGACCCGAACCTGCTCTGGCCGGGCTGGGACACCCAACCCGTGCGCGACGGCGGTTTCGGGCAGGTCGACCTGAACTTCGACGAAGTCACCGGGCCGGGCGCGGTCTACGCTTTCGAATCCACCGGTTTCGGTGACCTGGGCGGGGTGACCACCGACGGGGGCCTGGAGCTAGCTTCCGGGTCAGTGATCTCCCAGCAGACCCCGGCGCACCGGCACGTCAACTGGGCTTTTAGCGAACCGGGCACGTACACGATGACTGTGCGCGCTACTGCCGACGGCGCCGAGAGCAGCCCGCAGACCTATACCTGGGTGGTCGGCGAGTCAGGCGGCGAGCATCAGGACGCGGGTGCGGGCGAGGCGGCATCGGAAAGCGGTGGGTCTGCCCAGGCCGGGCAGGACGACGCCTCTTCCGAGCGCGGGGCACGCGGTGGTTCGCCGGCAGCCGCGGCGGACAAGGGGCAGCCGGGCCACTGCACGCCGGGGATCCAGCCGCAAGTCAAGGACGACTCCACGTCCCCCGCGCGCTGGGTCCCGGCCGACGATGCCGTCTTCCACCTCTCCGACGCCGCCCGCGCCGACCTGCCCGAGGACATCGGCCCGGTGGGCCGCGGCCCGGCGTGGATGATCGGTTCCACGCAGCAGCCGGGGGTGCCCTGGCTGGGCGCCAACACCCAGCACCCGACCATGCTGGAGCACCTCGACGGACCCGTGACCTGGGAGCTTACCGAGTTTTCCGGTCCCGGCGCGATGATGGTCTACTCGCAGGGCCAGCTGGGCCAGATCGTGGGCAAGGAATGGTTCCGGGCGGAAGGCAACACCCCGTCCAGGTCCACCACCATCGACCCGAATACCCACGTCCACCCCAACTGGCTCTTTAGCGAGCCCGGCACCTACCGGGTGACGATTTCCCAGTCGGCCCGCCTGACCAACGGCAAGGACGTCTCCGGGCAGGCCACGCTGACCTTCGTGGTCGGCGGCCAGGCCCCTGCCGGCGCGTTCACCGAGGGCCACTTCGACTTAGGCGGCCAGGTCAACCCGGACGGCGGGGCCTGCGCCCCGGGTAGCGGTTCTTCTGGATCCCAGCCGGCGGCGGGCGCGGCTACAGGGCAGGGTACGGCTACCGGTTCGTCGACGGCGGCGGCCGGTGGCACCCTGGCCAACACGGGGGCCTCGTTGATGAATACGGCCATCGCCGTGTTGGGCATCGGCCTGGCGGTCCTCGGCATCGGGATGGCGCGCTGGGCGCTGGCAGAAGGACGCCGCTAATGGCCCGGTACGACCCGGGCCGCCAGCGCCCTTACCGCACCGCCTGCCGGGCCAGGGTGGCGCTGCTGTGCGGGGCCTTCCTCGTGGCCGGGTGCGCACCCGGCCCGTCGGCGGGATCTGATGGCCCGGAGAAGCTCCGGGTGGTGGCCACGACCCCGATCCTTGCGGATATGGCGCGCCAGGTCGCCGGGCCGGACGCGACGGTGACCAGCCTGGTGCCGCCGGGCCGGGACCCGCACACCTTCGAGCCCAGCCTGCGGACGGTGCGGGAGGCCGCCCACGCCGACGTGGCGCTGGCCAACGGTCTGCTGCTGGAGCCGGCCGCGCTGACCAGCACGCTGGAGCAGACCTCGGCCCATCCGGTCGTGGAGGTCGCCGAGCAGGCCCGCGCCCGCGGGGCGCAGGTCATCCCGCTGGTCGAAAACGTCGCCCTAGATGCCATCTGGCTGGGGCTAAAGTCGGCCTACACCACCGCCGGCGACGAGGTCGAGTTCCGCTTGGACAGCGCCGACGGGCCCGGCGCGGTGGCCGCCTATATCGTGGGCACCTTCGGCGCCCCGCAGGTGGTCTTCGACTCCGCGCGCGACGGCTCCGGGACCCGCCTGCCCAACTCGGCCCACACGCACCTATCGTGGGCGTTTTCCGAGCCGGGGCTCTACCAGCTGCGGCTGAGCGCCCGGGCCGGAGGTGCCGACCCGGTGACCGCCACCGTGACCGTCGCGGTGGGTGTAGCCCCGCCCGCCGGGGCCGAAGTTCTGGACGAGGGCCACGTGGATATCGCGGCCGATATCGACGCCGGCCGGCTGGAGCTGCGCGACCGGGACCGGGTCTGGACCCCGGAGGAGGTAGTGATCGCCGTGCCCTCGTCGACGCTGCAGCCCATCCCGCCGGATCCGCACTACCGCTTCCTGGGCAGGCCCGGGCAGGAGACGTACCTCCTCCCGCAGGCGGTGCTGGGCAAGCACGTCCACGGCGAGCTCGACCCGCACCTGTGGCACGACCTGGGCAACGCGAGAGCCTTCGTGGACGTCATAGCCGACGAGTTGGCGCTGGGCGATCCCAGCCACGGCCAGGCCTACCGGGCTCGGGCGGCGGCCTACCAGGCAAAGCTGGCGGAGACGAACAGCTTCGTGGAGGACACGCTGGCCGGAATCCCGGCCGCACACCGCCACTTGGTCACCACGCACGACGGCTACGGCTACCTGGCCAAGGCCTACGGCCTCAAGGTCGCGGGCTTTGTCACCCCGAGCGAGTCCGTCGAGCCCTCCCCGCGCGACGTGATGGCCCTGCGGCGCACGCTGCGAGATCTGCAGGTGCCGGCCGTGTTCATCGAGCCCAACCGTACCGGCGGTGCCGGCATCCTCGAGCAGACCGCCCGGGAGGCCGGCGTGCAGCTGTGCCCCATCTACGGCGACACCTTGGACGAGCAGGTCCCCACCTACCTCAACCTGATGCGTTTCAACGCCGAGAGCCTACGCCGGTGCCTGACCTAGCCGGCCGCTGTCTCCCGCACCGCCCGCACCCATTCCCCACAAGAGTTAGAAGCAAAAGGACTTATGACCATGACACGAATCCATCCCACCCGTTGCCTGCGCGCTACCCGCGCGCTGGTGGCTGCCGCTGCCGTCGCCTACCTTGCTGTAGGCCCTACCGCCTGGCCCGCCCAGGCCGGGGACCTGGCCCAGGTCGTCGAGGGCAATGAGACGATAGCCCCCGCCGGGGAAGAGGTCACCATCGACCACGGGCACGTTGACATCGGCGCCCAGGTCATCGACGGGCAGGCCGAGTTTCTCGCCCGCGACGACTCCCAGCCGCAGCCGGTCTGGCGCCACCTGGACGACGTGGTCTTCCGCGTCGGCGATGCCGCCCAGCTAACCGTGCCGGATAACGACGAGTTCTCCTTCGTCGGTGCGGAAGGCTCCTCCCCGGTCTGGACCGTGCCCCAGACTGAGATCGCGGACGTGCCGTGGCTGGGGTGGAACACACAGGCTCCCTCGTTGGTCGAGGCCGTCGACCGCGGCGTGGACATGGAGTTTCTGGGCCACAGTGGCCCGGGTGAATTTTCCCTCTTCCTGCAGAACGGCGGTTTCGAGCCGCCCGAGGTCCTCTGGTCGACGAAGGCGGGCAAGACGGATAGTTTCTGGGTGGATTCCGGCACGCACACCCACGCCAATTGGGTCTTCACGCAGCCCGGCATCCACCAGGTGGGTATCCGACTACACGCCCAGACCCGCAGCGGCGAGGACTTGAGCACCGACGGTATCCTGAGCTTCGCCGTCGGTTCTGCAGCGGACGCGGACCCCGCCCAAGCGCATCAGGCGCAGTGGGACCCGGCTGCCGCCCGCACGGGCGCCGAGGACGGCCCCGCCCCGCGCTGGCTTATCGGCGCCGGACTCGCGGTGGCAGCACTGGTGGTCCTCGCGGTCGTCGCGGTAGTGCTGCGCCGGCGAAAGGGGCACGACCATGCCTAACCTGCAGGAGACAAAGCCGGTCCTCGACGCGACGGGGGTGGAGGTTTCCTTCGGCGCCCGGCCGGTGGTGCAGGACGCGTCGTTGCGCATTCACCGCGGGGAGCTGGTCGGCCTGCTGGGCCCGAACGGGGCGGGCAAGACCACCCTCATGCGCGCCTGCCTGGGGCTTGTTCCCCACCGCGGCACGGTAGGGCTCACCCGCCGCTTCGGCTACGTCCCCCAACGCCACGAGGTGGAGTGGTCCTTTCCGTGCACAGTCTACGAGGCCGTCCTGCTCGGCCGCGTGGGGCTGATCGGGTGGTTTAAGCGCCCAGGCCGCGGCGACCGGCAGTCCTCCCACCGCGCGCTGGAACAGACCAACCTGACCGAACTGGCCCGGCGCCCCATCGCGGAGCTGTCCGGCGGGCAGCGCCAGCGCGTGCTCATCGCCCGGGCCCTGGCCACCGAGCCGGAGCTGCTGGTCCTCGACGAGCCCTTCACGGGCCTGGACGCGCCCAATATCGAGCAGCTCCTCGACCTGTTCGCCCGCCTGGTGTCCAAGGGCACCGCGGTTGTCATGTCCACGCACAACCTCGCCGAGGCCGTCCACACCTGCCCGCGCCTGGTGCTGTTCAACCGCACCGTCGTCGCCGACGGGCCGGTGGCACAGGTCCGCGCGGATCCCGCAGCCTGGGTTGAGGCCTTCGGCGTGCGCACCACTTCCCCGCTACTAGCGGCGCTGGGGGTGAGCTAGGCATGCTCGAGGTCTCTATCGCCCAGTTCTTCGCGGACCTGGCCAACCCGCAGCTGTCCTTCCTCCTGCGAGCAGTCATCATCGCGGTCGTCGCCGCGGTGGTCTGCGGCCTGGTCGGCGGATACGTCGTGCTGCGCGGCATGGCGTTTATCGGCGACGCCGTCTCCCACGCCGTCTTCCCCGGCCTGACCATCGCCTTTAGCCTGCAGGTCTCCCTGCTGGCCGGCGGGGCCGTCGCCGGCGGCGTGGTGGCCGTACTCATCGCGCTGTTCTCCCGCCGCGACAGCCTCAAGACCGACGCGGTCATCGGCATCTTCTTCGCCGCGGCCTTTGCGCTGGGCAATGTCATCATCTCCCGGCAGGAGGGCTACACCGCGTCGCTGACCAGTTTCCTCTTCGGCTCGCTGACGGGCACCTCCGCGTCCCAGATCGGGATCGCGCTCGGGGTGGCTGCGGCCGTCGGCGCCTTCCTGTTTGCCTGCGGACCGCAGCTGCGCGCGGTCTGCCTGGACCGGGAATCCGCCCGTGCGCTGGGCCTGCCGGTTATGGCCTTAGATATCGCGCTCTACCTAGCCATTACCGCCGCGATTGTCATCTCCGTCAACACCGTGGGCAACGTGCTGGTGCTCGCCCTGCTCATCACCCCGGCGGCCACCGCCCGGCTGGTCTGCGACCGGCTGACCCCCATGCTGTGGTTGGCCGCCGCCCTGGGCGCGGCCGGCAGCGTGGTGGGCATCTACCTGGCCTGGGCCATCGATCTGCCCGCCGGGGCCACCATCGTCCTCACCCTGACCGCCCTGTTCTTATGCGTGTGGGCCCTGGCACCGCTCAAGGGCCGCCGCCGCGCCAACGAACGACTAGAAAGCGTGCAAACACCGTGACAACTCTTCCTACCCCATCGCTCTGTGCCACCCGACGGCGTGCCGGCCGCCTCCTCCCGGTGCTGGCGGCCTGCTCCTGCTACGTGGCAATTACTGTCGCGCCGGGGGTGAGTACGGCAGAACCAACCAGCCAACCGAGTGCCGACGGCGAACCCTGTACCCTCTCGCTGCTCAAGCGCGGCGAGCACCCGGCCACCACCCGGGGCATTAGCCACGGCGAGCAGGCCTTGGCGCTCTACGAGTCCGTGGACGGGCCGGCCACCGGCGTCTTTGATTCCACCGACTCCAGCGAGTCCCCGCTGGCCTCCGGTGCGGCCACCTTCCGGGTCGCTGGCACCCGGCAGGCACCAGACTCCATCGGGTTCGATGGCACCACCTGGGTGCTCTCCCCCGCCAGCCCGGGCAGCCACCTGCGTCTGGCCGCCCCCGATGCCGACGCCGGCGCCCGCACAGCCGTGCACGTGGAGGTCGCTGAGCGCCCCACCGACTCGGCCCGCGTCGCTGCCTGGAGCACCCGCGCTGACGATGCCGCCGCCGAGCCCTTCTTCGATAGCGCCGAGCAGACCGCCGGCGAGGCCACCCTGGACGGGGATGAGCCGCTGCCCGTGGGCTTTGCCTTCAGCGAGCCCGGCTACTACCAGCTACGTTTTAACTTCGCCGGGGATAACATCCAGCCCGAGGTGCTCGACGTCGGATTTCTCGTCGAAGACGGCCCATCTGGTACCAACACCGCGGATGGGACCATCGACGTCACCGCCTCGCAGGGCTGCCTGGATCCCGTGGCTATCGCCCGCGACCTCAACGGCATTAACAAGGAGCTGCAGGCCCTGGACAAGGCCGTCGGCGATACGGAGAAGAAGGCCCTGGCCCTAGTGGGCAAGAAGGCGGACAAGGACGCCTCGGCCTCCAGCGCCCCGGCAACGGCCTCGCCCAGCACCCCGGCCCGCCCGGGAACGCAGGCAGGCGGCCACCGCAGCCCGTCCGCCCCGGCAACAGGGGAGTCACAGGCCGCACGCGGCACGACGGGAAGCAGCACACAGGGCGCGGCTCGGCCGAAGCCAGCACCTTCGACATCTGGCGGTGCGGGTGCTACCGGTCCGCGGGCCGCGGCTAAACCCGCGCCCAAGAAGACAGCGAAAGCCGCAGCGCCAAAGCCTGCTGCGGGCAAGCCGGACAGGGCCAAGCCGGCCGAGACTCAGGATCCGGAGACGCAACCGGCCCCGCCGGCGGCGGGCCCGCAGGCACCGGCGTCTAGCCCGGCCACCGAGCAGCCGGTCCCGGTCGGGTTGACCATGGACAAGGTCAGCTTCTGGTCCGGGCTCCTCGCGGGGATGGGCGTGGTGGCCTTCTTAGTAGGCACCTACCTCGTATTCGCGGTCTACTGGCGGCAGCGCCGGCAGGACCGAGCTGATTCCGCGGTAACGCAGCCGGGTGACTAAAATATTATTTCATGCATGAAAACCGGCCATCGACCGCGCCCGACTTCCTCCTCTCGCGCGCCACGGGGTCCGTGCGCACCCAGGGCTGCGCGCAGTCCTACACGGACCCGTGGGAGGCGGCGCAAGCTCTGCGCGAGTCCCGCCACGAGATGGTGGTCGGGGCTATCCCCTTCAACGCGGACGAGCCCGCCGCCCTGACGGTGCCGCGGTCTATCATCCGCGAGGACGGCCCCCTCGAACCGCACGCCTACTACCGGCGCGGCCACCTCAACGCGGAGATCTTCGGGGTGGATCCGGAACCGCAGGAGCACCTGCGGCGCGTCGAGGCCGCCGTGTCCACCATCCAGAATTCCCGCCTGGAGAAGGTCGTGCTGGCCCGCGCCGTCGATATCGGCTTCGCGGAACCCGTCGACCCACGACTGGTCGCCGCGCGGCTTATCGATAATTCCTCCCACCGCGACGGATTCATCGCGGATCTAACCCCAGCGGGCCGCACCGGCGCCATGCTGGTCGGCTCCTCGCCCGAGGTCCTTATCAAGAAGCAGGGCTCGACCGTCTCGGCCTTCCCCCTGGCCGGCTCCGCGGCGCGGCACGCCGACGCCGCCGCCGATGCCCGCGCCGCCGAGACCCTGCGCGGCTCCGCGAAGGACCAGTCCGAGCACGCCTTCGTAGTCGAGCACCTGCGGCACATCCTGGAGCCGTTGTGCTCGCACCTGGATTGCCCGGAGACCCCGCAGCTGCTGAGCACCACCGAGATGTGGCACCTGGGCACCCCGATTACCGGCACGCTGGCGGATTCTTCCACCAACGCGCTGGAGCTGGCCCTGCGGGTACACCCCACCCCGGCCATCTGCGGGAGCCCGGCGGCCGCAGCCGAAGCACTCATCCACACCGCGGAGACCGATCGCGGCTTCTACGCCGGAGCGGTCGGCTGGTGCGACTCGACCGGCGACGGCGAATACATGGTGGCCATCCGCTGCGCCGAAGTCACCGGCGACGGCATGAGCGCGCGGGCCTGGGCCGGAGGTGGCATCGTGGCGGACTCGGACCCGGACACGGAGCTGGAAGAAACCACGGCCAAGTTGCGCACCATCCTGGCCGCGCTGGGCCTCTAGGAGCTCTCCTCTGCGGGCCGCTGAGCGATCCACGCCACGTCCTCGTGGTGATGGGAGCCCACACCGTGGCTGACACTGCGCTGGCGCGACTCGAAGCTTAAGACCTCGAGGCCAGATAGACGATCGCGCACCCACGCCGGCAAGGCCGCGCCCTCGCTGTCGGCGAAGTGGTGGACAAAGAGCTGGTAGCTTCCCGGGGCAAACGCGTCCTCGAGAGCGTGGAGGGGCTCCGCCTCGGCGGGCAGGGTGCTGTAGTGGCAGCTGGCAAGATCGAAGGTCTCGCCGCGCGCGGAAAAATCGCGGAAGTCGATGGCCTCCAGCCGGACGCAGACGGCGGTGTCGGGGGGGCATCGCTTAAGAAACTGACCAGGGCCGCAATCGGGTTGCCGGACCAGACCTGCTCGGAGTGGCCGTAGACCGCGACGAAATTCTGTCGGCCGGGCGGGCCGTGGGGGGTCTGCGCGCTTGTTGTGCTGCATGCCCCACAGCCTACCGTCGCGCGATGGACGCGGTCTTTAAGCGCGCGCGATAGGGTTGGTCAGCGAGCCGATGCCCGGGATCTCGATCTCGATGTGATCGCCCGGCGTCATCGGGGCGGTGCCGGCCGGCGAGCCGGTGGTGATGACGTCGCCCGGCAGCAGGGTCATCGCAGCGGAGATCTCTTCCAGGATGCCGCCCATCTTGACGATCATCTGGTTGGTGTTCGAGTCCTGCTTCTGCTCCCGCTGTCCCTCGTGAGTCAGGTAGGCGTTGATCTTGGTGTTGTCCAGATCCAGGGTGTCCAGGTCGGTCTCGATCCACGGCCCCAGCGGGCAGAAGGTGTCAATACCCTTGGCGCGGGCCCACTGGCCGTCGGAGAACTGCAGGTCGCGGGAGGAGACGTCGTTGCAGATGGTGTAGCCCAGCACGTGGTCACGCCAGTTCTCAGCCTTAATATTCTTCGACGGCTTGGAGATGACCACGGCCAGCTCGCCCTCGAATTCCACGCGGGTGGCAAAATCCGGGATCTTAATGGGGTTGCCGGGGCCGATGACGGCCGTAGAGGGCTTGACGAAGATAGTCGGCGGCAGGTGCTCCGCGGACTCCTTGAAGACCTCGGCCACGTGGTCCGCGTAGTTGCGGCCCAAAGCGACAACCTTGGTCGGCAGCGTCGGGGCCAGCAGGCGCACCTCGTCCAGCTTCCACTCCCGGCCCGTCGGCTTCGGGGTGGTAAACGGGGTGTCCGCGATTTCCTTGGCGACGAGTTCGTCCTCGCCCTCGATGATGGCGAAACAGATTCCTTCTGGGTGTGCAATTCGTCCTAAACGCATGACGCATAGTGTACTCATGGACTCCTTTGCAACTTTGTTAATCCCCCCTGTTAGGTTCCTTTGATCTGCACTCCGCGCTGGATCTCTTTGAGAGTACCTACCCGCATCCCACTGACAATCGCCAGGTAGAGCTCGGCGCAGGCCAGGGCATCGCCCAGCGCGTTGTGGCTGCCGTAGGCCGGCAAACCGTAGCGCGCACGCACGTTTGCTAAGCGCAGGTCCTCCCCGCGCGGGTACGTCCCCATCCGTTCCATGTGGCGGCGCTCGAGCCCGAAGGTATCCACCACCTCCAGGCGCGGCACGCGCCCGAAGTGGCGCCGGGCCGCCGCGTTCACAAACCCGACCTCCAGCCCGGCGAAGTGTGCTAGCAGCACCCGCCCGCGCAGGGCGGCGAAAAGAGACTCCAGGGCCTCGTCTTCGGCCTCGCCGCTAGCCAGGGCGTCGTCGGTGAGCAGGTGGATGGTGGCCGACTCGCCTACTTCGGCCCCGCGCACGACGTGGTAGCCGGCTCCCGCCAAGTCGATGACTCGCCCGCGCACGGGCACCCAGCCGACCGAGACGATCCGGTCGCGGCCCGGGTTCAGCCCGGTGGTCTCCATGTCGACTGCCAGCAGCTCCAGCTCCTGGAGCGGCGTGGACCGGGCCGGAGCGCCTAACTCCAGGCGGGGGCGGCGAAAAAACGCCATGGGCCTGCCTCCTTGTCTTCTCGTGGTCTTCTCACGGTCTTCTCGCGCGCGGGCTAAATATTGCGGACCGGGTACCTGGTGGCCAGGGCGTTTTGCTGGCCCTTGATGATCTGGAAGGCATCGCGCAGGTGCTCACGCTGGTTGCGGCTAAGCTCCTTCGGCGACAGGTGGTAGTCCGGTTGCTCACCGCGGGCGTGTTGGCCGGCCTGGTGCTCCAGGGTGATGCTGGTCAGGTAGTCGAAGGCGTCGCGCAGGTCGGCCGCACCCTGCTGGCTGACGCTCTGGCCGACGGCATCGGCAAGCCGGCTGCGCGTGTCGACGGCCGTGCTTCCGGTAACCAGCGCGTACAGGCGGGCCATCTGCACCACGGCGGCGAGCCCACCCTTCTTCACGTCGAGGGTGTGCGCGTAGTCGCCGGAACGGTCCACCACGAAGCCTTTAAAAAACGTCAGCGGCGGCTCGCGGCGGGCGGCCAGGCTGGCCAGGTGGGCGTGCGTGCGCCGGGAGGCCTGTCCGGCGGCCACGGCCCCGCGGTGGACCCCGGCGGCCAGCTCCGCCCTGCCGGCCACCGCCCGCAGGTCGAAAAAGACCTGGGCGTGGAGCAGTGCGTCCGGCTGCGGGGCCTGGACCCAGCGGCGGAACGTCGCGTCCCAGGCACCCACGGACATCCGCCACTCCGGGTTGCTGGCCATCATATCGCCCGGGCACAGTGGCTGGCCGGCGTCTGCCAGCCCCTGGCAAACGAACTCGGAGAAACGGGCGAAGTACTCGCCGTGGCGGGACTCGTCGTAGTCGCCGGCCAGAACCAGCGCGTTGTCCTGGTCGGAGGCGAAGCCGACCTCGCGGCGGCCCTGGGAGCCGACGGCGACGAAGGCGTAATCCACCGGCGGCGCACCGAGCTCGCGCTCGGCGAGGGTGCACAGGCGCCGGGCCAGGGCATCCGCGCCCAAGGTCAGCACCCCGGCGGTCTCCTGCGGGGAGGCGTTGCGGCGCACGTAGCGGGCGGCTAGCTGGCGCGAGTGCGCGAAGGCAGGGGCCAGCTCGTCGCCGGCCTCGCAGCGGTGGAAGTCCGCGGCGACGTAGAGCGGGTCTTCTTGCAGCGTGCGCGCGATGTCCGCCTGGAGCAGGACCGCCACCACCTGCTCTCCATCGACCACGGGCACGTGGTGGATGGACTTTTCGGCCATGACCAAAAGTGCCTCCATCACGAGGCTGTCGGGGCGCACCGTGGCCACCGGTGCAGTCATCACTGTCGACAGCGGCTGGGCCGGGTCGATGCCGGCCGCCACCACGCGGGCGCGCAGGTCCCGGTCGGTGACGATCCCGCGCGCGCTGCCGTCGGCGGGATGGGTGACCACCAGGCAGGAGACGTTGTGCTCGGTCATGCGGCGGGCGGCATCGGCGATGCCCACTTCGGCTGCGGCTGTGACCGGCTCCTGCAGCGGCAGGTCGGTCACGCGCTGGCGCAGGATCTCGGCGTGTTCGGTGTCGGTGAGTTTCTTCGCCTCCGCCCGGATGCGGCGGGACTGGGAGGAGAAATAGCGGTCCACGTCCGGGTGGCGCTGGGCGAGCTCCGTGAAGCCGGCGCGCGGCAGGGCCAGCACCAGGCTGTCCTCGACGGCCTCCATCCGGTAGCGGGAGGAGTTCTTCCCCACCAGCGTGGAATATCCGAAGCACTGGCCGGCGTCGCGCCGGTCTAGCAGGACCCCGTCGGCGTCCATGATGTCCACGGCGCCCGAGCGGACGACGTAGAGAAAATCGTTGGGCGCGCCCGGCTCCACGAAGACCTCGCCCCGGCGGGCGTAGCGCATGGTCCAGCGCGCGGGCAGGGCGTCGAGCACCGCGCCCGGCAGGCGGGCGAAGGGCTCGTGGGCAGCTAGGAAGGTGCGGACCTCGGTAATCTCCACGCTCATGTGAGCTAGGTTACTGGTACGAGACGAACCAGGGGCGCGGTTCTATATCATAAGTCTGCCCGGGGGTGAAAGTGGGTGCGTCCTCATCGATGAAGTTCTTCCACGCCATGAAGTAGTCGTCGCTCAGGCCCTGCTGCATGGTGTTCCAGGTGTCGAATTTCTGATCCGGGCCACCGTGGCCGTCGGCGTGCAGGATGAAGGCCAGCTCCGGGTGATCCGTGTTGATGGTCTCGCGGTCGCGGATCATCTGCAACTGGAACTGGTGGACGATAAGGCCCTTTTGCGGCAGCTCGTTGTCGCGGACCAACCCGGCCAGCCAGTCGGCAACCTCGGTGACTTCTTGGGCCTCGACGTGGCCGACGCGCCCCATGGGCTGCTCGACCGGGCCGATCTTCCACTCCGGGTCCAGGGCCAGCCCGACGTTCGGGCGCTTGAGCAGGTCCTCGTAGAGCTTCGCCTGGTCAAGCAAGCGCGCCCGGCCCGGCTGCAGATCCAGGAAGGCGTACCCGCCGGCCTCGGTGATGGCGTCGATGTACGGGATAAGCTCGTCCGGATCCGCCTCGTTGGAGAAATCACCATCCGAGCCCGGCTCCGAGGAGGCCACCGTCGCGATGATCTCGAAGGCCGGCATGACCGGGTAGTCGGTGTGCGGCTGGTACTCGTCGACCAGCTTTTCCACGCGGTCGACGGCCTCGGCTGGGGGCTGCTCCCCCATCAGACCGAGTGCGCCTCCGGAGGGGTGCCCGTAGAGGGCCACCATGCGGCGGCCCGGGAAAACCAGCCCGCCGCCGCCCGGCAGCTCCCCGGCGGCGGCTAGCTCGGCGCTGGCGTCGAATTTATCCTGGGAGTCGAAGTCCTTGCCTAGGCCGACCACGGCGCCGTCCGCGAGTGCCTGCATGGATTCGCTGGTCGCGCGCGGGTCGGCGACCGGAACGCCGAGCACCTCGGCACCGGCGGAGCGGGCCGTCGCCGCCAGGGCGACCCCGCCTTCCTCCTCGGCGGTCTGGGCCGAAATCAGCGCCGCGGCCGGCACGTCGTACTCGCTGTCCAGGCCCGCGATGCGCTTGACCTCACCCAAGGGATCCGCCGCGTTTGCGGCCTGGGTGCCGAAGTCCTCGATCGCCTCGATCGACACCCCGTCTGCCAGGTCCGCATCGCTCAGGCCGGCGCCGTAGTCGTGGACGGTCTCCGCGCCGAGGCGCTCGATCTCTTCGGCCACGGCGGCCACGTTGCCATCCCGCGCTGTCCCTTCGCCGCGCACGACGAGCATGGGGGCGCCGGCGGCCACGGCGGCATCGGCGGCGCTGGCCTGGGCGTTGCGGTCTTCGCCGGCGACGAAGACCTCGGAGGCCGAGTCGAAGAAGGCTCGCGTGGTAGCCACGCCGTTGCCGTTCTCGTCCGCGACGAGCTCGCGGGAGTCGGCCGCCAGCTCCTTGGCGCCCTCGGGGCCGCTCGCGCCGTCCTCGGAGCCGGAGGAGCCGTCGCCACCGGCGCAGGAGGCCAGCCCCAGCGCGGTCGCGGCGACGATGAGCGCTGCCGTCGCCCGCGGGGTGCGGCGGGAGCGAGGGGACAAAGAATTCAGTGCCTTGGTAGCCATCGTGATCATCTTACAAGCTGGCCGGGGTCTGTATGCAGTTTCCTGCATTCTTCCCCCGCGGTTGTCGGCCGCTGGGCGGAGCCGGGAGGGTTTAGCCAGCGCACACGGCTCGTGCCAGGCGGTCGCCGACCTCGGCGGTCACGATGGGGGCACCCGTGCGCGCGCTAACGTCGGCGGCCACGGCCTTCTCGATGCGCGCGGCATTGTCCTCGTCGCCCAGGTGGCGCAGCAGCAGCGCGGCGGACAGGATGGCCGCGGTCGGGTCGGCCACGCCCTTGCCGGCGATGTCGGGCGCGGAGCCGTGGACGGGCTCGAACATGGAGGGATTGGCCCTCGAGGCGTCGATGTTGCCGGAGGCCGCCAGGCCGATGCCGCCGGTGACCGCGCCAGCTAGGTCCGTAAGGATGTCGCCAAAGAGGTTGTCGGTGACGATGACGTCGTAGCGGCCCGGGTCGGTGACCAGGTAGATGGTGGCCGCGTCGACGTGGTTGTAGTCGACGGTGACTTCCGGGTATTCGCGGGCTACCTCGTCGACGGTGCGCTGCCAGAGGCCACCGGCGTTGACCAAGACGTTGGTCTTGTGGACCAGGGTCAGGTGTCCGCGGCGGGCCTGCGCGCGGGCGAAGGCGTCGCGCACCACCCGCTCGACGCCGAAGCGGGTGTTCTGGGAGATCTCGGAAGCCACCTCGTGCCGGGTGCCTCCCCGCAGGGTCCCGCCGTTGCCGCAGTAGAGCCCCTCGGTGCCCTCGCGCACGACCACCAGGTCGATATCGCCCGGGTTGGCCAAGGGGCTGCTCGCCGCGCCGGCGCGTGACGTGAACGGGCGCAGGTTGACGTGATGGTCGAGGGCGAAGCGCAGCTTCAGCAACAGGCCGCGCTCCAGCACGCCAGGCGCCACCCGGGCCGGGTCGCCGATAGCACCCAGCAGGATGGCGTCGTGCTCACGCAGGGCCGCCAGGTCGTCCTCGGTCAAAAGCTCGCCGGAGCGCACGTAGCGGGAAGCCCCCAGGTCAAACTCGGTGACCTCGATGTCCGAGCGCACAGCGCGCAGCACCTTGCAGGCCTCCGCCGTGACCTCGGGGCCGATTCCGTCGCCGCCAATAACCGCCAGTTTCATATACTGAGACTCCTATTCCGCATAATGGACTTTGACCCAGTGTAGCAAAACCCGGTGGCCCAGCGGCCCTTTTTGTTCGCGGGCCAGCTTCCACCCCGCCTAGACATCACATATTCTCGCCAAGGCTTCGTTTAGAGGCCTAGCGTCTAGAGGCCTACGCGTCGAACTTCAACTGCAAGCAGGTCGCCCCCAGCTTGTCGCAGATCTCGTCGGTCAGCTCGCTGGAGACCGGGTTGTCCACGCGCAGGATGAGGACGGCGTCGTCGGCCAGCTTGCCCTGGGTCAGCGCGGCGGCCTCGATGTTGATCCGGGCTCCGCCCAGCACCGTGCCGACCGTGCCGAGCGCGCCCGGGGCATCGGCGTAGCGGAAGAACAGGTTGCGGCCCTGGGCCCGCATGTCAACGCCGCGGCCATCGATGCGCAAGATCTTCTCCACGCCGTCGATGCCGGTGCGCGCGCCCTCCAGAACGGAGACCTCGCCGCTGGAGCCGATGACCTTCACGCGCAGCACGGAGCTGTGTCCCTGGGCGACCTCGCCGGTGCCGACGCGTACGTCGACGCCGCGGCTCTCGGCGATCTGCATGGCGTTGACGAAGGTGACCGGCTCGTCCACCACGCCGCTGAACAGGCCGCGCACGGCGGATAGTCCCAGCACGCCCGGGTCCTCGCTGGCTAGCTCGCCGCAGGCCTGGACCTCGATGGCCACGGCCGGGGAATCCAGCAGCTTGCCGGCGGCCAGGCCGACCTTGCGGGCCAGCTCCAGCCACAGGGCGACCTCCTCGCCCACGCGGCCGCCGGAGACGTTGACCGCGTCTGGGACGAACTCGCCGGCCAGCGCCTTGAGCACCGAGGCCGCCACGTCCGTGCCCGCGCGGTCCTGGGCCTCCACCGTGGAAGCGCCCAGGTGCGGGGAGACGGTCACCGCGTCCAGCTCGAAGAGCGGCGAGTCGGTGCACGGCTCGGTGGCGTAGACGTCGAAGCCGGCGCCGCGGTGGCGGCCCGAGCGGATGGATTCGGCCAGCGCGACCTCGTCCACCAGCCCGCCGCGGGCGGCGTTAATGAGGATCTGGCCGGGCTTAGCCTTAGCCAGCAGCTCGGCGTCGAACATCCCGGCGGTCTCCGGGGTCTTCGGCAGGTGGATGGTCACGAAGTCGGAGCGCTCCATCAGCTCGTCGAGCTCGACCAGCTCGACGCCGAGGGACCCAGCCCGGGCCGGGTTGGCGTACGGGTCGTAGGCCAGCAGTGTGGTCTCGAAAGCCTTCAGGCGCTGGGCGAAAAGCTGCCCGATGTGTCCGAAGCCGACGATGCCGACGGTCTTGCCGTAGACCTCCACGCCCTTGAACTCGGAGCGCGCCCAGCGCCCCTCGCGCAGGCTGCGGTCGGCGGCGGGCACCTGGCGGGCGGTGGCCAGCAGCAGGGCGATGGCCTGCTCGCAGGCGGAGTGGATATTCGAGGTCGGCGCGTTCACCACCATGACGCCGCGCTCGGTGGCCGCGTCGATGTCGACGTTGTCGAGTCCGACGCCGGCGCGGCCGACGATCTTCAGGTTGGTGGCGGCGGCGAGCACCTCCGCGTCCACGGTGGTGGCGGAGCGCACCAAGAGGGCATCGGCAGCTGGGACGGCCGCCAGCAGCTCGGCCCGGTTCGGGCCGTCGACCCACTTGACCTCCACGGACTCACCAAGCGCGTCGACGGTGGACTGGGCAAGCTTGTCGGCTATCACTACTAGGGGCTTGGTCATTGAAGGCTCCTGGGGTTGTTGACTTAAAAAAGAGGGACCCGGCTGGACTTCCCGTGTACCCTAGCTATGCAGCGGGAACGCTGCTGACAGGACGCGGTTCCGACCAGCCTTCCCTAATTCTATCGGCTAATAGTTTTTCATCCCCGAATTCGGGGCCAAGAGCCACCAGCGGGCCGTCCTCCATCCCCTCGACCATGGCCTGCGAGACCTTCGAGTCCCGCGGGTCGGCTGTAGGCATCATCCGCACGCCCGCCCCATAAGACCGGGCGTTGGCCACCGACGCCACCGATGCCGCCTCCGTGGCCACCACGATGGGCGCCATGTCCGCGTCGCGCCGCGACTGCGCCGGCAGCGGCACGGCCTCTTCGTCCTCGAGCCGCTCCAGCGGCTCCCAGGCCGCCTTCAGCTCCGTGCGGGTCCGCCCGTCTAGGTGCGCGACCGCGCGCGCCATATTCTCCCGGTTGGCCACGACCTTGCTCTCGAACTGGAAGGCCGTGATCTGCCCCAGCGCCCAGGTCGTGCCCGGGTCCTGGATGAGGCGCACGGCGCCGTCCGATGCTGTCATGGGCACCCGGCCGACTATCAACGCCCGGTCCACGCCCAGCCGGATCATCTCCGTGTAGATGTCCTGGCGGATGGACTCGTCGTAGACCAGCATGGGCGCGCGCTGGGACACCGCGATAGAGGCCGCCCGCAGCTTGGAGGAATCCCGCTGGTCGCTAATGACCAGCGTCGGCGACTCCGGGAAAAAGTAGCGCAGCGTCTCCAGCCCGTACGGGTCCTCGAAGACGTAGAAATGACCCTTGAACTCCTCCTTGACCATGCGGTTGCGATTCTCGGCCGCCGCGTCGTCTAAGTTGATGTCGGATTCTGCCGGGGTAACCGAATCCGTGGGCACCGCCGTCGGCTGGTGGAGCACGTCGTGGCAGCCGGCCAACGTCAGGCAGAGCGCCACCGACGCGACGTGGGCGGCGACGACTGCAGCGCGGGGGCGAACACCTTTAGCGAACAAAGGCTTGCGGTCCTTCTTCTCCGGCAGTCAGATCGGCCTCGTCCACGTCCCGACGCACCGGCTTGCCCATGGCGTATTCGATCATCGCCACCAGGCGCTGGCGGCGATCCCGCAGGAAGCCGTCGAAATCGGCGGCCCACAGGTAGTCCGGGTCGAGCTCGTGGCTGGCCAAAACGGCTGCGAACTCGTGGTCTTCCATTAAAGACTTGGATTGTACCCGGGGCAGGTAGCGCGCCGGCGAATAGCCGTCCAGAACCACCTCGGTGCGCTTGCCCATGGGCGCGCGGTTGAGCACGGACTCCGCCAAAGCGGCCGCCACCCCGTGCTTTTTCGCCCACGGTAGCGGGAAGACTGGTTCGAAGCCCGGCTGCAGCTCCCCGATGGTGCCGCGGTTAAACGGCTGGGCGGTGCGCCAGTCCCGCGCTCCCCTGCCCATCAGCAGCGCGTAGATGGCGTGGAATACGCCGTCATCCGGGCCGGCGGACAGCAGACGGGACTCGCTAAACTGCGCGTCGCGCACCGTCTTCGGCGCTCGGTCCGCCTTGCCCTCGACCCAGGCGGTGACCTCGTCGACGTCGCGGGCCGAGCGCAGCTTCACAGCCGCCGAGCCGTAGAGTTCGCCGAAGACCCCGCACCAGAACCACTGGTTGAGCTTGTCCCAGGCCGCCTGGGAGCTCAAGACCCGGCCGTGCTCGCCGCGGGCGTCGCTCAGCTGGGCCAAAATCACCGCCAGCGGCACGATCTGGGCGCTGTAAGGCACCTGGTCCAGCTCGAAGATGCAGCGCTGCGACAGGAATTCGGCGACCTCGCGGAAGGTAATCCGCAGCGTCTCGGTGGCCTTTTGGTAGTCGGCCAGCCGCAGGTTCAGGATGTCCTCGCGCTGCCCGCGCGCAAGTCCCCGGGAGCCGGTAACCAGCAGGGATACGGCCGACAAGAACTGCGTGCGGCCGATGCCGTCCAGCGCCGGGTAGTCCCGCAGCACCCGCTCGGTCACCTCCCAGTCCCGGGCCAGGTGGAAGTTCGGGTCCTCGGCGGCGAAGACCGCGGTGAGCAGGTCGAAGACGTCCATCTGCAGGCCCGCGGCGTTGGCCTGGACAAAGATGGAGCCCACGCCCGCACGCGCCGTGTGGCGCGCCAGCCGGATGATCGGCGTGTGGTAGCCGTTCAGCGGCGCCATGACCCGGTGCTGGAAGGCCGCGAGCAGCTCCCGGTCGCCTTCGCCGGCCTGGGCGGCCATATCGAAAAGCAGCGCGGGGCCCTCCTCGCCCAGCAGCGCGGCGACCGGCAGGCAGAGGTTGGCCACCTGCTGGTGGCGCTCGTGCAGGTTGCCTTCGATGTCCGGGCCGAAGTGGGAGCGAACCAGCCCAGCCTGGTTGACGGCGAAGACCGCCTCGTCCGGCAGCAGGTCCCCGCGCACGGCGCTGCGCACGTCGACGAAGAAGCTGCGGGTTATCTTCTTGGAGCGAAAATCGGTGGTCTCTACCTCGCCGGAGCCGCGGAAGCAGTGGTAGAGGCTGGTCAGGCGCTGCTGGCCGTCCAGCAGCAGCATGCCGGGCGCACTGTCGGTGGCCGGGGCCCCGCTAATCTGGCGCGGCCGGAACCGCTGCGGCTCGTTGCGCGTGTCCAGGGCCATCATCGCCCCCATGGGGTAGCCACGCAGGACGGTCACGATTAAAGAACGGATGCGGTCTTCGTCCCAGGCGTAAGAGCGCTGGAAATCGGGCAGCTGGATATCCCCGCGGTCGATGCGGGCGAACAGGTCGGGCAGGTCATAGCTTGGCGTGGTGAAACCCATGCCGCCTAGCTTAACCCCGGCCTAATCCCGGTGCGAGTGCTCAGTACAGGTTGTCTCGTGCGCCTGGTGCCCGGGGTGCTCGAGCTGGATGGTGGAATGCTCGATGCCCATCTCGTGCAGGATCTCCTGCGCCCTATCCAGCACCGGGCCGGTGGAGAAATCGTCGTTGACCACCAGGTGGCAGGTGGCCAGCGTCTCGGTGCCGCTGACCGACCAGACGTGCAGGTCGTGGACGGCGCACACCCGCGGGATTTGCTCCAGCACGGCGGAGATTTCCGCGATGTCGTAGCCGGCGGGCACCCGGGCCAGCAGTACGGACAAGGACGCGCCCAGCAGCTTGATGGCGCGCGGGGCGACGATGGTGGCAATGGCCAGCGAGGCGATCGTGTCGGCGGCGTGCCAGCCGGTGAAGTAGATGACGACGGCCGCCACCACCACTGCCACCGAGCCCAACAGGTCAGTCAGCACGTGCAGGAACGCGCCCTCGACGTTGAGGGAGGCGCTGCGCTGCCGGTGCAGCACCCACGCGCTGATGGCGTTGGCCAGCAGGCCGACGACGGCCACCCCGCCCATCACGTGCGGGTCCACCGTCTCGTCGTTGCTCAGGCGCAGCAAAGCGGAGATGACGATCCACACGGACACGGCCACGACCGCCACGGCGTTGACCGCGGCGGCGAGCGCCTCCACCCCCCGGTAGCCGTAGGTGGCCCGGGACGAGGCGGCCTTGCGGCCGATGACCACGGCGATGACCGCCAGGATGAGCCCAGTGGCATCGGAGAGCATGTGCATGGCGTCGGCCAGCAGCGCCAACGAGCCGGAGATCACGCCGCCGGCGACCTCCGCGAAAAACACCGTGCCCGTGACAGCGAGCGCCGTAACCAGCGCCCGCAACGGGGTGGTCTGTGGGTCAATGCCGGGCGAGTGATCATGACTGTGACCGTGGCCGTGCGTTGTCATACCCACTGAGTATAGCCGAAAAACCGGCTATTGAAAATAGTTTGAAAACCTAGTGGGCGGTGTCGGTCAGCTCGACCTTGACCCAGCTCATCAGGTCGCGCAGCTGCGCGCCGGTCTTTTCAATCTGGTGGTCGGCGAACTCCTGGCGCAGGCCCTCCAGCTCCTTGTTGCCGCCCTCGACGTTGGCGATCAGGCGCTTGGTAAAGGTTCCATCCTGGATATCGGACAGGATTTCGCGCATGCGCTGCTTGGCACCCTCGTCGATGACGCGCGGGCCGGACAGGTAGCCGCCGAACTCCGCGGTATCAGAGACCGAGTAGTTCATGTTGGCGATGCCGCCCTCGAACATCAGGTCCACGATGAGCTTCATCTCGTGCAGGACCTCGAAGTAGGCCATCTCCGGCTCATAGCCGGCCTCCACTAGGACCTCGAAGCCGGTCTTGATGAGGAACTCCGCGCCGCCGCACAGGACGGCCTGCTCGCCGAAGAGGTCGGTGACGGTTTCGGCCTCGAAGGTGGTCGGGATGACGCCGGCACGGGCACCACCGATGGCGGCCGCGTACGACAGGGCCAGATCCTGGCCGTTGCCCTTCGGGTCCTGCTCGACGGCGATCAGGCAGGGAACGCCCTTACCGTCCAGGAACTGGCGGCGCACCAGATGGCCCGGGCCCTTCGGGGCGACCATTCCGACGGTGATGTTGTCGGCCGGCTCGATCAGGTGGAAGTGGATGTTCAGGCCGTGGCCGAAGAAGAGGGCGTCGCCGTCCTGCAGGTGCGGCGCGATCTGGTTGTCGTAGATTTCCTTCTGGGAGGTATCCGGCGCCAGCAGCATGACCAGGTCGGCCCACTCGGCGGCCTCGGCGACGGAGGTGACCCGGAAGCCGGCCTCCTCGGCCTTTTCGGCGGACTTGCTGCCGTCGCGCAGGCCGATGGTGACCTCGACGCCGGACTCGCGCAGGTTCTGGGCGTGGGCATGGCCCTGGGAGCCGTAGCCGATGACGGCTACCTTGCGGCCCTGGATGATGGACAGATCTGCGTCGTCGTCGTAAAAGGTCTGGATTGCCATGAGGTATAAACCTACTTTCTTTCCTTAGTATTGGTGGGTGGAAAACGGTGGCCTTAAACGGCCAGGGTGATTATTCGTTTATTTGGGTGGGGCCATCGCCTTGGGGCCGCGCGAGAGCGCCACGTGTCCAGACTGCACTAGCTCGCGCACACCGAACGGTTCCAACACGTCCAGCAAGGCTTGGAGCTTGCCGGGGGTGCCGGTCGCTTCGACGACGACAGACTCGGGAGCCACATCGACCACGCGGGCGCGGAAGATGTTGACCGCGTCGACCACTTGGGGCCGGTTCGCATTGTCAGCCGCAACCTTGACCAGCATGATGGCCCGCGCGACCGAGGAGTCCTCCTCCAGCTCGACGACCTTGATGACCGGAATGAGCTTGTTGAGCTGCTTGGTGATCTGCTCAATCACAATCTCGTTGGCATCCGCCACGATGGTCAGACGGTTAATGCCTTCGGTCTCCGTGCGCGCCGAGACGAAAGAGATAATGGAATATCCGCGACGGGTAAACATCCCCGCCACGCGGGAGATGATCCCCTCCCCGTCTTGGACGAGCACCGACAGCGTGTGCCGGGTGACATCGGTTGCTGCCATGGTTAGCTCTCCTCTCCGGTCGCGTCCAAGTCCTTGCTGGACTCTTCCGCGAACAGGGGCCGCAGCCCCTGGGCGTACTGAATTTCCTCGTTCGATGCCCCGCCGCCGACCATCGGCCAGACCTGGGCGTCCTCGCCGACGATGAAGTCGATGACGACTGGGCGGTCGTTGATAGCGCGGGCCCGCTCGATGGCCGGGGCGACTTCCTCCTCGCAGGTCACGCGAATGGCCTCGCAGCCCAGCGCCTGAGACAGCTGCACGAAGTCCGGCAGAAAGGTGGCTGCCTCGCGCAGCTTGGTGTGCGAGTAGTTGCCGTTGAAAAACAGCGTCTGCCACTGGCGCACCATGCCGAGGTTGCCGTTATTGATGACCGCCACCTTGATGGGAAAGCCCTCGATAGCCGCGGTCGTCAGCTCCTGGTTAGTCATCTGGAAGCAGCCGTCGCCGTCGATGGCCCAGACCTCGCGGTCCGGGTTGGCGGCCTTGGCGCCCAGCGCGGCGGGCACCGCATAGCCCATCGTCCCGGCGCCGCCGGAGTTGATCCAGCTGCGCGGGCGCTCGAAGTCGACGAACTGCGCGGCCCACATCTGGTGCTGGCCCACCCCGGAGCAATAGATGGCCTCCGAGCCGGCCAGCTTGCTCAGCTGCTCCAACACGAACTGCGGGTTGAGCAGGCCGTCCGTGGTCGGCTCCCACCCGCGCGGGTAGCGCTCGCACAGGTCGTCCAGGTAAGCCCGCCAGCGGTCCAGCTCGGGCAGCTGGGGCTGGGGCGGGCCCTGGAACCCCCGCTGCAGCTGGTGGAGGACCTCGCGGGCATCGCCCACGATGGGGATATCCACCTCCCGGTTCTTCCCAATCTCGGCCGGGTCCACGTCCGCATGGATAACACGGGCCCCAGGCGCGAACGATGCCGTATCGCCCGTCACCCGGTCATCGAACCGGGCGCCGATGGCGATCAGCAGGTCGGAGCGCTGCATGGCCGCGACCGCCGGCACCGTGCCGTGCATGCCAGGCATGCCCAGGTGCTGCGGGTGCGACTCCGGGAACGCGCCCAGCGCCATCAGCGTGGTCACCACGGGGATGCCGGTGAACTCGGCGAATTCCCGCAGCTCCTTTTCGGCGTTGGCCTTGATGACCCCGCCGCCGATGTAGAGCACCGGCTTGCGGGAAGCAGCTATCAGCTCGACCGCCTGGTTGATCTGGCGCGCGTGCGGACGCGTGACCGGCTTGTAGCCGGGCAGCTCCAGGCGCGTCGGGGCGGTGTAGTCCAGCGTGCCGTTTTGCACGTCCTTCGGGATGTCGACCAGCACGGGGCCCGGTCGACCCGTCGACGCCAAGTGGAAGGCGGCGGCGATAGCTCCGGGGATTTCCTCGGGCGTGGCGACGATGAAGTTGTGCTTGGTGATCGGCATCGTGATGCCGCGGATATCCGCCTCCTGGAAGGCGTCGGTGCCCAACAGGTTGGATCCGACCTGGCCGGTGATGGCGACGACCGGCACGGAGTCCAGCATGGCGTCGGCCAGCGGGGTGACCAGGTTGGTCGCGCCCGGGCCGGAGGTAGCGATGCACACCCCTACCTGCCCGGAGGCCTGGGCGAAGCCCTCGGCCGCATGCCCGGCGCCTTGCTCGTGCCGGGTGAGCACGTGGCGCAGGCGTGCCGAGTGGGCCAGCGCGTCGTACAACGGGAGCACAGCGCCACCCGGGATGCCGAAGACCAGCTCAGTTCCGAGATCCTCTAGCGTGCGGACAATAGCCTGGGCTCCGGTGAGCCTCTCACGAACAGGAGTGCCGGTTCGGGCTGCCACGGAAGCGGGCGTGGGAGTGGGTGAAGCTGCCACGGTAGATTCGCTCCTTCGAACTATGCGTTGTCTGTCGTTGTTCTTAGTGGTTGTTGTGGGTTTTTCATGTCGGCTACCACCTCCTGGGTGCGAGGCGATGATCATTGCCGGCCCGGGTCTGCCGATACGACAAAGCCCCCGGCGGGAACCTGCCTCTGGTGGTTCCGCGTCGAGGGCGCTTGACGTATACGACAACAGTTAGCCGCTACGGCGAGCGCCGCTCGGGTGCGAGTACTAGCTGAAGTCGAATAATGATCATGACCTGCATCATACACAGCCGGATTTTCGCCACAACCCCTTTACCCCTAGCCGGGGTTATCTCATTGCCTGAAATTAAAACCGCATATTTGACCATACAATGAAACGTGTGGGGAGTTTTCGCACGCTAACCCCCGTCCACTAGCATGGATAGCCATGAGCACACCGCAGCGCCGACCCTCCCGCACCAACCGCCCGGCCCGCCCGGAGACGCCGAATAAAAATCGCGCCCGTACGGCCCCTAAATCCCCGGCCGGGCAAACCACGGTCTTTCGGCCCGAGCGCACCAACCTGCTCGCCATCGTCCTGCTCACCGCCATCGCGGTACTTATCATCTCCTGGAAGCCGTTGGTTTTGGGCTGGCTGCTCATCATCCCCGCGCTGGCTTTCTGGTGGGTGCTGCGGGCGCGCACGACGGTGAGTGAGGACGGCATCGCCATCCGCTACGGCTTCCGCGGGGACGTCCGCCTGCCGTGGGGGGACTTCGCGGGCATCGGATTCAAGTGGGCCCACGCCTTCGCCGCCACCCGACAGGGCAAGAAATTCAACCTTCCGGGGGTAACCTTTAATTCACTCCCCGACCTGGCGCGGGCCTCCCGCGGGCGCATCCCGGACGCGCTCAGCGCAGGTAAAAAGGCCGCCGACGACAAGGTCGTGGTCATCCACCGCGACGGGCAGCAGGTTCTCATGTCCAAGGAAGAGTATGCTGCCTACCAAGCCACCGAGGGCGACTCGGCCACCCATACCGACTCGAACCCCGACTAGGCGCGCGGCCACCTCATCCGCGCTGGCGGTACGGCTCTGCCTCTTCTTTCCTGATATCCCCGTGTGCCTGTAGAAAGGTCAAGGCTTTAGACCCCCATGTACCCGCTGCGCTCAAAAACCACCACCGTTGGCCGGCAAGCCGCCGGAGCCCGCGCGCTCTGGCGCGCGACCGGTACCGGTGAAAACGACTTCGGCAAGCCCATTGTAGCCATCGCCAACTCCTTCACCCAGTTCGTTCCCGGCCACGTGCACCTGAAAAACGTCGGTGACATCGTCGCCGAGTCCGTGCGCGCCGCCGGAGGCGTGCCCAAGGAATTCAACACCATCGCCGTTGACGACGGCATCGCCATGGGCCACTCCGGCATGCTCTACTCGCTGCCCAGCCGCGAGATCATCTCCGACTCCATCGAGTACATGGTCAACGCGCACACCGCCGACGCCCTAGTCTGCATCTCCAACTGCGACAAGATCACCCCGGGCATGCTCAACGCCGCGCTGCGCCTGAACATCCCCACCATCTTCGTCTCCGGCGGGCCAATGGAGGCCGGCAAGGCCGTGGTCGTCGACGGCGTGGCCCACCAGCCCACCGATCTCATCACCGCGATCACGGCCTCGGCCTCCGACGCGGTTTCCGATGCCGCCCTGACCACCGTCGAAGAATCCGCCTGCCCCACCTGTGGTTCCTGCTCCGGCATGTTCACGGCCAACTCCATGAACTGCCTGACCGAGGCCCTGGGCCTGGCCCTGCCCGGCAACGGCACCACCCTGGCCACCCACGCCCAGCGCCGGCGTCTGTTCGAGCAGGCCGGCGAGACAATCGTCGAGCTGTGCCAGCGCTACTACGGTCAGGAAGACGACCGGATGCTGCCGCGGAGCATCGCTAGCAAGGCCGCGTTCACCAACGCCCTGGCGCTGGACATGGCCATGGGCGGGTCCACCAACACGATCCTCCACACGCTGGCGGCCGCCCAGGAGGGCGACGTCGACTTCGACCTGCGCGACATCGAGGCCATCTCCGACCGCGTGCCCTGCCTATCCAAGGTCGCGCCGAACGGCGTGTGGCACATCGAGGACGTCCACCGTGCCGGCGGCATCCCCGCCATCCTGGGCGAGCTGCGCCGCGCCGGCCACCTCGACACCTCCGTGCACACCGTCTGCTACGACGACGCCAACCAGTGGCTCGACGACTGGGACATCCGCGGCGGGGCCCATATCCCGGCCGCCGAGGAACTGTTCTACGCCGCGCCCGGCGGGGTGCGCACGACCGAGCCGTTTTCCACGTCGAACCGCTGGTCCTCGCTGGATACCGATCAAAAGGACGGCTGCATCCACTCCGCCGAGCACGCCTACTCCGCCGACGGCGGACTCGTAGTCCTGCGCGGCAACCTGGCCCCCGACGGAGCCGTCATCAAGGCCGCCGGCGTCGAAGAGGAGCTGTGGACCTTCAGCGGCCCGGCCCGCGTGGTCGAATCCCAGGAGCAGGCCGTTTCCGCCATCCTCAACAAAGAGGTACAGGCCGGGGAGGTCCTGGTCATCCGCTACGAAGGCCCCGCCGGCGGCCCCGGCATGCAGGAGATGCTCCACCCGACGTCCTTCCTCAAGGGCGCCGGGCTGGGAAAGAAGTGCGCGCTGATCACCGACGGGCGCTTCTCCGGCGGCACCTCGGGGCTGTCCATTGGGCACATCTCGCCGGAGGCCGCGCACGGCGGGCTCATCGGGCTCATCGAAAACGGCGACACCATCCACATCGACGTGCGCGCCCGCCGCCTGGAGCTGGCAGTCGCCGACGACCAGCTGGCCCGCCGCCACGCCGCCCAGCTGGAGCGCGAGCACCCGTTCACCCCGGTGGACCGCAACCGGCCGGTGACCAAGGCGCTGCGCGCGTACGCCGCCCTAGCGACCTCCGCCGACCGCGGCGCCGTGCGCGTCGTGGACGGCCACGTCCACTAGGCCACGTCGATCGCCCCGAGGCGCGGACAAGTGGCCTAAACTCTCCGGGGTGACTACCCAACGCCGCGTCCCGCCGCTTCTGGCCTACCTGCTCATCGCCGCCGGTCTACTCGGCGGCGTGGGCAAAATGATCGCCCATACCCTGATCACCGACTTCCCCGTCGACATGATCATCTACCGCGAGGGGGTCAAGGCCTTCCTGTCCGGCGGCGAGGTCTATTCGGAGCCCATGTACGCCGGCGATATCGCGCTGCCATTTATCTACCCGCCCTTCGGCGCGCTAATGATGGTGCCGCTAGCCGCCTTCGACTGGATGAGCGATGACCTGGCCGGCGACATCATGATCGTGCTGTCCGATCTGCTGTTGCTCGCGTGTCTCTTTTTCGTCGCCCGCTCCATCCTGCCGGCGATGACGCGCCGCAACTTCCTGGCGGTCGTCTGCTTGGTCTGGGCCGTTCTGCTGGGCTTCGAGCCGGTCGAGCTCAACAACGGCTTCGCGCAGGTGAACATGGTCGTCATGACCTTGGTGGTTTTCGACCTCGTGCCGCGCAAGCGCTACCTGCCGCAGGGCTGGCTCATCGGGGTGGCGGCCGCCATTAAGCTGACCCCGGCCGCCATGCTGCTGTATTTCCTCGTCCGCAAGGAAGCCAAGCCAATTATCACCGCCGCCGTCTCCGGCGTCATCGCGACCGCCCTGGCCGCGGCGGTGCGCTGGGACGTCTTCGTGGAGTTCTTCTTCGGCAAAATGCTGGCCATGGGGTCTGGCGATGATTTCGGCGTCGGCACCGCCTACCAATCCAACAGCTCGTGGAAGGGCGTGCTCGAGCGCGCGTTCAGCTCCGCCGAGGCCGCCGAGGCCCACAGCACGCTCATCAACGTGGCGTGGCTTATCGGGGTCCTAGTCATCGTCGGGGCTGGCGCCTGGCTCATGCGTGGCCTCTTCCGCCGCGGCCTGGACATCGATGCCGCCCTCACCGCCGCCGTCGTCATGCTTCTCATCTCACCGGTTTCCTGGTCGCACCACTGGGTCTGGCTGGCGCTCATCTTGCCAGTGCTGACTTACCGCGCGTGGTCGTGGCGGCACCAGACCTGGGTCGCCGGCAGCCTCATCGCCGTGGTGGCCGCCTGGGCCTTCCTTTTGCTGACTGTGCCACCCAAGTGGTGGTTCGGCGACGACATCGACGTCTACGGGCTCAACTCCATGCAGAAGTTCCTCGTCAGTGACTTCGTGTGGCTCATTGTCATCGCGGGCGCCCTGTACGCCTACTGCGCGCTGAAGCAGTCGCGGCGGGAGTTGTCCACAGAATCCCACCCTCGGGGGCTTCTTTCTGCCTAAATTTGCCTGACGATGCCTACTTGGGCACATTGCTCCATTTTTCGGCCTTTGGGCAGGTGGCGCCACGAAAACGGCCGTATTCGGCCTGTGGATGGTTGGCGCAAGACGGTTATAGCGCCCCGAGTTATCCACAGATCCGTATTTCGGCCCTTGTCGGGGTGGTCAGCCGCTTCTAGCGTGTGAGGCATGACAGCAACGACAGCCTTGGACACTGTAAAAGCAGCGCACGCCATCTTCGCGGACGGGATCCAGTATTTGGACCTGTGCCGCCAGCTCAGCCTGCCTAGCTTGAAGGCGGTCATGTCCGACGTTGCCGCCACCGCGCACTGTCGTGCCTGCCACACCTTCTTCGGGACGAAGCGTGTCAAGTTGTTTGTGTGTGAGGTTAGGTTTATAGGTACTTATCGAAGCGGTCGGGGTAGGCCACGGCCATTTGGTTAATGGCTTGTTTCCAGCCGGAAACTCGGGCTCCTTCCATGAGTCTGCCGGCTGTTGCTGAGACTCGTTTGCCCTGCTTCGCCCTCTTGGCGGCTCGTTTGTCTTCGATATTACAGATCATCAACCACAGCGTCTTCATCGCTGATTCATCGTTGGTGAACTGCACCCTGTTGCGGGTAGCTTTACGCAGTTCATTGTTGAATGATTCAATCGAATTCGTCGTATAGATAACCTTTCTGGCCGCTGGTGGGAACTGCAGAAACGGTACGAAACGCGCCCAAGCATCTCGCCAGACCTTGACTGAGCGTGGATACTTTTCTCCCAATTCAGAGGCTTCAAATTCGTCTAAAGCAACCTTAGCTGTGGGTTCATCCGCGGCGGTGTAAATCTTTTTCAACGCCGCCGATACGCCCCGGCGATCCCCGTAGGCTACCCACCGGTTAGCGGCACGAATCAGGTGCACGATACAGGTTTGCACCATCGAGTTCGGCCACGTTGCCTCCACTGCCTCTGGCAGGCCTTTCAGCCCGTCACAACAGACGATAAAGACGTCCTTGACCCCACGATTGGAAAGATTGGCGCATACCTGCGCCCAGAATGAAGCGCCTTCTTCTTTGGCGATCCACAATCCTAAAATGTGCTTGATACCGTCAAGATCCACACCGATTGCCATATACGCGGACTTGTTGACTACCCGGCCACCGTCGCGGACTTTAATACGTAGTGCATCGAGAAAAATGACCGGGTAGAACTCGTCTAACTGGCGGTTTTGCCAGACCATGACCTCATCCAAGACGGCGTCAGTAACCGCAGAAACCGTCTCATGAGAGATATCAACCCGCATGGCAGTTGCCATATGGTGCTGGATGTCCCTAATGGTCATCCCACCGGCATACAAGCTGACGATCATGTCATCGACGTCGGTCAGTCTCCTCGAGCCTTTAGGGACCATAGTCGGCAAGAATGTGCCCGCTCGATCTCTCGGGATATCAACGGTGACTGGCCCGTAGTGAGAATCCACGGTCTTTGAATACGACCCGTTGCGGTGATTGTCTGTCCCAGCAGCAGCTTTGCCGCTCCTGTCGCCAGACTCATAGCCAAGGTGGGCATCCATCTCAGCGTTGAGTCCCCTAGTAATCGAGGCCTGCAACATGCCCCGAACCAGGTCGTTGGCATCCGTTGTCGACGTGCCTAGGTCATCAATGAGTTTCGCGATTTCAGGGTTAGCAAGCAGCTTCTTTTCAATCGCATCAATTTTGGCCTTATCAGCCGGATCTCGTCGTGCCACAGTTGTCATTCTGGTCCATCTCCTCATGCAGGTTGGGAACCCACACACAAACCATCAGACACTCTCTCGGGACGACATCCTTTACGAAAAAGCAAGCCGCCGCCCGGAAAGCCGCCGCCGAATCCGGACACCACCTCGACACCCTCTTAGTGCTGGACAACGCCTTCCGCCGAGTACGCAACCAGGCCGACGCCTGGGCCATGCTCATCGAGTTGTGCAACACCCCCGGCACCACCACACAACTGCGCCGCCTAGCCAACCAAAAAGTCTTGGAGCTCAACCGCCCGACCCCACCCACCGAAGGCGTACGCGTGACCCGCCGCAAGGACGGGCCCAGTACTTTCTCCATTACCGGGGACCCGCAGCTGATAGAAAACCTCTGGGCATCAATTAAAACCATCCCCGACGTCGAAGCCTTGTTCAGCGGCGGCCTCGAAAAACAACCCAAAACCACCCACGTGGTCATCTCCCTACCCGACTGGGTACGCATCCTTACCGGCGACGGCGACGAGATCACCCTGCAGCTCAGCAACGGCACCACCATGACCGGAGCCGACTACATCCGCCAATGCCTACTCGATGCCGGCCTAGCCACCCTGGTGGACCCGAGGCGCGGGCCGGTCAACCAATACCGCTACCAACGGCACGCCTCGCCCAAGCAAAAAGACATGGCCAAAGCCGAAACCACCCGGTGCGCCTGGCCGAACTGCCGCAAACCAGCCGACGAGTGCCAAGTCCACCACATCCACCCCTGGGCAGACGGCGGTGAAACCAACCAAGAAAACCTCACCCTGTTGTGCGAGTTCCACAACTCCTGGAACGACGACGACCCGGCCTACCCCAGACACGGCAGGATCACCCGAAGACACGGCACAGTCACCTGGGACCCACCCTGGAGCAACAGGCCCTAACGGCCAACGGCTCACGGCCAACGGCTGACACGGGGGTCAGCCGCGAGAGGCCGCCACAAGGAACAAGGCCAGCCGAACCCCACGACTGCCTAAACACGCGAAAAGGCGCCACGGAAACCACTCCGTAGCGCCCACTCGGCGTGCCTATTCGGCGTGCGTTTAGGCTAGTTCAGCGGGTTTAGCCCTGCGCCGAACCACCAGATGGCCCCCAGGGCGACCAAGCCCAGAACGATGAAGACCCACGAGGACGCCAGCGGACGACGCGCCCACGAGCGGCCGAAGTCCAGCGAGATAACGCCCGGGCCGGTGAACTGAACACCCAGAGCGATAACGAACAACACGACCGACAGCCACACCGATTCCGGCCAGTTAAAGACGTTGAGCCCGCCCCCAGAAACAGCGAGGGCGTGCAGAGCGGTAAAGCCGGTGACGACGGTTGCTAGCATCGCGGCGACTGGCGACAACAGGCCCAAGACCAGGAAGGCGCCAGCGACCAACTGCGCGACCGGGACGCCAACGCCCAGTATGTCGGCCCACGGGTAGCCGGCGAACTGCTCGGTGACCTCGCTCAGACCGGCGGAATCGCCCAGCTGCAGCAGCGGGCGCAGGCCCGCCAGGATGAGGTAGACACCCAAGCCGAGGCGGACCAGCAGCAGGCCGAAGTCAATGGTGCCGCGCTTGGCAGAGGCGGCGGTTTCGGAAGCCTCGGGGGCCTCG
The DNA here is from genome assembly GCF_055700955.1 of Corynebacterium sp. 1103A. Lineage (NCBI taxonomy): Bacteria > Bacillati > Actinomycetota > Actinomycetes > Mycobacteriales > Corynebacteriaceae > Corynebacterium > Corynebacterium sp. 1103A. The sequence continues at coordinate 63,507 of NZ_JASTTF010000001.1, forward strand.
GCCACGTCGGGAGCATAGGAGGCATCGGTGGTGCCGGCGTAGAGGGGCTGTCCGTCGGGAGCGTACTGCTCGCTGGCCGGGACCTGGGCGGTCGCGGCGTAGTCCGGCTCATTCGGATCCAGCGCCATGGTCTCCTGCGGCGTGGCGGCCGGCTGGTACCGGGTGGCGGGCTCGTCGGCGCGACGCTCGGCGAAGTCGCGATCGGCATAGGCCTCAGACTCGCGGGAGTCGCGGGAGCCGCGAGGATCGCGTGCCCCGCGGTCGAGCTGGACGGTCGGGTCCGCCGCGGAAGCCGGTGCGGCGGCCGGCGCACCGGAGGCGCTAAAGGTGGTGGTCTCGGCCTCGTTGCCTGCCGCCGAGACCCCAGCGGCGTCCTCTGTCTCCGGCTCGGCGGCGGCAGCGCGCGGCTCGATGTTCTGCGGCTGGGCGCGGCCGGCGCGCTCGAAGAGGGAGCTCCACTTCGGCGCGGGCTTGCCCGGGGCGCCGGCCTGGACGGACTCGGCCATCTCGCCCGGCTTGGCGGCCTGGCCGAACTCGGTGGTCTCCGGGGCATCGTCTCGCTTTAGGGGACGCGCGGTGCCCTGGCCGGAAGACTGGGAGGGCCCAGTGTAGGTTGGAACGTCGTCAAAGTCATCGCCTAGGTCACGGGCGTTATCTGGCTTGTTGTTCTGGGTCATAACTGCCAACTTAGGCCAGCTGAGCGTCCGCGCGGACCACCTCCCTCGGCGCGCCGCGACATCGTGTGCAAATCGAGACCCTCCCACCTTTGTTGACGCGTCACGCTTGTGGGTACACTAGGGTCATTAGCCAAGACCTAGGAGGAACCATGACCGACAAGGACCAAGACTGGGCCGGCGACCCGCACAACGCCTCCTCGGACGGCGAATTCGTCCGCGACACCAACTACATCACCGACCGCTTTGTCGCTGGACTCACCGAGCGCCACAACAACAACGACGACGGCACCGTCAGCTGGCCAATGGCCGCCGATCACTACCGTCTCATCGCCGCCCGCGCCTGCCCCTGGGCGCACCGCTCCGTCATCACTCGCCGCCTGGTGGGCCTGGAGGGCACCCTTTCTCTGGGACTGGCCGGCCCAACCCACGACGTGCGCTCCTGGACCTTCGACCTGGATCCCGACGGCGTCGACCCGGTCCTGCGCATCCCTCGCCTGGAGGACGCCTACTTCGCCCGCTTCCCCGATTACCCGCGCGGGATCACGGTGCCGGCCATCGTGGAGGTGGCCAGTGGTAAGGTCGTGACGAACGACTACAACTCCATCGTGCGCGATTTCATCACCGAGTGGACCGACTACCACCGCGCCGGCGCTCCTAACCTCTACCCCGCCGCGCACGCCGCCGAAATCGACGAGCTCAACGATTACATCTTCCGCAACATCAACAACGGCGTCTACCGCTGCGGTTTCGCCGGCAGCCAGGAGGCCTACGAAAGGGCCTATGCGGACCTCTGGGAGGCCCTCGACTGGGTCGAAGAGCGCTTGGGCCAGCAGCGCTACCTGGTCGGCGAGCACGTCACCGAGACCGATATCCGCCTCTTCGTCACGCTTGTGCGCTTCGATCCGGTCTACTACTCCCACTTCAAGTGTTCCCGCCACAAGACCTCCGAACTGCCGAACATCCGGGGCTACCTGCAGGAGCTCTTCCAGATCCCGGGCTTCGGCGACACCACCGACTTCACCGAAATCAAGCAGCACTATTTCATCGTGCACAAGGAAGTAAACCCCACCCAGGTCGTCTCGGTCGGTCCGGACATGTCCTGGCTGGCCCAGCCGCACGACCGCGACCGCTTCGGCGGCAGCCCCTTCGCCGAGGGCACCACGCTGCCCGGCGCCCTACCGAAGGGCGAGGAGCTCAAGAACCCAGAGCCCTTCCAGGAAGAGCTCTTCGGCTAAGCCGCGCTAGGCAACGAGCCCCTCCCCGGCGGCGCGCACGACGGAGTCCGTAAGCTCCTCAAGCACCTCGGATTCAAGCCGCCAGCGCTGCCAGTACAGATCGACGTCCAGCGGGTCACCGTCGAGCAGCACCACCTGCCCGCTGTCGAGCAATGGCCGCGCCTGGGCCTCGGCCACCAGACCCCAGCCCAGGCCCGCGCGGACCGCCTCGACGTAGCCCTCCGCCGATGGGATCTCCGAGATATTGGCCCGGATAACATGCGAGTCGATGAAGCGCTCCTGCATAGCATCGTCGAGCACCTGGTCGTGCGGGCCGTACATCACCACCGGCATCTGCGTCCACGACATGCCCTCCGCCGTCCGATGCCGCCGCGCCAGCCCCGGCGCCGCCACCGCCACCAGCCTCTGCTTGCCCAGATACGTCGACTCGCAGCCGCTGACCGGCAGCTCCTCGCGGGTTACCGCGCCGAGGACGTCGCCGCGCCTCAGCATCGCCAGCGTGCGGGCCTCGTCCTCGATAAGCAGGCGCAACGATGCATTGCCCCCGTCAGCCACGTCCTCCAACACTGGGCGGAACCAGGTCGCCAGGGAGTCGGCATTGACGGCCACGGACAGGGGCACGCGCGCCAGTCGTTTTTGCAGGCGGGCGTTGGTCTCGGCCTGGACGAGGGCCATGCGGCGGGCGGCTTGGACGAGGACTTCGCCGGCATCGGTAGCCATCACGGGAGTCGAGCGGCGCAGCAGGACGCGGCCAGTGCTGGTCTCCAGGGCCTTGACGCGTTGGCTGACGGCGGAGGGTGATACCCCTAACACTCGGGCGGCGCCGTCGAAGCTGCCTTCGTCCACAATTGCCAGCATGGTTTCCAGATGAAGCGGGTTCATGAAGCATAGCTTAACTAGATTTAGTCTAATTAACTAGACTTCACTTGGTCCCAGCGGCACACTAAAGGTATGTCGATCATCGTAGCTGGTTTCGCCCTGGGTATCTCCCTCATCGTCGCCATCGGACCCCAGAATGCCCTCCTTCTGAAACAGGGCATCCGCCGCCACGCTATCGGCGTAGTGATCGCTACCTGCGCGGCCAGCGACATCATAATGATCCTCGGCGGCACCGCCGGCGTCGGCTTCTTGGTCGACCGATTCCCTTGGGTGCTGACCATCCTCAAATACACGGGCGCGGCCTACCTAGCCTATTTCACGTTCCTGTGCTTCCGCGACGCCCTCACCCCCGACGGCAAGGCCCTGGACGCCGGCGCGACACCCAACAAGACCGAGGAGATCGAATCCTTCGGCCAGTCCCCCGATTCCCGCGGCGGCGTGACCACAGTGGCACCGAAGACCCGCCGCGTCATCCGCCGCAAGATGCAGGAAAAGACCTGGCTCAAGCCCGCCCTGGCCGCCGTGGCCATCTGCTGGCTTAACCCGGCCGCCTACGTCGACGTGCTGGTCATGCTGGGCGGGGTGGCCAACCAGTACGGCCCCGACGACCGCTGGCTCTTCGCCGCCGGCGCCATCTGCGCTAGCCTGGTCTGGTTCCCCACCATCGGCTACGGCGCGGCCAAGTTCTCCGACTTTCTGGCGCAATCGAAGGTCTGGCGGGTCATTAACTTCGCCATCGGTTGCATCATGATTGGCCTGACCATCAAGCTCCTGATGCACTAAAAGCCCCGCCGGAGAGTACGTCTCCGCGGGGCCAATAGGTCATCAAGCTAGTTCTTCTGCTCGCTAGCAGAAGCGTCGGTGCCGGTGGTCTCGACATCGTCGGCCTCGGGGTCTCCGGAGGCGCCGGTTTCCTCGATCCACTGCTTGATTTCTTCCTCGGAGCGGCCTTCCTCAACGTTGTCGCGCTCGGTGTAGTAACTGACGTCGTTGCGGTTTTTGTCGTAGTCCTTAAGGTCGAAGTCGACTTCATCGTCGCTGTCAAGGTCGCCCGTGACCTCCTCGACGATGTCGTTGTAGAGCTCCTCATGCTCCAGGTTGGAGTCGACCAGCTGCTGGCCGATCTCGTCGTCGTAGCGAGCGGCGTCGTATTCCTTATCCGGATGCAGCTTCAAGTGCAGCAGGGCGCGGATGCGCTCGCGGCGCACCCCCTCGTCCTTGATCTGGGACTGGCTGCGGAACCAGGCGAAGACCAGGATGGCCACCATGACGATGCCCATGTAGCCGATGACCGGGTAGACGTAGTTCATCAGGGTCTTGAAGCCGGCAAACGAGACCGCGAAGCCGGCCAGGCAGCCCGCGACGAAGATGACGCGGTAGCGGCCCTCGTGGCCCGCGGACAGGCGCTTACCCAGCGCGTAGAACATGCCGATGGCGGTGTTGAAAATCATCAGGTAGATGATGACGGCCATGATGCCGCCCAGCACGGAGCCCATCTCGTCGACGAGCATGAGCATCGGGATGTCGGAGTCGCCGATCTTGTCGGCGTTCATCAGCAGGGAGAAGCCCGCCATGCCCATCATGATGAAGTAGATGACGCCGCCGATAATGCCACCCATGCCGGCCTCGCGCGGGCTGATGTTGTCGCCGCCGATGACCAGGGACATGGACACGGCCAGCATGAGTGCTAGGCCGTTGTAGTTGAGGGCGGAAACCAGCCAGTTGCCGATGGGTGAATCGATCTGGGCGGAGTGTTCCATGGCCAAGCTGACGTTATCGGGCATGTTAAAAAGCGTGTAGATGAAAACCAAGATGACCGCGATGATGATGGTCGGGGTCAGCATGCCGATGACTTTGGATACCTTGTCGACGTCCAACATGCCGCAGACCAACACGAGGACAAGCATCAGCAGGGAGCCGACCCAGGCCGGCCAGCCGAACTGCTGCTCCATGTTAGAGCCGGCTCCGGCGAGCATCACGAAGCCGATAGCGAACAGCGTGATGACCACGGCGATGTCCAGCAGCTTGGAGACAATCGGGTGGGTCACGCGGCGGAAGACGGTGTTGTGCTCCGAGGCGTGGAAGTAGCTACCCAGCTGCAAGAAGACGGTGCCGGCCAGCGTCATGATGATGCCGGCGATGATGATGCCCCACACGCCGTTGGTGCCGAAGGAGGTGAAGTATTGCACAATCTCCTGGCCCGTCGCGAAGCCGGCGCCAACCAGCAGGCCGACGAAGGCCAAGGCGATGCTCATTGATTTGGTAATAGACACAACTTTCCTAGTTCTGCTAGACAATGATCAAGTCTCAAGCGCGCACAGTCGGCTAGGGGCCCGGCCGAAAAGCCGGCGGGGCCGGTCAGCCTGTGCCCGCCGCGGCCCGAGGGAGCAAGCATGTAGCTCAACCTATGGCGCAGCGAAGTGGCGCGCGCTGTCAATTAAAAGCATAACGCACCAGCACCAACCAACCCGTGTGCGGTGCAGCCAGTTCACCCCTACCTGTGAGAAACCTAACGTTTAGCAGGGCCTTTCGGCAGGAAAGGTCGCCAAATACTCCACAGACCCGCGGATACCTTTTGATAACATCCGCGAGTCCTGGCAGACCGCTGTGTGGTCTAGTTGAGCTTTTCCGCAATCAACTTGTTGACCTGGCCTGGGTCGGCCTTACCCTGCGTGGCCTTCATGACCGCGCCCACGATGGCGCCGGTGACCTTCTTGTTGCCGGCGCGGTACTTCTCCACGATGTCCGGGTTGGCTGCTAGGGCGTCGTCGACGGCCTTCTCGATGGCGCCGTCGTCACGGACGACCTCGAGACCGCGCGCGGCGACGACCTCATCGACGTCACCCTCGCCGGCCAGCACGCCGTCGACGGCCTGGCGGGCCAGCTTGGTGGTCAGCTTACCCTCGGCCACTAGGGCACACACGCGGGCGACCTGCTGCGGGGTAATCGACAGCTCGGCTAGCGCCAGGCCGGCCTCGTTGGCCTTGCCGGAGAGGTAGGCGACCCACCAGGAGCGGGCATCGGAAGCCGGCGCGCCGGCCTCGACGGTGTCCACGATGAGGTCGAGGGCGCCGGCGTTGACTAGGTCGCGCATCTCCTCGTCCTTCAGTCCCCACTCCTTCTGGATGCGGGCGCGGCGAACCCACGGCAGCTCCGGCAGCGTGGCGCGGATTTCCTCAACCCATTCGCGCGGGGCGATGACAGGCGGCAGGTCCGGGTCGTTGAAGTAGCGGTAGTCCTCGGCGGTCTCCTTGGGGCGGCCCTTAGAGGTGGTGCCGTCGGCCTCCTGGTAGTGGCGGGTCTCTTGGACGATCTCGCCCCCGTCCTCGATGACCTGGGCCTGGCGTTGCATCTCGAAGCGCACTGCCTGCTCGACGGACTTCAGGGAGTTGATGTTCTTAGTCTCGGTGCGGGTGCCGAACTCCTCCTGGCCGATGGGGCGCAGGGACAGGTTGGAGTCCACGCGCATGGAGCCCTGGTCCATGCGGGCATCGGAAACCCCCAGGGCGGCCACCAGGTCGCGCAGGGCGGAGACGTAGGCCCTGGCGACCTCGGGGGCGCGCTCGCCGGCGCCGATGATCGGCTTGGTGACGATCTCAATCAGCGGGATGCCGGCGCGGTTGCAGTCCACCAGGGACTTCGTCGCGCCGTGGATGCGTCCGTCGGCGCCGCCCAGGTGGGTCAGCTTGCCGGTGTCTTCCTCCATGTGGGCGCGCTCGATCTCCACGCGCCACTCGGTGCCGTCCTCGAGCTGGACGTCCAGGTAGCCGTCGTAAGCGATGGGCTCGTCGTACTGGGAGATCTGGTAGTTCTTCGGCTGGTCCGGGTAGAAGTAGTTCTTCCGGGCGAACCGGGAGGACTCCGCGATAGAGCAGTTCAGCGCCAGCCCAATCTTGATGGCCCATTCCACGCCCTTGGCGTTAACGACCGGCAGCGCGCCCGGCAGCCCCAGGGACACCGGGTCCACGTTGCTGTTCGGGGCGGCGCTGAAATTGGTGGCCGAGGTGGAAAACATCTTGGTTTCGGTATCCAACTCGACATGCACTTCCATGCCCATGACGGGTTCAAACTTTTCCAAGACCTCATCGAAGTCCATCAGGTCATACATCGCAGCAGTCATGCGAGCCATCTTAGTACGTTATTTTTCTTCGCCGGCAACTGGTCTTTTTTGCCTATGCTGGGGCGCATGGATACCCCGAATAGCGTAGCCGCCGACCTTGTCAACGCCCCGTTGGTCAACGTCGTCTATTGCCGCACCTTACCCACCGAGAAAGAATTAGCCGCAGCCGTGCACGACACCTTCGGCGACCGGCTCAGCCCGCTGAAACCCGGCCCCTCGCCGGAACTGCAGGTGGCCCAGGCTCACGACTGTGCCATTTCCTTCAAACTTGTCGATGCCGCCCCGGCTCTCAGCGAGGTCGAGCCCCACCCGGAGCTCAACGACGGCGCGGTCGATGTGGCCAGCGCCGCCAGCTACCTGCTGGTCACGGTATTCCCCGAAAACGCCCACCTCGAGCGCGGCACGAAGTACCGGGAGGACCGACTACGCCAGCTCAACATGCTGTCGGTCGCCACGCTGGCCGCGCTCAAGGCCCCGGGGGCACTGGCGGCCTTGGTGCCGCGGGCCGGGGTGACCATTAGCGCACCGCGCTTTATCCAGCTGGCCGACAGCGGCGAGCTGGCGATGACGGCCGCGGGCGTCTGGGTACGCCCCTCCGAGGATGCTGACCACTGGTATGCCTACTCCGTCGGGCTTATCCAGGCCGGGCACCCGGAGGTCCAGATCCGGAACGCGCCCGGGGATCCCAACGACTTCTACGCGGTGCTGCGCGGGCTCGTTTCCTATGTCCTAGACGGCAACACCGTCCGCGCGGGCGACTCCCTGACTATCGCCGAGGACCGGCCGGCCATCACCGTTGCCGAGGACAGCTGGGTGGTTGACCCGCAGCTGCCGGCGCTGCGCCTGGACGTCGCGTAGGCGCTGCCCTGCCGCCGGCTTACCGCCTGCCCCCGTCGGCACGGCCGGGGCCACGCTAGCCGAAGAGAGCCTTGGCGGTAGCGTAGCGGGCGGGCGGGACGACCTTGAGCTCGCCGACGGCATCGGCAAGCGGGACCAGCTCAATCTTCTCGCCGTGCAGGGCCACGCACTGGCCGGACTTGCCGGCATGGGCGGCCCGGGCGGCGTGGACGCCGTAGCGGGTGGCCAGCACGCGGTCGTAGGCGGTCGGGGTGCCGCCGCGCTGGATGTGGCCGAGCACCGTGGTGCGCACGTCGTAGCCGGTGCGGCGCTTGATCTCGTCGCCGATGACCTGGCCGATGCCATTGAAGGTCTGGTGCCCGAACTGGTCGGTGCCCCCCTCGGTGAAGTCCATGGTCCCCTCCTTCGGGAGGGCGCCTTCGGCCACGCAGATGATGCCGTACTTCTCCCCCATCTGGAAGCGACGCTCCATGGCCTTGGTGATTTCAGCGATGTCGAAGGGTTCTTCGGGGATGACGGTGTAGTGCGCGCCGCCGGCCATCCCGGCGTGCAGCGCGATCCAGCCGACGTGGCGGCCCATGACCTCCACGATGAGGATGCGGTTGTGGGACTCGGCGGTGGTGTGCAGGCGGTCTATAGCGTCGGTGGCCACGGACACGGCCGTGTCGAAGCCGAAGGTAAAGTCGGTGGCGTTGACGTCGTTATCGATGGTCTTCGGCACGCCGATGACCGGGACGCCGTTGTCCGCCAGCCACTGCGCGCCTTTGAGGGTGCCCTCGCCGCCGATGGCGATGAGCGCGTCCACCCCGGCGTCAGACAGGTTTTCCTTGATCTGATCCAGGCCGGCCTTGAACTTGTCCGGGTGCAGGCGGCCAGTTCCCAGGATGGTGCCGCCGCGCAGGAGGATGCGGTCGATCTCGGCGTCGTCGTAAAGGTCGCGGCGGCGGTCTTCCATGAGCCCTACCCAGCCGTCTTCGTATCCGACCACCGTGTCGCCGAATTCGCTAGAGGCGGTGCGCACCACGGCGCGGATTACTGCATTCAGCCCGGGGCAGTCGCCGCCGGAGGTCAAGGTGGCAAGTCGCATGCTAACCAGCTTAACGCCTCTTGGCCTCCGCTGCCCCGCCGCGGAGCGTATCCCGGAAGAAGCTGACGGTCACCAGGCCCACGGCCAGCGCCGCGATGATCGCCCAGAGGGAGTGTGCCAGACCGGCGCCCAGCCCGAAGGCGGCCTGCCCGGCCTGCATGGCCGCCGAGACGACCGCCACGCCGATGACTGAGCCGACCTGCCGGGCGGTGTTGTAGGCGCCGGAGGCCGCGCCCATGAGCGTGGCCGGGAGGTCTCGCATGGAGGTCGCGGAGTTCGTACCCCAGATAAACGACTGGCCCAGGCCTAGTAGTCCCAGCGGCAGGGCTTGCCACGCCGGCGCCTGCCCGTTAAGCATCACCCACCACGCGATTATGAACGCGCCCAGCGAGACCGCGAAGCCGAACTGCGACAGTGCCCGCGGGTGCAGTTTGTCCACTAAGATTCCGGCAAACGGGGTCACCAGCATGGAGACGACCGCCATGGGGACCACGATGAGTCCGGCCTGGTTGGCCGGCAGACCCTGCACGTCCTGCATCCACATCATCATCGGCAACATCATCGCCGCGGCCATAAAGCCCATGCTGGAAATGGAGGCCACGCCCAGGCGGTAGTTGCGGTCAGCGAAAAGCTCGGGCGGGATGAGCGGCTCGGTGCCGCGCCGGCGGGCCGTGACTTGTAGGCGCGCGAAAAGGCAGAGCCCGGCAATGCCGACGGCCAGGAGCGCCCAGATCCACCAGCGCCAGCCGTGCTCGGGCCCCTGCTGGATGGCGAAGACGATGGCGGCCATGGAAAGGAGGGAGACGGCGGCGGAGGTGGTATCGATAGCGCGGGCGACCGTGGGCAGCTTCGGCACCCAACGGGTGGCCAGATAGATGGCGGCCGCGGCGAAGGGCAGGTGGAGCCAGAAGACGCCGTGCCAGCCGACCAGGCTGACCACGAGCCCGCCGGCCACGGGGCCGGTTAGGGAGGCTAGTGAGCCGACAATACCCCACACCCCGAGTGCCCGGCCACGGCGCTCCCGGGCGAAAACGCGGTTGATAACGGACATCGTCTGCGGCATCTGGATGGCCGCACCCAGGCCTTGGACGGCACGGGCGGCGATGAGCCATTCGATGCCCGGCGCCAGCGCGCACAGCAACGCGCCCAGGGCAAAGAGCCCGACGCCGAGGCGGAACATCAGGCGCTGTCCGTAGATGTCGCCCAGGCGACCGGTAAACAGCAGCGGGACCACGACGGCGAGCAGGTAGATGGACGAGACCCACATCGCCTGGTTGAGGGTCGCGCCCATGTCCACGGCGATGGCGGGCAGGGCCACGGCCACCGTGGTCTGGTCCAGCAAGGAGATGAAGAACCCGAGGCTCAGCGCAATCATCGCGCGCCACGCCTGCGGTTCGGGCAGAACCGTCGATGCCGCGGGCTGCGGCGGGGTCGTATCACGCGTCATGGTCAACGAGTCTAGCCCCCAGCGGGAAGGCCGGGGCGCTGCGCGGTCCACGCTCTTGTTTACCGCGGGTCGGAAGCGGGACTAGTGTGGTGGCATGGGAATGATTGATATCAAGAAGCCAGAAAACGTCAGCACCGCCACGACGGTTGCCCTGGGCTTGGTCGGCGGTTGGGTCACGGCCAAGGAGACGGGTGTGCGCCCGCTGGGCGGGGTCATCCTGGGCGCTGCGGGCCTGTGGGCGGGCCGGTCCTGGGCGGCCAAGACCAACGCCGCCACTACCGCCGGCTTGTCGGCGCTCTACCTGGGCGCGTTCGGCGCCTCGCACCCGTTGGCCAAGAAGATCGGCGCGTGGCCGTCCGTGCTGGCGGTGACCGCCGCGACCGCCGGAGCCGCCTACGCCCTCTCGGACGCCAAATAAGGCAGCGCCCAGCAGCGCGGCGCTAAGTTATAAGACGCTGAGTAATAAGAGGAAAAGTGCCCGCGGTGGGATGAATTAATCCACCGCGCCTTTTTCTTCGGCCTCCATGGCCGCGACGAATTCGCCCTTAGTGGACTGCCACAGGTCCTCGGTCATGCCGAGGCGCCAGTAGCCGGAGATGGACGCATCTTCCTTATCGACGCCGTTTTCCTTGAACAGGAAGCGGCGCAGGTCCTTGATCATCTCGGCCACACCGTGGATGAACCAGCTGGTGTGCCCTGCCGGGATGCCGTTCTTACGGACCGCGGCGGCCAGCGGCGCGCCCGGGGTCGCGCCGCTGCGATAGACCCACTGGATGGTGGCGTTCGGGCGCTCGGGCATCTCGATTTCGTGGCCCGGAGCCTCGACCTCCACGAAGGCGGTTGCCTGCGCGTCGGCGGGCAGCTTCTCTAGCGCGGCGGCCACGGCCGGGGCGGCGGCCTCGTCGCCGGCCAGGACGAAGGCGTCGTAGCCGGGCTCGGGCTTCCACTTGCCGCCGGGGCCGGCGAAGCCGAACTCGTGGCCTACCTCGACGTCGCGGGCCCAGGGGCCGGCGAGTCCGGTATCGCCGTGTAGGACGAAGTCGACCTCGCACTCCCCTGTTTCGGTGTTGATGCTGCGCAGGGTGTAGGTGCGGGTGACCGGGCGCAGCTGACGCGGCTGGTTGGCGCGGGCCTCAGCCAGGTCGAAGGGCCAGGCGTAGTCCGCACCCTCGGGCACGAAGAGGATCTTGATGTAGTGATCCGTCTTGTCGAGCTCCTGGCCGACCAGGTCCGGCGCTGAGATGGTCAGCCGCACCATGTCGGGGGAAATCTGGCGCTTGGCCGTGACGGTCGCGCCGTGGGCCTTGCGCTTGGGCTTGCGTGGGGCCGCTGCCGGGGCTTGGCCGGCGGACGCGGTGGCCTTTTCCTCGCGCCGCCGCAGCTTCTCCGCCCGCTTTTCTTCCTTGCGGGCGCGGCGGGAATCATAGTGGGCTTGGGACTGCCCGGCCTGGAAACCGCGGTCGAAGCCGTTTTCAAAGCCGGCCCCGAAACCTTGGGTGAAGCCGGCCTGAAAACCGGCACGGTAGGGCTCGTCCGGGGCGTAAGCAGAATTCTCGCTCATTTGTGTAAGGCTACCCTACGAAACTTTTTCTCGCTAGAGGTTTAGGGCCCCAGAACTGGGCAGTCTGGAAACCCAGATGATTCCCCGCCCGCAGGAGCCACTGTGCCGGCCGTCACACCGTAGTTTGGGGCCTGCACCCGTATTCGATTTTCCAAAGGAGAGATTCCCATGTCCAGCACCGGTAGCGTCAGCGCCTCCCCCAACGGCCTGCTGCTGGCCCTTATCCAGTACCCCGTCCCCGTGGTCAACCACCCCGACGACGTACAGCGCAACGTCGATGAGATTTGCCGCATGGTCACCAGCACCAAGGCCGGCTACCCGGGCCTCGACCTGATTGTCTTCCCCGAGTACTCTTCCTCCGGGCTCAACACCAAGATCTGGTCCTACGACGAGTTCCTCATCGGGCTGGACGACCCCAAGGTCGAGCAGTACAAGGCCGCCTGCCGCGACAATGATGTCTGGGGCGTGTTCTCCATCATGGAGCCCAACCACGAGGAGGGTAAGCCGCCGTTCAACACCGCCATCATGATCGACAACACCGGCGAAATTGCCCTGCACTACCGGAAGCTGCAGCCGTGGACCCCGATTGAGCCCTGGTACCCGGGCGATCTGGGCATGCCGGTGGCCGACGGCCCGAAGGGCTCCAAGATTGCCCTAAACATCTGCCACGACGGTATGTTCCCGGAGCTGGCCCGCGAGGCGGCCTACAAGGGCGCGAACGTCTACATCCGCATCTCAGGCTACTCCACCCAGACCCAGGACTCCTGGATCATGACCAACCGTTCCAACGCCTACCAGAACCTTATGTTCACCGCGTCGGTGAACCTGGCCGGCTACGACGGCACCTTCTACTACTTCGGCGAGGGCAACGTCTGTAACTACGACGGCGGCATGATTTCCGAGGGCCGCCGCAACCCGGGCGAGATCGTCACCGCGGAGATCTACCCCGCGCTCTCCGACGACGCCCGCAAGAACTGGGCGCTGGAGAACAACATCTACGACCTGGGCAACCGCGGCTACGTCGGCTACCCCGGCGGAAAGACCGAGAACTACCTGACCTGGGTCCGCGACCTGGCCAACGGCGAGTACAAGCTGCCGTGGGACGACGAGGTCCGCATCAAGGACGGATGGAAGTACTACCCGGACGGCCCGCAGCTGGGCCCGCTACCGGACGAATACAAATAAGACGACGAACGCCAATAGGGGCTAGCCTTCCCCAGAGCACACTTGACCCCTCCCGCAACCTGGCGGGAGGGGTCAAATTGAGGAATTACGCGGCGGGACTGTCAATATCCGCGTGCGAAGAACGCCTTAGGCCGTGGCACCTGCCGGACCGGTCTGGTCGGCGGTGGTGTCCGGCTGAACGACGCCTTCGTCGTCTACGTTAGCAGTCTCGGCACCGGTGTTCCCAGCCTGGGATGCATCCTGGTTCACTTCTGCCCCCGTGGCAGGGGTCTTGTCACTTGCCGTGCCGGCAGCCTCCGGCGCGGTGGGCTCGCTCGGGCCCACCGGCTGGGTGGCCGGGGCGCCGTCGCCGCTCTCCTCGGCCTGGACGGGCTTGAACTCGATGGCGTCGTCGCCGGCGGCCAGGGCCAGGGTGGAGTCGTCGAGCTGGTAGATGGCCGGTTTGGACTCGAGGATCTTGGTGATGGCGGCAGCATCGGCCATGGCGGCCGGCTCGCAGGCCATCCGGGTCGAGGCGATGGAGCCGACCTCGAGAGCGCCCTCGGAGTCGAAGCTGTACTCGGCGGTGCCACCGTTGCAGCCGTCCTCGAAGCTCAAGGTGCCGTCGTCCTGGAGCGTGATGCTGACAGCCTCCGGCCTGACGGTGGAGACCAGCTTGCCGGAGATGGTCTTGTTGCCTTCCTTCGGCTGAAGCTTGGTAGCACGCTCCGGCAGGGTGGTCACCAGCTCAGACTTTGCTGCCTCGCCGTCCTCGGACGGGGTGGCGGTCGCGGCAGAGTCAGTGGACGCTGCCGAGTCAGTGGACGTCGCAGACTCAGTCGACTCGGTGCCGGCGTCCGCGGCGGTCGAGGCGGCCTCACTGTTGGAGCTCAGACCCAGCAGCTGCTCGAGCAACTCCGGGGTCACGACGCTGGACAGCTGGTTCACGGCGGACGGTTCCTGGGCAGGTTCTTGAGAATCGGCGGGCGCGGCCATTGCTACCGGGGCCGACAGGGCAAGGCCGGCGGCCACGGCGGTCGAAGCGGTCAGGGTCTTGATTTTCTTGGAAACCATGTACCATAACCTACCGTCACATTCGTCACACGCAACCCAACCGATACAAAAAGAAGGTTCCCTCTATGGAAAAAACAGGGAACCTTCAGGAACCGGCGGCGGTTAGTCCGCGGAGTTGCGGCCGGCCTCGTAGGCGGCGCCCACCTTGTACAGACGGTCATCAGCAAAGGCCGGGGCCATGATCTGCAGGCCGGTCGGCAGGCCGGAGTCGCTGGCCATGCCAGACGGCACGGACATGCCGCACAGGCCCGCCAGGTTCAGCGGCAGGGTGCACAGATCGAAGTTGTACATCTCCATCGGATCTTCGACCTTCTCCCCCAGCTTGAACGCCGTGGTCGGCGTGGTCGGTGAGACCAGCACGTCGACCTGCTCGAAGGCCTTGGCGAAGTCCTGGGCAATCAGGGTGCGCACGCGCTGGGCCTGCAGGTAGTAGGCGTCGTAATACCCCACGGACAGCGCGTAGGTACCCAGCATGATACGGCGCTTGACCTCGGGGCCGAAGCCCTCAGCGCGGGACATACTCATGACCTGCTCGGCGGAGTGGCTGCCGTCGTCGCCCGCGCGCAGGCCGTAGCGCATGCCGTCGAAGCGGGCCAGGTTAGACGAGACCTCGCAGGGCATGATCAGGTAGTAGGCGGCCAGGGCGTCGTCGAAGTGCGGGCAGTCGACCTCCACGGTCTCCGCACCCTGGGCGACCAGCTGGTCCACGGCCTGGTGATAGGCCTCCATCACGCCCGGCTGCCAGCCGTCACGCTCGAACTGCTTGATAAGTCCCACCTTGACGCCGCTGAGATCGCCCTGCGCGCCCTCGCGGGCCGCGGCCACGACGTCGGCGACCGGTTTGTCCACGCTGGTGGCATCGAAGGCGTCGTGGCCGGCGATGACCTCGTGCAGCAGGGCGGTATCCAGGACGGTGCGCGCGCACGGGCCGGCCTGGTCCAAGGAGGACGCCGCGGCGATGAGCCCGTAACGGGAGACGGTGCCGTAGGTCGGCTTCACACCCACGGTGTTGGTCAGGGCGGCCGGCTGGCGGATGGAGCCGCCGGTATCCGTGCCGATGCCCAGAGGGGCCTGGCCGGCGGCCAGCGCCGCGCTGGTGCCGCCGCCAGAACCGCCCGGGGTGCGCTCGGTGTCGTACGGGTTGTGCACCGGGCCGAAAGCGGAGTTCTCGCTGGACGAGCCCATGGCGAACTCATCCAGGTTGGTCTTGCCCAAGATCGGGATGCCGGCTTCGCGCAGCTTGGTAACCACGGTGGCATCGTAGGGCGAGACCCAGCCCTCGAGCATCTTGGAGGCGGCGGTGGTCGGGGCATCGGTAGTAGTCAGCAGGTCTTTGAGCGCCAACGGGACGCCGGCCAGGGACGAGGCCGGCTTCTCACCGGCGTCGAGGGCCTTATCGACGGCATCGGCGGCCGCCAGCGCTTCCTCCGCGCCGACGTGGAGGAAGGCGTTGAGCTCGTCGTCGGTCTCCGCGATGCGATCGAGGAAGGCCTGGGTGACCTCGCGGGAGGTCAGCTCCCGGGAGTGGATCTTGTCCGCCAACTCGGCGGCGCTCAGAGAGGTAATCCCCTCATTCGGGGTGATGAAAGTGCTCATTTATTCTCCTCCCAGAATCTGCGGAACCGCGAAACGATCGTCCTCTGCGGCTGGGGCCTGATCCAGCGCCTGCTCGGCGCTCAGGGTCCGGACCACCTTGTCTTCGCGCATGGTGGCGTTCAGCGAGTGCGGGTGGCTCATCGGCTCCACGCCGTCGGTGTCCACCTTGCCTACCGCAGAGACCGAGTCCACGATTTCATCAATCTGGCTAGCAAACTGTTCGAGCTCTTCCTCGCTCAAGGCCAAGCGGGAAAGCTTAGCCAAGTGCGCGACCTCGTCACGCGAAATCTCCGACACGCGAACTCCATCCCTTCTCTATGTGCGCCGCCCGCGCCGGCCCGTCCCACCCAGCGGGCAGTCGACCAGTGGACCGGGCAAGCGCACGGTAGTTTCTATTTCAAGCTTTTGCTCCTCACCATGCTACTGCACCGCCCGCGCCAGCCGCGTAGGTGGTCTCCGCCTAGACGAACTGCCGCACCAGCGCCACCAGCGCGACGACGACGATCACCGCGCGCAGCACCTGGTTCGGCAGGCGCTTGGCCACCTGGGCGCCGACCAAGCCACCGACGAGTCCCCCGGCGGCTACCACCGCCACCCCGATCCACAGGATCTCGGAGCCAAAGAAAGCCCAGGCTACAAGGTAGACCAGCGCGGCGGTGACGTTGACGAACAGGGACAGGAAGTTCTTCACCGGGTTGATGGCCTTGAGGCTGCGCCCGGTCATCACCGACAGGATGGCCAGGTACAAAATCCCCTGGGCCGCGGTGAAGTAGCCCCCGTAGACCGCTGCCAGCCCCATGGGAGCCACCACCCGGGGCCGGCGGTAGGCCTGGCCCACCTCGGCGGCCGAGGCGGCATTGCCGGCAGCTACCTGTCCGGCCTGGGAACGCGCGGCGAGCCAGCGGGTCAACCTGGGCTGGAAGGTCACCATCACCAGGGCCACGACGATGAGGATGGGGATGACGAAGTCGAGGGCGTGCGACGGCGAGGCCAGCAGCAACAGGGAGCCGGCGGCCGAGGCCACGATGGTCACCAGGACCAGCGGGCCCAGGTAGGGCAGTTCGCGCCGGATTTCCTTGCGGAAACCCCACGCCGAGCCGACCGAGGCGAACATAATGCCGGTGGTATTAGTGCGCACCGCCACCCCGGGCGGAACGCCCAGGGCCAACAGGACCGGAAGGGTGAGCAAAGAGCCCGAACCCACCGCCGAGTTGATGATCCCGGCCAGCACGGCCATGACAAACAACAATGCGCCGCTGACAACGGACATGATGGACTCCTCTCGCCGGGGTACGCACGCGCGCTATTTAACGTGCCTCACATAGTAGTGTCCACACACTGCGTTTTCGCTACTAGTTTCCGCGTAGATAAAAATATAAGGGCACAGGGTATTGAGACTTGGGACACCCGGCGGGTAATATTTACGGGAAAACATCCCGTCTTCATCGCGCTGGCCACAGAAAGAATTACCTACTGTCATGTCCTTCCTCATCCGCGTTCTTCTTCCCGACACCCCGGGCAGCTTGGGCCAACTGGCGGACGCGATCGGCATGGTAGACGGCAATATCCAGTCGGTGGACATCGTCGAGAACTTCCCCGACGGCACCGTCATGGACGACATCGTGGTCGAGCTCGCCGCCGGCGGTATGGCCGATTCGCTCATCACCGCCGCCAGCACCGTCGACGGCGTCGAGGTGGACTCCATCCGCCCGTTCTCGGGCCGGGTGGACCGCCGCGGCCAGATTGCCCTGCTGGCCCGCGTGGCCTCCCACCTGCACGACGTGCGCGCCGCGATGACCGAGGTGGTCGCCGCCATCCCGAAGGCGCTGACCTCGACCTGGGCCATCGTCATCGACAACAACGAGCCGATCCACCGCATCGCCAGCTCCGACGCCGCCCCGGAGGACGACGGGACCACCCCGCACGACATCGAGGTCACCCAGGCCCGCGCCCTCAACCCGGAGGTCGACTCCTGGATCCCGGCGTCCTGGTCCCTGCTGGACTCGGCACTTGCGGCCGCCCCCATCGGGGACACCGGCCTGGTCATGGCCATCGGCCGCACCGGCGGGCCGGACTACCTGGCCTCCGAGGTCGAGCACCTGGGCAACCTGGGCACCATCCTGGGCGCCTTCCTCAGCGACGGCCGCGCGGGCACCGCGCACTAGGCCAGCAGCTGGCGCAGGCCCTCTGCCGCGCTGCCGACGACGGTCCCGGCGGCCTCCTGGACGTCCCGCGGGGCCCAGGGGAAGGAAAACGCCTGGCGGGAAAGCCGGAACATGGACAGATCGTTCCAGGAATCCCCGAAGCTGCAGATCTCCATCTCCTCCCGGTCCCAGCCGGCGTGTTGGGCCACCCATTCCACGCCGTTTCCTTTGGTGGTGCCGGCCGGCAGGATGTCCACGAAGCCCTGGTTCTTGGTAGACTCCACGGCGAAGTTCTCGCGCGCCCAGCGGTGGATTGCGTCCTGCACCTGCGGGTTATCCGGCGTCCAGGTCGCCACCGCCACGAAGTCTTGGTCCGGGATGGCCTCCGGGGAGGCGTAGGCAACCTCGGTGATGACGCCGGTATCTGCCGTGCTCACGCACTCGCGGAAGCAGTAGTCCAGCCCGGTAGAGGAAATGCCGTAGACGTTCGTGCCCGGGTTCCCGACCAACCCGTGGACCAGCTGGGCCACCGTTTCCCTGTCCAGACCCGCGTGGTGGACTACCTGCCGGTTCTTGTCCGCGATGACCGCGCCGGTTGCCAAGATGGAATAGTCGAATTCCACGCCGGAGCCGGCCAGCGCCCGGTAGGCCTCGTTGTAGGACTTGCCCGTCGCCGCGATCGCGATATTGCCGGCCGCCTGCCACTCGGCGATGGCCTCGGCAATATCCGGGTCAAGCCCATCGGGGAAGTAGATGGTCCAGTCAAAATCGAAAACGGCAATCTTCATGCTGTTGGTCGTCCTCCAGGCTTCGGCGGTAACGCTTGCGGCGTGATAAGCCTTAAGCCTATCGGTCCGCGTCTTCGCCGGCTGGCGCGCCGTGGACCAAAAGGTCCTCGAAGCCGGCCTCGTTAAGGATGGGCACGCCCAGGTCCTGGGCCTTCTGTTCCTTGGATCCGGCGTTTTCCCCGGCGACTAGGAAGTCGGTCTTCTTGGACACGGAGCCGGTGGCCTTCCCGCCGCGGCTGACGATGGCTTCCTTGGCCTCGTCGCGACTGTAGCCTTCCAGGGTGCCGGTGACCACGATAGTCAGTCCCTCCAGGGTCTGGGGGCGGCGGGACTCGGCCGCAACCTCCATGCGCACGCCCGCGGCGGCCCAGCGCTCCACGATGTTGACGTGCCAATCGACCTCGAACCAGGACTTGAAGGACTCAGCGATGATGGTGCCCACGCCCTCGGTCTCCGCCAGCTCCTCGACGTCGGCGGCGCGCAGCGCCTCCATCGAGCCGTAGCGGGTGGCCAACGCCCGCGCCGCGATGGGCCCGACGTGCCGGATGGACAGGGCCACCAGCACGCGCCAGAAGTCGCGCTTCTTGGCCTCACCCAGGTTGTCCAGCAGCGCGCGGCCGACCGTGTTGACCGCAATGTTGTCTGCGGACTTCGGACCCTTTGCTTTCTTATCCGCCTTGGAGGTGTAGACATCGGAAGCCAACAGCTTGTCTTCGGTCAGCTCGAAAAGCTCTGCCTCGTCTTCCAGGATGCCCTGCTCGATGAGATCCCAGGCGCCCTTCTCCCCCAGCGCCTCGATGTCGAGAGCCTTGCGGGAGGCCAAGTACTCCAGCCGCGCCGACAGCTGCGCCGGGCACGAGCGGGTGTTCGGGCAGCGCCAGTCCGCGTCGCCCTCCTTTTGCGGGGCGAGCGGGGTCCCGCAGGACGGGCAGTTGTCCGGGAAGGTCCACTCGATCTCGCTGCCGTCGCGGGCCTCGAAGACCGGGCCTAAGACCTCGGGGATGATTTCGCCGGCCTTGCGGATGACCACGGTGTCCCCCACCAGCACGCCCTTGCGCTTGACCTCGGACTGGTTGTGCAGCGTGGCCATGGAGACCGTCGAGCCGGAGACGAAGACCGGGTCCATCACCGCGAACGGGGTCACGCGGCCGGTGCGGCCCACACCGACCTGGATATCCCGCAGGACGGTGGTGACCTCCTCGGGCGGGTATTTGTAGGCGATCGCCCAGCGCGGCGCCCGGGAGGTAGCGCCCAGCTGCCGCTGGGACGCCAAGTCATCGACCTTGACCACGAGGCCGTCCATCTCGAAGATGGCGTCGTGGCGGTGATCGGCCCAGTAGTTCACGCGCTCTATTACCTCTTCCGCCGAGTCCACCTGCTCGGTGTACGGCGAGACCGGCAGCCCCCAGGCCGCCAGGGCCTGGTAGGCGTGATACTGCGAATCCGGGCTGAAGCCCTCGCGGGCGCCGATGCCGTGGCAGACCATCTTCAGCCGGCGCTTTTTCACCTCCGCCGGGTCCTTCATCCGTAGCCCGCCGGCCGCGGAGTTGCGCGGGTTGGCGAACGCGGGCTTGCCGTCCTCGACGCGCTCAGCGTTGATCTCGGCGAAGTCCTCCCGCCGCATGTAGACCTCGCCGCGGACCTCGACCAGCTCCGGTACCGGGAAGTCCGCGGTGCCCTGCAACTGCTGCGGGATGTCCTCGATGACCCGGGCGTTTGCCGTGATGTCCTCGCCGATCTGGCCGTCGCCGCGGGTGGCTGCGGAGACCAAGCGCCCGGAGCGGTAGACCAAGTCGATGGAGAGCCCGTCGATCTTCAGCTCGGTCAGGTAGGTCTTGGCCAGGGTGCGGTTAAGCCAGTCGCGCATCTCCGCCTCGCTGAAGACGTTGTCCAGGCTCATCATGCGCTCGAGGTGCTCGACGTCGGCGAACGGTGAGGCCGCGCCCACCTCGCGCGTCGGCGAGTCCGGGACCGCCAACTCCGGGTGCTTTTCCTCCAGCTCCTGCAAGCGCCGGAAGAGCTTGTCAAAATCGGCATCTGGGATCACCGGCTGCTCGTTGTAATAGAGCTGGCGGTGCCGCCGTACTTCCTGGGCGAGCTCGTTCCATTCGCGTTGCACATCTACTGGATTAGTCACGGTGCTCCAGTCTAGTCGCCTAGGCGAGGCTTCCCGCCCGGCGGGTAAAGCCGCCGCATTTGCCCAGTCAGCCTCGTGTGTCCGGGGTGGCGACTAAGGTGAAAGCCATGAACTTCGACGCGACCCGCATGCTCTCCTTTGACCTGGAAACCACTTCGACCGACCCCCGATCCGCCCGCATTGTTACCTCCGCGCTGGTCACTATCGACGGGCGCCACGTGGACAAGAAGGAGATGCTGGCGGATCCCGGCGTCGAGATCCCCGAGGCCGCCGCCCAGGTCCACGGGATTACCACCGAAAAGGCCCGCGCGGAGGGCCGGCCGCACGATGAGGTCCTAGAAGAAACCGTAAGCGCCATCAAGCAGGCCTGGGACAACGGCCTGACCCTGGTGGTCTACAACGCGGCTTATGACCTCTCGGTCCTGCGCGCGCTGACCGGGGACTTTACTGTGACCGGCCCGGTCTACGATCCCTTCGTCATCGACCGGGTCATGGACAAGTGGCGCAAGGGTAAGCGAACCCTGGGCGCGGTCTGTGAGCACTACGGGGTCAGCCTGGACAACGCGCACGAGGCGACCGCGGACGCCCTCGCCGCCGCGCGCGTGGCTTGGAAGCAGGTGCGCCAGGTCTTCCCGGAGCTGGCCCAGAAGGACGTCAACGAGCTGATGGAATTTCAGGCCGTACGCTGGTACCACGACCGGATGGACTTCAAGAAGTACCTGGAGGGCAAGGGCCGAGACGCCGAGAGCGTCTCTACTGCCTGGCCGATGATCAGCTAGGGCCCGACGCACCGCGCCGAAAGCCTCACGACTCCCCAACTCTCCAGAATCTCCAGAGTCTCCAAGCCCTTCATAAGTCTCCCCAGTCTCCACTTTCTCCATAGTCTCCAGCTGATAGGATCCGGGCCATGTCTGCACCCTCCCTCCCACGGGACAACCCGTTCCGCCCCACCTTCGGCGCCGCTCCCCTGTATTGGGTCGGCCGCGAGGTCATCCTCCGTTCCTTCGAACGCGCGTTGGTCGGCACCGCCGGCACTCCCGGGCGCTCCCTGGTCATCAGCGGATCCCGCGGAATCGGCAAGACGGTCCTGCTCAACGAGCTCGAGGATCGCGCCCGCGCCCAAGGCTGGATCGTGCTGCGTGCCTCGGGCCGCAGCCCCATCGTGGAAGACTTCGTCGAGACCACCATCCCCGCGGCCATCGAGGGCATCAGCCCGCGCCCGACCATGCGGGTCAAGCAGGTGGGCCTCGGCAAGGTGGCCAGCATCGGCTTCGACACCGACGACCAGGCGCCCTACAAACACAACCTCAACACCCGGCTGCGCGAACTGTCCGGCCACCTCACCGGCACAGGCGTCCTCATCAGCATCGACGAGGCCCAGGACGCCTCGCTGGAAGATCTCACCACCATTGCCGTCGCCTACCAGGACTTAATCCGCGACGACCTCAACGTCGCGCTGGTGGTGGCTGGCCTGCCCCAAGGCATCGACAAGCTGCTGAGCCTGCCGGGAGCTACCTTCCTGCGGCGGGCGGAGAAATACCTGCTAGGCCCGTTGAACCAGTCCCTGACGGCGGAGGCCTTCGAGCTGACTGCCCGGGATAGTGGGATCAGCTTCAGCCCGGACGGCATCCAGGCCGCGGTGGGGCTCTCCCACGGCTACCCCTACCTCGTGCAGCTGGTCGGCTCGCTGTCTTGGCAGCAGGCGGCCCTGCGGACGGGCGGTGAGGACAGCGCCGCCGTTACGGAGGCCGATGTCGCTGAGATAGCACCCCAGGCGATCTCCCTCATGGGCACCCAGGTCCACCAGCCGGCGGTCAAGGAGCTCTCCCCGGCGCTGCGGGAATTCTTGGAGGCCATGGCCCAGGCAGCGCCCGCCGACCCAGTGCCGGTGCACGATATCGCCGCGGCGCTGGGCCGGACCTTGCGTTCCCTCTCCGGCACGCGCCAGCGGCTCATCGACGCCGACATCATCGAATCTCCCCGCTACGGCGAGCTCAACTTCACCCTGCCCTACCTGCGCGAGTACCTGCTCGCGCGGGACTCCGGCGGGCGGGTTAGCTAAAGGTCGCCCGCGTCGCGCTCGAGCATTGTTGCGACTCGATGAGCAAGCCGGTAGTCCCTGGCGGGCTCGTTAGGCCGGGCTGGGTAGACGTCCACCGCGTGGGTCAGTAGCGTGCGCGGCAGGCCCAGCCGATCGAGCAGGCGCGCGATAGCGATCGCCACGCCGCGGGCAGCATCCGGCTGGCCGGCCACGGCATCCCCCGCCGTGATGCCCAGGCCCACGCGCGCGCCCGAATCCAGGTGTTGGCCCAGCCCATCCAGGTCTTTGGGGTTGTCCAGCCGCGGCAGGTCGAGCAGCACCGTTTGAGCGGTGCGTGCCAACTCCCACTGCGGCTGGTCCAGGTGCAGGTACCGGGCCTGGAACAGCCCCAGGGTGTCCGCGGCGACTTCGGCGGGCACCGCCGCGATGTCCTCGAAGTCGGTCACCCCCGGCAGCGTGCCAGCCAGGACTTGGCCCAGGTAGGGCTCGTCCAACTGCAGCACGACCTGCGCGCCGAAGCGGCGCGCCACGTCGGCGGCGTGGCGGGAAATGCCCTCCTGCAGGCCGAGGAAGAGGTCGCGGCGCGCGCCGCTGTCGGTGATAACGCGGTGCCCGTTGGCCAGCTCGATGGTGGCGGTAAGGCTCCACGGCCCTACGGCCTGGATCTTGACTTGGGGCACGCCTGCTCCCCAGACGGTCTGGATTTCGTCCAGATCGCGCTCCATCCGGTCCCAGACCCGGCGGGTAAGCAGCTGCGGACGGTCGGTCATCTGCCAGGCGCGCGGCCCGCGGTCGACGGTCACGAACTCCACTAAGCCGGCAGTCCGGCCGATAGCGTCGGAGCCCAGCCCTCGGTCGGGCAGCTGCGCTAGGTGCGGCAGATCGCCGGTCTCCCCCAGCACGATATCGGCGGCCTCCGGCATGGAAGTTCCCGGCATGGGGCCTAGCCCGAATCCTGTCACGCTGTCACCATCTCCTTCGTTGGGTGCCTCGAGTCGAAGGCCCGCCGGCGCTCAAAGGGGTGCCTAGGCCGTCTCGCAGATCGTGCCAGAGCCCAAGACGATATCGCCAAGCTGGTCGTCGGTCGGCAAGTAGAGCACGGCGGCCTGTCCCCGGGCTACGCCGGAGAGCTCCCCGTGCAGCTCCAGGCGCATCTGATCGGCCGCGCGGTCGATGTGCGCGGTGCACGGCACAACCGAGCCGTGGGCACGCACCTGGACCTCGCACTCCAGTGTGCCGTCCATGGCCGGGTGCAGGTACTTCAGCCGGTCCGCGCCGATGAAGGTCACGGCCAGGTCCTCCCGGGCGCCGACGGTGACGGTGCCAGTGGTGGCGTCGATATCCGTGACGTAGCGGGGCCGGCCGTTAGCGGCCGGCTGCTTGATGTCCAGGCCCTTGCGCTGGCCGATGGTGTAGTTCCAGGCACCGGCGTGCTCTTTAAGCTCCTGCCCCTCTTGGTCCACGATCATGCCCGGGCGCAGGCCGATCCGCGCGCCCAGGAAGGCCTGGGTGTTGCCGTCCGGGATGAAGCAGATGTCGTAGGAGTCCGGCTTCTTCGCGGTGGAGAAGCCGTGGGCGGCCGCCTCCTCGCGGATCTGTGGCTTCGGGGTGTCCCCGATGGGGAAATAGCAGTGCTCCAGCTCCTCGGCGGAAATAACTCCCAGCACGTAGGACTGATCCTTGTTCTCGTCCTTGGACCGGCGCATGTAGCCGTGCTGGTCCAGTGTCGCGTAGTGGCCGGTGGCCACCGCGTCGAAGCCTAGCGCCATGCCTTTTTGTAGCAGCGCGCGGAACTTGATCTTCTCGTTGCAGCGCAGGCAGGGGTTCGGGGTCTCGCCGCGGGCGTAGGAGTCCACGAAGTCCCCGATGACCTCCTCCTTGAACTGCTCCGAGAAGTCCCAGACGTAGAACGGGATGCCCAGCTTGTCGCAGATACGGCGGGCGTCGGCGGAGTCCTCCAGCGAGCAGCACCCGCGGGCTTTCTCCCGGGTCTGCTGCGCGTCCTTGTGCAGCGCCAGGTGCACGCCGACGACCTCGTGGCCCGCCTCGACCGCGCGGGCAGCCGCCACGGAGGAATCCACTCCACCACTCATCGCCACCAGTACTCGCACGCCGCGCCACCTTTCTTTCCATTACTGCCGCCTGCCGGATTATCTAAAGCGGCTCAAAAGTCTACTCTCTCGGCTCAACGCAGGGATAACCATCGCCATTCCCGCCCGCATCGGGCCGGGCATTGGTCTGCCTCCCCTCGGTGTCTACAGTAAGGGGTCATGGGTAGGAAACGGAACCAAGCCAGTGAGGCTGGCGCAGGGATTATCGGCCTCTACGACATTGATACGGGCCAGGCGGAGGTGGTCGCGGACGAGTTCCGCCGCGACGGCTATATCCTCAACGTCAATGGGGTGCCCAGCAGCCACATTGTGCTCGGTTCGCCGGGCGAACTGGAATTCGAGTACATGCGGTGGATCGCCGCCGCCGTTGAGGTGCTCAACCCCGTCGACCCGGTGGCGCTGCGCGTTACCCACCTGGGCGGGGCGGGGTGCTCGCTGCCCCGCTACTTCGCCGACCTGTGGCCGCACTCGCGCCACACCGTCGTGGAGCTGGACGCCAAGCTCGCGGAGCTGACCCGCACGCTGTTCGACGTGCCGCGTGCGCCCACGGTCAAGATCAGGGCGGGTGAGGCCCGCGCGGAGACGATGGCCTTCCAGCCGGCCAGCCGGGACATCATCATCCGCGATGTCTTCGCCGGGGCCACCACGCCGCGGCCGCTGACCACGGTTGAGTTCTTCGCCGCGTGCCGAAAGGCCCTGGCGGGCGCGGGGCTATACGTATCCAACTGCGGCGATCACTCGGAGCTGCAGGGCGCCAAGGCGGAGCTGGCCGGCATGGCGGAGGTCTTCGACCATCTGGCCGTCATCGCGGATCCGCCCATGCTCAAGGGCCGCCGCTACGGCAACATCATCCTGATTGGCTCGGAGTCTCCCCTGCCCGCGGCCGGATCGGTCGAGGCCGCCGCCCTGGCCAAGCGGCTGCTGGGCGGGGCGGTGCCCCCCACTACAAGGACGAGGCTTTTACTCGCCAGTTTATCGGCGGGGCTAGCCCACGACGCGACTGACGATGCCCGCCAGCTGTTGCACGTCCAGCTGCCCGCCGTTGGCGCCTGCGGCCGTGGCGGCCTGGGTGGCGTCCGCGACCGTCTGCTCGTCGACCTCGATGCCGGCGGTGTGCCCGGCGTTTTCTAGCAGCAGCGCCAGGTCGCCGACGGAGTAGTCGCCCGCGGCCATGGCCTCGAGCTGCTCGACCGGCAGGGCGCCCTCCGCGTTGAGCTTTTCGACGTAGCCGATAAGGCCCTCGGCGGCGTCGCGGTCGATGCCCGCCTCACCGGCGGCATCGGCCAGCCGCGGGGCGGCGGCCACGCCGGCGGCGATGGCTAGGATGGCGGCCACCAGGGCGGTCGAGTCCTTGCCCAGGTCTGGGGCGCCGGTCACCACGAGGTCCTCGAGGACCCCGCCAAAGTCGACGTAGTTGCCGGCGCTGAAGGAATCCAGCTGGGCGTGGGTACCGTTGAACAGGTTCATGTCCACCTGGGTGGGGATACCGGCGACCTTGCCGGAGCCCGAGCGCTGCCAGAAGGACAGCTTGTCCCAGCCGCCGACGGGCTGCGGGGCGGCGTCCTGGTAGGCGGCCAGCCACAGCGGGTACTCCGAGAACTGGGTGGTATTGCCCATCTCCACTTCCCAGAAGTACTTGTAGGTGTAGATCATCGGGGTCCGCCCGGTGAGCTTCTTGAGCTCATCGGTAAATTCGCGGACCCAGGCCTGCATCTGCTGCGGGTTCTTGCCGTCGGTGACCTCGATGTCGAGCACCGGCGGCAGGGACTGATCCGCCACCAGGGCCAGCTGGGAGGCGAAGTGCGCGGCCTGCTTCTTCGGGTCCGTGTTCGGGCGCCCGTAGTGGTAGGCGCCGACCTTCAGCCCGCTGGCGGCGGCCGCGTTGGCGTCGACGGCGAAGTGCGGGTTGCTAAAGCCCTCGCCTTCGGAGGCCTTGACGAAGGCGAAGGACTGCCCGTCGGACTTCACCTGGCCCCAGTCGATGGGCACCCCGCCGGGGTGCTGGTGAGCGGCGACATCCACGCCCGCGGGCGCAGACGTGCTCAGCGGAGCGGCGTGCGCGGGGGCGGCGGTGGCGACGAGGACGCTGGCGACGACGGCGGTCAGGGCGGGCTTGAGCGACTTAGTGACGGTCATGCCGGCGAGTGTACCGACTAAACCACAACAGTCACATAAATAACACGCGTTTCAGATCATTTTTCTTTCTCCGGCCGCCGCGCCTGGGTCCCTGTCCGCACCGCGGACAGGGCCTGCCCGACGTTGAGCTCGGGCAGGTAGGCGTTCGTCGCCGCCAGGCCGATGGCCGGCAGCTTCAACTCGTCGTCGTAGCAGAGGAACCAGGGGTGCTCTTCCGGCAGGAACTTACGCTTGCTGGCCGCCAAGGAGCGGAAGCCGTAGAGCGGCTCCAGCTCCTGGCCCACCCGGGACAGCGCCTGGTCCAGCCATCTGGGGTCCTCGGCCGCGCCGGCCAGCGGCGCGCCGGATAGCGAAATCCACTCGCAGCCGCGATCCGCGGCGATAATGAGCGACTCCGAGATCACAAGCTTCATGACGCCCTGGAAGCCGTGCGCGGCCCGGCGCATCACGTCCAGGGTGTAGCCGACCACCTCGCCGTCGCGGCGCACCGGCAGCCAGCTGGTAACCCCGTGTAGTACGCCTTCCGCGTCGATGGCGTAGAGAATCTGGGTGCCAGGTACCTGCATCTCCTTAAGGCCGCCCAGGGTATACCCCATCTCCGGCAGCGGCTTGTCCGAGACCCACTCCTCGCTCAGCGCCGTGATCTTCGCCGCCACCGCGAGGTCGAGCTCGTCCCAGGTGGTCCAGACGGTTTCCACCCCTTGCTTGGCCGCCTTGTTGCGCGCGGTGCGGATGTTTTGGAACTTCTTGCCCTTGAACTCGGTGTTGGCGCAGCTGAGCACGGCCTCCTCCGCGGCCTTGACGCGCTTGATCCTCGGGTGAGCGTTGGCGAAATCCACGTCGACGGAGTACCAGGCAACGCTGAGTCCCTGGTGGTGGGCGAATTCCTCGAAGCGCACGGCTGTGCTCCCCCGCCGGGCCCACCGGCGCCCGGACGGTCAGGGCAATCCCGCTGCCCGCGCGGTAGGCCACGTAAGACCCGCCGAAAAAGAAATAGCGGTTGCCTTCCCAGAGCGTCATAAACGACAGGTGGTCACCGCTGGTAGAGCCGAGGATCTCCCGGGCGCAGGCGCGGTCGGCGGCGTTTTCCGGATCCGCTGGGCGCGCGAAGCAGGTATACAGCTGCCAAGCCAGAGCCACCCAGGCGAGGATACCGACCCATTCGTAGACCAGCCAGCCAAACCACGTTGCCGGGCCCCTGTAGTGGGGCCCGATGAGGGAAACGACCGTCGGCAGGAAGCGCAGCGGCAGCTCCGCCAGCACGTCGCCTGCCGTGTTGATGGTGATAAACCCCTCCGGGTAGAGCAGCGCCACGGCCACCCAGGTCCCCCGCCCCAGCGAGCGCGACGCCGGCCACCAGCACCCCGGCCCGCCGCAGCAGCGCCGGGTTGGTCGCAACGTGGAAGAGCGAGCGGGTGGCAACCAGCACGGCCGTGGCTATAATCCACGGCAGCAGCACCAGCGCGAGGTTGATGACCAGCAGGTCGACCTCGCCCGGCGCCCACAGCTGGGCCACCAGCACGCCCATCACTCAGAATTGGAAGGCCAGCGACAGCCACCAGGCCAGGCGGCGGCCGCGGATGAGGCCGAAAGCCAGCACGAGCTGGACGATAA
This sequence comes from Corynebacterium sp. 1103A, assembly GCF_055700955.1. Taxonomy (NCBI): domain Bacteria; kingdom Bacillati; phylum Actinomycetota; class Actinomycetes; order Mycobacteriales; family Corynebacteriaceae; genus Corynebacterium; species Corynebacterium sp. 1103A. Next base: position 92,176 of record NZ_JASTTF010000001.1, read on the forward strand.
AGGGCATCAGGTTGGCCACCACGGGGCCTATCCCGTGGGCCCGAGCGATGTCGAGGGCGTTCAAGCACTCGTCGCTCAACGGGCTGGCCGTGCACAGCTCGGCCACCTCGATCCGGGATAGGTCCGCCGACCACAGCAGCTGGGTGACCACGCTAAAAGGCCCTTCGGCCAGCGGGTCCAGCGCCACGAAGAACGGGCCGACGGCCACCGAGAGCACCACGACCGCCACCAGCACGCGCCGCTCGGCCACCAACGCCTCCACCCGGTGCGGCCGGTAGAGCGCCTGGCCGGCCGCCAGGCCCAGGGCCATGGCCACGACTGCTTGCACGTCCGCCAAGGTCCCCGAATACAACACGAAGGTTAGCGTCAGGGCAATGATGCTCAGGCGCAACCGGCGGCGCCACAGGCGCGGCATCTGGGCGGAGGAAAACGCCCCCGCCCCCGCGATAAAGCCCACCGGGGTCAGGAAGCTGGCGTGCAGCAAGTCGTCGCCCCACGGGGCAGCCCGGCCAGCTCCACCCCGCGGGCGGCGTAGACGGCCAGCAGCGTGGAGACTACTTGCGCGACCACCCCGATGGCGGCGTAGCGCAGCGAACCCAGCTGCCATTCCGCCGGCACGCCCCAGGCCAGTGCCAGAATGGTCAGCACCACTGCCCCGCCGACGTGGCCGACAGTTAAGCCGATGGTTTGGAGCCCCGCGACGGGCCACACCTGCAAACCCACATCACCGCCAGCGCCACCAGCGTCACCGAGAAGCGCGGCAGTGTCTTTAACACCCAGACCAGTGCGCTTTTAAGCACGTACATCCTGGTCCTCAATTCCGTCGAAGGGGTCTTTGTCGAGTTTCATCCCGCCGCGCTGGGCGGCCCAGGCCAGCACTTCCCGCAAGGCCGGGCGCCACACCTGGAAGCTGTGCCCGCCGGGCCGGGTGCCGTTAAAGGTGCGCATCCCCGCCGCGCGGGCCTGCTGGGATAGGGAGCTCAGCGCCGCGACCGAGGCATGATCGTCATCGTCGGCGATGAAGAACTTGTCCACGGTGGCCTGGTGGCTGCCGATGGTCGGCTCGGCCTCGCCGGAGATATCCACGATGGAGCCGTACGCGGTGGGCTGGTTGGTGGCGATCTGCAGCGCGCAGGTGCCGCCGTAGCTTAAGCCCGCGACGGTCCAGTGAGACTGGTGCTGGTGCACGCGGAAGGCCTGCTTGATCCCGGCCGGCACGTCCTGGGACAGGTAGGTCATGACGTGGGCCAGGCTAGAATCCGCGCAGATAGGGTTGGCGGTCTCCGAGCCAGTGGAATCAACGGCCACGATGATCGGGCTGCTCCCGTCGTTGGCGGCCTGGAACTGGTCGGCGGTCTGGGCTGCCTCGCCAGAGCCGAACCACTGGTCGGGCCCACCGGGGTTGCCGTGGAGGAGCACCACGACGGGGAGGTTCTCGCCGCGCCAGTAGGCCGGCGGGACGTAGGCGATGGCCTGGCGTGCCGCGAACTGCGAGCGCGTGCCCGGCAGGTCCAGGTGCACGATCACGGCGTCTTTGAATCCCTGGGCGGACTGGAACTCGGCCAGGCTCATCTCCTTGGCCACCGGCGTCGGGTCGAACGACCCGACGCCGGGTAGGTCTGGTATTCGATGTTGACCTACCAAACGGTGGCCAGCAGGGAGAAAACGCCGGCGAGCACCGTGGGCACCTTCGGCTTGCGAATCAGGGCGGCCAGCGGGACGGCAGCGGCCGCCACGAGGAAGAAAGGCACGTCCCAGCGCTGGAGGAAGAATCCGGCGGCTAGACAGATGACCGCGGCAACGGCCACCGGCCACCAGCGGTGCTGCCACACCACGACGCCGGCCGCGATGACCAAAATGCCGATGAAGATGGCGGCATCGACTGGCTCGGCCAAGGGCAGGTCAGAAAGAAAGTTCACCCTCTCAACATAGGACTGCCCCACCCCAGAATCACTGGGGCTTAGCTGGGAATATGGTGTCTATACGCTCCGGGCCCGACGAATGACCTCCGGCAGGTGCGCCAAGACGTAGTCCACGTCCTCGTCGCTGGTGTTGCGGCCCAGAGTGAAGCGAAGGGAGCCAATCCCCTCGCTTTCGGTCACGCCCATGGCCTCGAGGACATGGGACATGCGGTTGACGCCGGCCGAGCAGGCCGAGCCTGTCGAGGCCTCGATGCCCAGCTGGTCGAGCAGCATGATGAGGCTGTCGCCATCGGTGCCCGGGAAGGACAAATGCAGGTGCGACGGCAAGGCGGGCTCGCTGGAGTTGACCACGACGTCGTCGATCTCGCGCAGAATGCCCTCGCGCAGCCGGTCCCGCAGGGCGCCCACGCGCGCGGACTCGGCGGGGATTTCGGCCACGGATTCGTCCAGGGCCGCGGCCAAGCCGGCCGCGCTGGCCACGTCGACGGTGCCGGGGCGAATACCGCGCTCTTGGCCGCCGCCGTAGGCGATGGGCTGGGGCGCCGGGCTACGGCGGGCCAGCAGCAGGCCGATGCCGCGCGGGCCGCCGAACTTGTGCGCGCTGGCCGCCAGGGTCGTCGCTCCCAGTTCCACGAAGTTGATGGGCAGCTTGCCGACCACCTGCACCGCGTCGATGTGGACCGGGATTTCCTGGGCGCTGGCGCGCGCCACGATATCTTCCACCGGCTGGAGGGCGCCGATCTCGTTGTTGGCCCACATGCAGGTCGCCAGGTCCGCCGGGGTGTCCAGGGCACTCAAGTCGCTGACCCGCGAGTGCCGGTCGACCGGCAGCAGCTCCACTGTCGCTCCTTGGCGCTCCAGGGTGGCCACGGTGTCGCGCACCGCCGGGTGCTCGATCGGGGTGGAGATAATGCGCCGGGTGCGGCGCTCCTCCGGCCCGCGTTCGGCGGCCCGGTAGAGGCCCTGGATGGCGATGTTGTCCGCCTCGGTACCGGAGGCGGTAAAGATTACCTCGATGGGCTCGCAGCCCAGCAGCTCGGCGACCTTCTCGCGGGCGTCGTCGAGCACCGAACGAGACTTGCGCCCGGAGGCGTATTGGGCGCCGGAGTTGACGCTGCCGGCGGCGGCAACCCAGGCGTCGATGGCTGCCTGGCGCATGGGCTGGGTGGCGGCGTAATCGAAATAGTGGGACATCTTAGGCGCGATTCTTCAGCTGCTCGGTCAGCGCCGGGGCGATCTCGTGCAGGTCCCCAACCACGCCCAGATCAGCGATCTGGAAGAAGGGCTCGTCCTGGTCCTGGTTGACCACGACGATGTTCTTGGCCGTCTGCATGCCCGAGGTGTGCTGGATGGCGCCGGAGATACCCAGGCCGATGTAAAGGTCCGGGGTCACCGTCACGCCGGTCTGCCCGATCTGGTAGGCCGCGTCGTAGAAGCCCTCGTCGACGGCGTCGCGGGTAGCGCCCACGGCCGCGCCCAGGGCGTCGGCGAGCGGCTCGACGACGCCGGCAAACTCATCGCCCACGCCGCGGCCACCGGCGACCACGGTGGCCGCCGACGGCAGGTCCGGGCGGGCGGACTTCTCGGCTGGGGTAAAGGATTCGACCTTGATATCACGGTCGGTCGCGGCCGGCAGTTGCATGGCGGCCACCTCGCCGACGCTGGCCTCGGCCTCGGCGGCCACGCTGCCCGGCAGCAGGGTGTAGATCGGGCAGAGGCCGGCCGCGGTGGCATAAGCGTCGTAGGAGCCGCCGAAGATGGCGTGCTGGGCCGCGCCGTCCGGGCGGATGCCGGAGACGTTCGACAAGACGCCGGAGGCCAAGCGGGCGGCCACGCGGCCGGCGATCTCGTTGCCGGTGGCGGACGCGGCAATCAGGATGGGGGCCGGGTTGGCCGCGCCCAGCCCGTGCAGAGCGTCGACCTCGGGGGTCAGCAGGCGGGAATCATAGTCCGCAGCCTGGGCGTCCACGACCTGGGCCGCACCCCAGCGGGCCAACTCCGGGGCCAGCTTGTCGCCGGTGCCGGCGGGACCGACCACGACGGCGGAGACGGTGCCCAACTGGCGGGCAGCGGTAATCAACTCACCCGTGACCGGGCTCAGCTGGTCACCGGTGTGCTCGACCAAAACATAAACGTGAGACATGAAAAGAAAACTCCTTATAAGCGTTCGCGGCGAGCGGGTGTTAGAGCAGGTTCTTGGACTCGAGGAACTCGACAATCTTGGCGGCCTTGTCCTCGGCAGAGCCAGTCTCCACCAGCTCGCCGGCGGTGCGCGGCGGGCGCTGGGCGACCTCGGTGACCTGGGTGGTCGCCGAGTTCAGCCCCACCTGCGCCGGGTCGACGCCGATAGCGGCCAGATCCAGCGTGGTGATCGGGTGCTTCTTGGCCGCCATGAGGCCCTTGAAATTCGGGAAGCGCGGCTTGTCGGCCTTGTCTCCCACGGCGATAAGGGCCGGCAGCGGGGCGGACAGATCCCAGGTGCCGCGGTGGTCCTCGCGGGTACCGCGCACGGTGCCCTCAGCCAGGCTCACCGCGTGCAGCTGCGTGAGCGCCGGGATCTGGCGGTACTCGGCCAGCAGGCCGGCCAGCAGGCCCGTCTGCGAATCGGAGGCGTCCGTACCCATGGTGATAAGGACAACGCCGTCCAGGGTGTTGATGGCGTTGCTCAGCGCCCAGGCGGTGCCGATGGCATCCGAGCCCGCCAGCGCCTCGTCGCTGAGCAGGACCGCGTCGTCGGCGCCCATGGCCAAAGCCTTGCGCAGGGCCTCCTCGGCGCCGGCCGGGCCCATCGTCAGGGCCACCACGCGGTAACCGGCTTCTGGGTTCGCGTCGCGCAGCCGCAGCGCCTGTTCCACCGAATACTCATTGACCTCATCAATAATGTTGTCCACAGCGTCGCGGTTTAGCGTGTTGTCCTCTTCCAACGTCTTAGTGGACCACGTATCGGGTACGTACTTGACCAGAGCCACGATAGTGGGCATGGGTATTCGACCTTTCCGTCAATTTGGTTGAAGCGTTCTAGAAACTTATTCTCCGCGCCATAGTAGTAGCGAAGGCGGGACTAATTCCATTGGCGTGGCTCACAAACCAGCGCCACGGCACCGCGGCCCAGCCGCGTGACGACCACCGCCAGAGGGCGCGATCCCCGCAGCTTCAGCTTCTTGCGCAGCTGGTCCGGGTCAATGTTGACACCGCGGACGAGGATCTCCAGGCTGCCGGCGTCCAGGGACTTCAGGCACGAGCTCAAGCGCTTCAGGCTCACCTGCTCGATGAATGGAAATCCCGACCGGCCCGGTGGGATTGCCTCCCCCGTCAGGTAGGCGATTTTCTCGTCCAGCTGCCACAGGCCGTGGCGCACCGCGTAGTGCTTGACGAGGCCCGCGCGCACCACCGCGCCGTCCGGGTCCACGATGTAGCGGCCCACCTCCCCGGCCGCCGGCAGCTCGCCCGCGGCAAAATCGGTGCTGCTGATGGTCTCGTCTCCGTCGCGGGAGTCGGCGCCGCCGCGAAGCAGCCACGCCGCGCGCACCGGCTGGCCGTCCGGGGCCGAGCGCTGCTGCAGATCCGGGGTGTAGAGGCAGGCCTCCTTGACCGCGCCGTCGACGCTGGCCACCACCACCGGGCCCGCCCACTCGCTGTAGTCCAGGCCGGGCGCGCACTTCACGGCCATGGGGCGGCCCGGGTAGGCGGCCAGCAGGTCCGGCAGGGTCGGCAGCAGCTGTTCCACCTTGGTGATGCGCTGCCCGCCTGCCCGCCGGGCCGGGTCCGCTACGACCACCCCGCGCGCGCTGACCGGCGCCAAGGCGTCGGCGACTACGAAGGGCACGCCGGGCACGTTGTGCTGGGCCATCGCCACGCGCGGCCTATCCAGGTCGCTGCCCAGGTAGCCGATGCCGGCTGCCTGCAGGGCCGGGGCCTCGGTGCCCACCGAGCAGGTGACGTCGTGGACGAAGTCCACGCCCATACCGGCCAGGTGCCGGGCCCGAGCCCGAGCCACCGGCGCGGGCGTGGCCTGCTGGACGGCGTCGACGTCGCTTAACCAGGTGTCCGCGAACTTCGCGGTGCGCAGCGCGCGCCGGCGGGCGTCGGCCAGCTCTCCCACCGCACGCCCGTGCTCGCCGAAGCGCTCGCGCAGGAACTCGGCCTCGGCCAGCGCCTTGGCGCGGGCTCCCTCCAGCTGCTGACTGGCCTGCCGGATGTCGGCGGCGTTGTCTTGGAAGAACCGGATGTCGGCTAGTTCGAATGCCACGGTGCAGCGGTGCCTTTCTCGACGGGTCGGGAGGAAAGAGGGGTAAAGGTAAAAATTAATTTGGGCGGCAGGCAGCTTGCTCGGCCTAAATGCGGTCGACGGGCCGGGTGGTGAAAAACTCGCGGTAGCGCGGGTCATCCACCGGCTCGCCCACCACCGGCCGCATGTCGGAATAATCGACGTCGTCTAGGACCTCCTGCACGGTGCTTAGCCGGCACAGGCGCTGCAAGTTCGCCCAGGTCGGCGCGACCAAGCGCACCAGTCCGGCGCGCCAGCCGTCGATGAGCAGCTGCGGAGAGAACCAGCCGGCATCGGCGGCCTCGCCCGTGTTGCCGTCGGGCTCCTGGCCGGGCGGCAGGGTGGCGACGAAGAAGAAGGTGTCGAACCAGTGGCCGGCCGGGGAACGGCCGACCCAGCGGCCCCAGGGAAGCAGGCGGTCAGAGTCCATGCGCAGCGACTCCTGGCTCAAGAAGTCGGAAAAAGACAGCTCGTGGCCTTCCAGCTGGAGGCGTTCGGCGTGAAAGCGTGCGGCGTTGGACTCGACGCGGCCTTTCTCGTCGACGACCAGGAGCGTGCCGGCTTCCTCGAACAGTTCCCGGGCCGCCGCGAAGACCAGGGCGTGGGCCTTGTATTTGGTCACCCCCAGCCGGCGGGCCTTGGAAACCAGGGAGGCGCCGGCCCAGAGCTTGCCAGAGTCCCAGCTGCGCGGCGGGAAGTCGCGGGGGTCTACCCCGCCGCCCGGGAAGACGGCGTGGCCCGGGTAGTTGCGCATGGTGGCCACGCGCTCTTGGACCCAGACCTTGAGCCCGTCGGGTTCGTCGCGAATGAGCAGCACTGACGCCGACAGCCGGCCGCCGTTGAAGCCGGTTGTGTCGGTCGTGTCAATGACATCTAAGGGGTTTATCTTGCTCATCTTCTCCACCGGGACTTGGGCGCGGCGAATTCTTCGTCCACCAGTTAGGGAGGTCGTGGCCTCCTAGCGTACCCGGCGCGCGAAGTAGCGCTCGCCGATCCGGTCGACCTGAATGGGCTGGCCGAAGGCGCGGGTGAGGCTGTCGGAGGTGAGCACGCTGTTGATAAGCCCCTTGGCGACGACTTCGCCCTCGTCCAGGATCATCGCGTGGGTGAAGCCGTAAGGGATCTCCTCGACGTGGTGGGTGATCATGACGATGGCCGGGGCGTCGGCGTCCAAGGCCAAGTCCCCCAGGTAGCCCACCAGGTCCTCGCGGCCGCCCAGGTCCATGCCGGCGGTGGGCTCGTCCAGGATGAGTAGTTCCGGGTTGGGCATGAGCGCGCGAGCCAGGATGACGCGCTTCTTCTCGCCTTCGGACAGGGTGCCCCAGGTGCGTTCGGCCAGGTGGGTGCAGCCGGTCTGTTCCATGATCCGGTTCGCGCGGCTAAAATCCATGTCCCCGTAGTCCTCGCGCCAGCGCCCCAGGACCGCGTATCCCGCGGAAACCACCAGGTCGTCGACGCGCTCGTTGTCCGGGATGCGGTGTTGCACGGCGGCCGAGGAGATGCCGATCATGGCGCGCAAATCGCGCATGTCGGTCTTGCCGAGCTGCTCGCCCATCACGAAGGCCGTGCCCGTGGACGGGAATTCTTCGGCCGCGGCCATGCGCACCAGCGAGGTCTTGCCCGCGCCGTTAGGCCCGATGATGACCCAGCGCTCGTCGAGCTCGACCTGCCAGTCGACCGGGCCCACGAGGGTCTTGCCGCCGCGGCGTAGCTCGACCCCGCGGAAGTCGATCAGCCAATCCTGATCGGTTTCTGCGGCGGCCGTCTCTGCCGCCCCCGTCGCGGCAGAGGCGGCGGTGCCGCGGGCGGACTGGGCGGCTGCGCGGGCGGCGGCGATTTGTTCTTGGCTAAACATCGAGGAACTCACGTGTCCCATTGTGGCTGATTTTCCAGTTGCCAGGCGACACTGAAACACCTCGACTACGCTAATTTCCATGACGACCCGCCTTGGTATTGACGACGTCCGGCCCGTAATCGATCACGGAAACCTACCCGCCAAAGGAGCAGTCGGTGAGGTCATTCCCGTCACCGCCTTAGTCTGGCGCGAAGGCCACGACGCGGTGGCCGCCAACCTCGTGGTGTACTCGCCTGACGATGCCACCCTGTCCAACCCCGCGTTCAACACCCGCCTGAGCGACGATCCGGAAGAACAGGACCGCGTCCACGGCGTCTTCGTGCCCGACAAGCCGGGCACCTGGCGCTTCCAGGTCCAGGCCTGGTCGGATCCGGTAGCCACCTGGACCAATGCCGTCACCAAGAAGCTGGCCGCGGGCCAGTCCGCCGCGGAGCTGGACAACGACCTGCGCCACGGCGCCGACCTCTTTGACCGCGCCGCCATGACCCGCAAGAATTCCGCCTCCCTCTACAAGGAGGCCGCCGAGTCCCTGCGGGATGCCACCCGGGACGTTAACGCACGGGTATCGCCGGCCCTGTCCGCGGCCGTTGCCCAGGCACTGGCCGAGCAACCCCTGCGCGACTTGGTCGTCGAAGACACCGTGCGGGAGGTCTACGTGGAGCGCCAGGCCGCGCTCTACAACTCCTGGTACGAGCTCTTCCCGCGCTCGACCGGCGGCCGCGACGCTCACGGCGAGCCCGTCCACGGCACCTTCGTCACGACCGCTCAGGCCCTGGACCGCGTGGCGGCGATGGGTTTTGACACCGTCTACTTCCCTCCCATCCACCCCATCGGCCAGGTCCACCGCAAGGGCAAGAACAACACCCTGAACGCCGGGCCCGACGACGTGGGGTCGCCGTGGGCTATCGCCGACCACCGGGCCACCCACCCGCAGCTGGGCACCCTGGACGAATTCCGTGTCCTGGTACAGCGCGCCGAGCAGCTCGGCCTCGAGGTGGCCCTGGATCTGGCCCTGCAGTGTTCCCCCGACCACGTCTGGGCTAAAAAGCGCCCGGAATACTTCACGGTGTTGGCAGACGGCACCATCGCGTACGCGGAAAACCCGCCCAAGAAGTACCAGGACATCTACCCGCTCAACTTCGATAATTCCCCCGCGGCACTCTACGAAGAGATCCTGGACGTGGTCTTGTTCTGGGTCGCGGCGGGCGTGAAAACCTTCCGCGTGGACAACCCGCACACCAAGCCAGCCAATTTCTGGGCCTGGATCATTGCCGAGGTCCACCGCGACCACCCGGAGGTCATCTTCTTAGCGGAGGCGTTTACCCGCCCGGCGCGCCTGTTCGGCCTGGCCAAGCTCGGCTTTAGCCAGTCCTATACCTATTTCACGTGGAAGACCACCAAGGAAGAGCTCACCGAGTTCGCCCAGCTACACGTGGATCAGGCCGATATCTGCCGCCCCAACTTCTTTGTCAACACCCCGGACATCCTGCACGCCTCCCTGCAGACCGGCGGGCGGGCCATGTTCGCCATCCGCGCCAGTCTGGCGGCCACCCTGTCGCCGCTGTGGGGTGTCTACTCCGGCTACGAGCTCTACGAGCACCTTCCTCTCGCCCCGGGCAGCGAGGAATACCTCGACTCGGAGAAATACGAGCTGCGCCCCCGCGACTTCCAGGCCGCCGTCAACTCCGGAGATTCTCTGGAGGGTTATCTACGCCTGCTCAACCAGATTCGGCGGGAAAACCCGGCGCTACAGCAGCTGCGCACGCTGCACTTCCACGCCGCCGACAACCCGAACATCCTTGCCTACTCCAAGGCGGACGCGGTCACGGGCAACGTGGTGCTAGTGGTCATCAACCTGGATCCGCGCAACCCGCAGGAGGCCACCGTAGATCTGGACTTGGGCCGCCTGGGGCGCAACCCCGGCGATGTATTCACCGTCCAGGACATGGTTACCGGGGCCGCCTACAACTGGTCCGAGCGCAACTTCGTGCGGCTTGAGCCCATGCGGGACGTCGCCCACATCTTCCTTCTCCCGCCCGCCGAGCCGGACCTGTGCGAGCAGCTGGCCTGGCGAGAAGTCACCGACTACCGCGCCTAGGCCCCGCGGTCTGCGCCCGGCCGCCCGGGTCCGCATTCACCCTCCGAAACCGAAGGAACTGACGTACAGTCTTAGCCATGGATACCAGCCCAGATTTCGAGCCCACCATCGCCGCCGAAGACCTCAGCCGGCTGGACCACTGCCAGCACCACGACCCTCACGCTTTCTACGGCTGGCACAACGGGACGGTGCGCACCCGCCAGCCCGGGGCCGAGTCCGTCGAGCTGCTCACCGCCGCCGGGACTACCCCCATGCGCGCGGCCGGCCACGACATCTTCGAGGCCGACCTGCCCGAGCAGCAGGACTACCGCCTGCGGGTTGGCTACCCCGGGGGCGCAAACCGCACCGTGGCGGACGGCTATGCCTTCCTGCCCACGCTGGGCACGCTGGACCTGCACCTGGTGGCCGAAGGCCGCCACGAACGCCTCTGGGAGATCTTGGGCGCCAACCTGAAAGAGTACGACACACAGCTGGGCACCGTGACCGGCACGGCCTTTGCCGTGTGGGCGCCCAACGCGCTGGGCGTGGCCGTGGTGGGCGATTTCTGCGGCTGGAACCCCACCCAGTACCCCATGCGCAGCCTGGGCGCGACTGGCATCTGGGAGGTCTTCATCCCGGGCGTGGGCGAAGGCGAGCGCTATAAGTTCGCCATCCAGTCCCGGGAGCACGGGCGCATCGACAAGGCCGATCCGCTGGCCAAGGCCACGCTCGCCCCGCCGGAGACCGCCAGCGTCGTGGCCAGAACCACCTTCAACTGGACCGACGCCGAATGGCTGGCCGCCCGCGATAGCAACCTCGACAAGCCGATGAATATCTACGAGGTCCACGTCGGCTCCTGGAAGATTGGTTCTAATTACGCGACCCTGCAGGCCGAGCTCATCGACTACCTGCTGGAGCACAACTTCACCCACGTCGAGTTCCTGCCTGTGGCCGAGCACCCCTTCGGCGGCTCCTGGGGATACCAGGTCTCCGGCTACTATGCCCCGTCGGCGCGCTGGGGCAGCCCGGACGAGCTGCGTGCGCTGATCAATGCCTGCCACCGCGCCGGCATCGGCGTCATCATCGACTGGGTGCCCGCCCACTTCCCCAAGGACGGATTCTCCCTCGGGCGCTTCGACGGGCGCCCCTGCTACGAGCACCCCGACCCGCGCCGCGGCGAACAGGCGGACTGGGGCACCTTCGTCTTCGACTTCGGTCGCAACGAGGTCCGCAACTTCCTGGTGGCCAACGCCCTCTACTGGGCCGAGGAATTCCACGTCGACGGCCTGCGCGTCGACGCGGTGGCCTCCATGCTCTACCTGGACTATTCCCGCGACGATTGGCTGCCGAACGTGCACGGCGGCCGGGAGAACCTGGAGGCCGTGCGCCTCCTGCAGGAAACCAACGCGACCGTCCACCGGGTCAGCCCCGGCATCCTCACCATCGCCGAGGAATCCACCTCCTGGCCGGGGGTGACCTCCCCCACCGAACACGGCGGGCTAGGCTTCGACCTGAAGTGGAACATGGGCTGGATGAACGACACCCTGGAGTACTTCAGCCGCGATCCCATCTACCGCAGCCACCACCATCACGAGATCACCTTCTCGATGGTCTACGCCTATTCCGAGCGCTACGTACTGCCTTTTAGCCACGACGAGGTCGTCCACGGCAAGGGCACGCTGTGGACACGGATGCCCGGCGACGACTGGAACAAGGCCGCCGGGGTGCGCGCGCTCTTTGGCTACATGTACTCGCACCCGGGCAAGAAACTTTTGTTCATGGGCGACGAGTTCGGCCAAGTCACCGAGTGGTCGGAGGGCTCCTCCGTGGACTGGGCCAACCTGCAGGGCTGGGGGCACGAGTACCACCAGGGCATAAAGCGCCTGGCCCGCGACATCGGCGCAATCTACCGCGACACCCCGGCGCTGTGGGACCAGGACTTCGATCCGGCCGGCTTCCAGTGGGTGGTAGGCGACGACGCCGCCCGCAACGTGCTCGGCTACCTGCGCTACGCGCGCAACGGCCAAACACTGCTAGCAGTGGTGAACCTCGCGGGCAACTCCCACCCGGGCTACGAGGTCTGGGTGCCGCACGCGGGCGCCTGGGAGATGGTGCTCAACACCGACGACGGCGTCTACTCCGGCGCCGCCAACGACCTGCCGCGCCACGTGGAGACGGTGTGCCGCGACGGCAACAACTTCCTGCGGGTCCTGCTGCCGGCCAATTCGGTGCAGTGGTACCTCTACCGCGGCACCGAGTCTTAAACCCGGCCCCTCCCCCGGGGCCCGGGTGCAGGGCGCCCTAGTACAGGGCGCTGGCCAGCTGGGTGCGGGCGGACAGCACGCGCGGATCGGCGGCGTCGAAGAGCCCGAAGAGCTCAAGGAGGCGCTCCTTGAGGCGGTCCTTGTCCGCGCCGGCGGTACGCCGCATGCCCGCGATAAGCCGCTCGAAGGCGGCCTCCGGGCGGCCGGCGACAACCTCGGCGTCGGCGGCGTCGAGCTGGGCGTCGATATCATTCGGGTGCGCGTCGGCCTGACCGATGTGGTCCACGCCCTGGCCGGCCGCGGACAGGCGCTTGAGCAGCAGCGTGGTATCCCGGGCCTGTTTGATTTCTTGGTTGCCCGGCTCCTCGGCCAGGATAGCCTCGTAGGTGGCAATCGCGCCGTCGAAGTCACCGTTGCCAAGCTGCTCTTCCGCCTCGCTCAAACGGGAATCCTCCGCCGGGGCAGCCTCCTCCTCGCCCGCCGGCGCCTGGCCGGCCTGGGCGGCCTGCAGCTCGGGGCCCGGGCCTTGTAGCTGCGGCGAGACCTGCTGGACCAAAGTGTCCATCCACTGCTCGAGGGCTTCCATAGGCTGGGAACCCTCGAAGTTGGTCAGCGGCTGGCCCGCGCCCAGCGCGATGGTGGTCGGCAGGTTGCGCACGCCGAAGACCTGCGCGATCTGCGGGTGCTGGTCGGCGTCAATATAGCCCACCAGGAATCTAAACCCTCCGCGCTCGGCCAGCTGGCGCAGGTTGGACTTGAGCTCCTCCGACTGCGTGGAGCGCGCGGTGCCGATGAGCGCGACGACAGGCACCTCCAGGGAGCGGCGCACCAGGTCGGACTCAAAATTGGCCTCGGTGACCTCAAAGAAGGCGCGGAGGCCGGCACCTGCGCCGGACTGCTCCGCGCCCTGGGCGGGCGACTGGGTGCCGTGCTTTTCGGCCTGGGCACGCGCCTCGGCACGCGCCTTGACCTCGCCCAGATCCAAGGCGCCGGCCACCTGCGGTCCGCGGGGATTCGTCATACTAGTCCTTTCTTAGCTGATTTCGACTTAAGTTGCGCCGGCTGCTAGTTCTGGTTCAGGCGGCGGTTGACGGACTCGACCTTCTGAGTCAGCTGCCCGGTGTGCCCTTCGCGGATGTCCGCCTTGATGACCAGCGAGGTGCGCGGGGAGACCGCGCGGACGGCATCGGTAGCACGCTTGATGACGTCGAAGACCTCATCCCACTCGCCCTCGATGAGCGTGAACATCGCGTTGGTCTCGTTCGGCAGGCCAGACTCGCGCACCACGCGCACGGCCTCCGTGACGGCGTCGGCCATTTCGGCGTCCGGGGTATCAACAACTGCGGGAGCTACAGAGAAGGCAACAATCATGCTCACCATCCTACTCGCCGGGCGCCGACCAGTGGGCCGTTAGCGGCGGTCCCAACACCCACGGTGCCAGTGCCGCCTATCGTGAGACTGACCACCAGCATCCTTCGGCCACGCCACCACGTGGGCGACCCCGGGGAAGATGGTGTGGTTGCAGCCCGGGCACACGTAATTCTTGACCGCCCGCGCCGCGCCAATCTGGCGCACGACGTAGGGCTGGCCGAAGCTCCAGCGCGGGCCCTCCTGGACCTGGGCGCCGTAGAAACCGGCGCCGTCAGCGGGTAGCTTGCGCGGGCTCGGGCGTTGCCGGCGGTTGCGTCGCGGCACGTCTACCTCCTTCGAGACTCATCACTGTGGGGGCTTGGACAAGGCGGGCTAAAACAGGCGCAGCTCGTTCGACTCGATGCCGCGCAGGTCCTGGTAGTCCAGGATGACGCAGCGGATGCCGCGGTCCTCGGCCAGGGTGCGGGCCTGGGGCTTGATCTCCTGGGCGGCGAAAACGCCGTGCACCGGGGCCAGCAGGTCGTCGCGGTTGAGCAGGTCCAGGTACCGGGACAGCTGCTCCACGCCGTCAATGCCGCCGCGGCGCTTGACCTCGACCGCCACATGCTCCCGGTTGCTATCGAGCGCCATGATATCGACCGGGCCGATGGCGGTCGGGTACTCGCGGCGCACGAGGCTGTAGCCCTCCCCGAGCGTCGTGATGTGCTCGGCGATCAGCTCCTGCAGGTGGGCCTCCACGCCGTCTTTGACCAGGCCCGGATCCTCGCCCAGGTCGACCTCGATGTCCTGGTGCACCTTCGCGATGGTGATGCGCAGCTGCTCCCCCTTCGGGTTTTCCACCAGCCACAGGGTGTCCCCGGTCGGCTCCCCATCAATGTCCTCGATGACGGACTCGGTGACCGTGCACGGCGGAGTCATCCAGTTCAGGGGCTTGTAGGCGCGGTCGTCGGCGTGGATCGAGACCGAGCCGTCGGCCTTGAGCAACAGCAGGCGGTCTGCCAGCGGCAGGTGGGCATCGACGCGGCCGACGTAGTCGACGCTGCAGGAGGCGATTACTAAACGCATGGCTACCACCCTATCGCCTTAGCGCCACCCCACCGCACACCAGGCAGGGCGGAAAGCCCCCAGACGCACGAAAACCGCCCTAACAGCGGGCGGGAACGGCACAGTGGGCGGCGTTTTTCGGGCTATTCGTAGTAGGACTGCCAGCTAGCGATGTCGTGGGGCAGGTTGGTGCGCATGGGGCGTTCCATCTTCTTGCGCATCTGGTGGAAGTCGCGGTGCTCCTGGCGCTGCGAGGGTGCGGCCTCCACCCAGGCGGAAAAGGCCATGTGCGCGTGCGGGGCCAGGGCCAATTCGTACTGTTGGTTGCGCACGATTATATGGACGGCCTTCATGCCAGACGAAATAAAAACCGCCTCTTCATCGTCCAGGGCGCGGGTGCCCAAGATTTCGATGTCGCGGCGGTTAAAACGGCGGTCACAGCTGGGAGATACAGAGCGCAGCTCGTAGTACTCAACAAATTCCCCGGCGTAAGAGATGACGCCATGGCGCCAACCCCGGGTGTCCTTGGCGGGCACCGAGCGCATCAACATCGGCGTGCCCTTGGAACGCAGGGTGAAAAAGCGCACCGCCGCCAGGAGGACCACGCAGACCACTAGGGCGAGAACGACCCAGAGGACGATAGAAACCACGGTCGAGCTCATAACCTCTCACCTTCCCTGCAAAACGTGTTTAGCGTGGGTGCCACAAGTGATGATCTGAGTCTAGTCGGTATTCCGCGGAAAGTGCTAATACGAAAGACCGCATAAAAACGACAAAGCGCCTGTAAGCCGTTCCTTTTGTCAAGGAACACTTACAGGCGCAAAGCCTAAATGACGAGAGTAGAAAGGCGGCAGTTGCTGCCCCTTACGTGCCCTTAGCGCACGCTACTTTTCCTGCGAGCGGCGCAGAGCACGAAGCCCGGCCTCGCCGCGGGACTGGAGGATCTGGTCGTCAGACTTGGCATCTTCCTGAGCCTGCGAGCTATCGACCTCGTCAGCCCAGACGGCCCAGTCGGCCAAGACGGTCACCTTTTCATCAGTCACTGACAGGAAGCCACCCTGGACGGCGGCGAAGCGACGCTCTTCGTCCACCGGGCGGAAGGTCACGACGCCGTTCTCGACCAGCTGGCCGATCATAGCCTCGTGGCCCGGAAGCACGCCGATCTCACCCTCGGTCGTCTCCGCGGTCAGGATGCTTGCCTTACCGGTCCACAGCAACCGCTCCGGGGAAACGAGTTCTACGGTGATGTCAGCCATGTGCCTCTCCCTACTTCTCGGTCATCTTCTTGTACGCAGCCTCGACGTCGTCCAAGCCACCCAGGCCGTTGAAGGCTTGCTCCGGGTAGTGGTCGAATTCGCCGTTGCAGATGCGCTCGAAGGCGTCGATGGTCTCCGACAGCGGGACGTAGGAGCCCGGCAGGCCGGTGAACTTCTCTGCGACGAAGAAGTTCTGGCCCAAGAAGCGCTCCAGACGACGGGCACGCTGCACCGTCAGCTTGTCCTCTTCCGACAGCTCGTCCATACCCAGGATGGCGATGATGTCCTGCAGCTCTTTGTTCTTCTGCAGGATACCGATGACGCGCTGGGCGATGGCGTAGTGGCGCTCGCCGACGATACCCGGCTCGAGGATACGAGAGGTAGAGGTCAGCGGGTTCACTGCCGGGTAGATACCCTTCGAGGCGATGGAGCGGTCCAGCTCGGTGGTCGCATCCAGGTGGGCGAAGGTGGTCGCCGGTGCCGGGTCGGTGTAGTCATCGGCCGGCACATAGACGGCCTGCAGCGAGGTAATCGACTTACCCTTGGTGGAGGTAATGCGCTCCTGCAGCACGCCCATCTCGTCCGCCAGGGTGGGCTGGTAGCCCACGGCCGAAGGCATACGGCCCAGCAGGGTCGAAACCTCGGAACCAGCCTGGGTGAAACGGAAGATGTTGTCGATGAACAGCAGCACGTCCTGGTTCTGCACATCGCGGAAGTACTCCGCCATGGTCAGGCCGGACAGAGCCACGCGCATACGGACTCCCGGCGGCTCATCCATCTGGCCGAAAACGAGGGCGGTGTCTTGCAGCACGCCCATCTCTTCCATCTCCAGGAACAGGTCGGTGCCCTCACGGGTGCGCTCGCCGACGCCGGCGAACACGGAGGTACCGGAGAACTCGCGGGCAATACGAGTAATCATTTCCTGAATCAGAACGGTCTTGCCCACGCCGGCGCCGCCGAACAGGCCGATCTTGCCGCCCTTGACGTACGGGGTCAGCAGGTCGATGACCTTGATGCCGGTCTCAAGGATCTCAGTCTTACCCTCGAGCTGGTCGAATGCCGGCGGCTCGCGGTGGATGCCCCACTGCTCACCGTCGCGGCCCAGGCCCGGCTCGTCCAGGCAGTCGCCCAGAGCGTTGAAGACGTGGCCCTTGACGACGTCACCGACCGGAACCGAAATCGGGTTGCCGGAGTCGGTCACGGTAGCGCCACGGACGAGGCCGTCCGTCGGAGCCATGGACACGGTACGGACAAGGTTGTCACCGAGGTGCTGAGCGACCTCTAGGGTGACGGTCTTAGCAACAGCCTCGAGCTCAATCTCGACGGTCAGTGCGTTGTACAGTGCCGGCATTGCGCCGCGCGGGAATTCCACGTCGACGACCGGACCGATGACACGCACCACACGGCCGGCGGCAGCCGACGACTGTGTGTTCTGCTCTTGCAGAGCTGTAGTCATAATCTAGTCACTTTCTGCGCTTTCGGCGAGCGCGCCAGCGCCACCGACGATCTCTGTAATTTCCTGGGTAATCTGCGCCTGACGGGCCTGGTTCGCCACGCGGGACAGGTCCTTGACCAGGTCCGTAGCGTTGTCAGTCGCAGACTTCATGGCGGTACGGCGAGCCGCGGACTCGGAAGCGGAAGCCTCCAAGAACATTGCGAACAGGGTGCGGGAAACGTACTGCGGAAGCAGGGCTTCCAGCAGGCTGGACGCGTCAGGTTCGAAATCGAAGTCCGAGCTCAGTTCCTCAGTGTCCCCGTTATCGGAGAGCGCCGACTCACCCTGGTTGAGTTCCACCGTATCAATGACCGGCTCGATGGGCAGCAGCTGCTGCGCGCGAGCGGTCTGAGTCAGCATGGACTCGAACTCGGTGTAGACGACGTGCACCTGGTCGAAGCCGCGGACCGGCTGGCCCTCGCCCTCGGCGTGCAGGCCCTCGCGGGCCTTGGTGGTGCCTTCGGAACCAGCGATGAACCCTTCCACGATGTGGTGTCGGACATCGTGCGTTTCGTCCCACGTCGGGTCCTGGGAAAAGCCGGACCAGCTGCCGACCACTTCTTCCTCACGGAACTGGTAGTAACCCACGCCCTTGTTGCCAGTGACGTAGCGGGCTACCTCGTAGCCCTCCTTCTTGAGGAGAGCTTCTAGTTCGGCGGCCTTCTTAAACACGTTGTTGTTGTAGCCACCGCACATACCGCGGTCGGAAGAAACAACCAGCACGGCCGCGACCTTGGCGCTCTCGCGCTGTCGCAGCATCGGGTGATCCAGCGAGCTGGCGGCCGCCAGGCGGTTCATCACTGCGCTGAGCTCCTGAGCGTAGGGCAAGGATGCCTCCACTCGGGCCTGCGCCTTGGTGATGCGCGAGGTAGCGATGAGCTCCTGAGCCTTGGTGATCTTCTTAGTGGAGTTGACGGACCGGATACGGTCGCGCAATTCACGAAGAGTTGCCATGGTTTTACTTTCCTCCCTTCTTAATCAATCGACTTGTGTGTCCTCGTAAGCGCGTGCCTACTTGGAAGCCTTTCGGGAGACGTTGAGCTCGGTCTTCTTAACCTCGTCGGCATCGAGCGGCTCAACCGGAGCCTCGGAGCCCAGGTTGTGGCCTTCGGTGGTGCGGAAAGTCGGGCTGAAGTCCTTAGCCGCGGAGACCAGAGCCTCCTTGGACTCGTCGGTGAACGGAACGCCGCCGGCGATCTGCTCGTAGACCTGCGGGGTGTTCGCCTGCAGGTACTCGTGCACCTCAGTCTCGAAGCGACGCACATCTTCGACGGGAACGACGTCGAAGATGCCCTCGTCTGCCAGGAAGATGGACACCATCTGGTATTCCACCGGCTGCGGGGAAGACTCGCTCTGCTTCAGCAGCTCGACCAGGCGCTGACCGCGCTCCAGCTGAGCCTTGGAAGCCGAGTCCAGATCGGAAGCGAACGCAGCGAACGCCTCCAGATCACGGTACGCAGCCAGGTCCAGACGCAGGTTACCGGCAACCTTCTTCATACCCTTGGTCTGCGCGGCGCCACCGACACGGGAGACGGAGACACCGACGTTAATAGCCGGGCGCACACCTTGGTTGAACAGGTCGGACTCCAGGAAGACCTGGCCGTCGGTAATGGAAATGACGTTAGTCGGAATGAACGCGCCCACGTCGTTTGCCTTAGTCTCGATGATCGGCAGTGCGGTCATCGAGCCAGCGCCCATGTCGTCGGAGAGCTTAGCGGCACGCTCCAGCAGGCGGGAGTGCAGGTAGAACACATCGCCCGGATATGCCTCGCGTCCCGGCGGACGGCGCAGCAGCAGGGAGATGGCACGGTAGGCCTCGGCCTGCTTGGTGAGGTCATCGTAGATAACCAGGACGTGGTTGCCCTGGTACATCCAGTGCTGGCCCAGAGCGGCACCGGAGAACGGTGCCAGCCACTTGAAGCCGGCGGAATCAGAAGCAGGGGCAGCCACGATGGTGGTGTAGTCCAGCGCACCGTGGTCGGCCAGGGTCTGGCGCACACCAGCGATGGTGGAACCCTTCTGACCGATGGCCACGTAGATACAACGAACCTGCTTGTTCTTGTCGCCAGATTCCCAGTTGGCCTTCTGGTTCAGGATGGTGTCGATGCAGACCGCGGTCTTACCGGTCTTACGGTCACCGATGATCAGCTGACGCTGACCGCGACCGATCGGGGTCATGGCGTCAATAGCCTTGATACCCGTCTGCATCGGCTCTTCGACCGGCTGGCGCTGCAGCACGGACGGTGCCTGCAGCTCGAGAGCGCGGTCTTCTTCGCTCTCGATCGGGCCCATGCCGTCAATCGGCTGGCCCAGCGGGTTGATAACGCGGCCGAGGAAGCCCTCGCCCACGGGAATGGAGAGGACCTCTCCAGTTCGCTTAACCTCGTCGCCCTCTTTGAGGGTCTCAAAATTACCCAGCACCACAACGCCGATGGAATTGGTGTCCAGGTTCTGTGCAACGCCGATTACGCCGCCAGGGAACTCGAGCAGCTCATTCGCCATAACAGACGGCAGGCCAGAAACCTGTGCAATACCGTCAGCTGCCGAAATGACCACGCCGACCTCCTCACGGGAGGCCTCCGCGGAGTAGCTCGAGGTGTAGTTCGCAATCGCGCTACGGATCTCATCGGAGGAGATCGTCAGCTCCGCCATGTTCTTCCTACTCTCGGTAGTATCGTCCAGCAATTACTTAAAGTTTGTGTCGTAGTCTTCACGTAGTGACCGTCAACGACTCTACTTGGCCATCGCGGTGCGCAGGCGGGCAATCTTGCCCGCCGTGGAACCGTCGATGACCTCGTCGCCGACACGAATAGTCATGCCACCGAGGAGGCTGGTGTCAACCTCAGAGTGGATGGACATCGCACGACCATAAATCTTGCCCAGCTTCTCAGCGAGCCCTGCCTGCTGGCCTTCGTTCAACTCACCCGCGCTGACCACGTGTGCGACCTCACGTCCCTGCAGCTCGGCTGCGAGCGACGCCAGATTGGCAACGTCGTCGATCGGGTTCTGCTCCGGGCGTCCGATGGCCTGCAGCGCGAGCGCCTCAGTGAACATCGTGACCTTGCCGTAGAGCACGTTAGCCAGCAGCCCGCGCTTCTTGGCGGACTTGGCAGTGCGGTCGGAAAGCAGCTGGGTCAGCTCGCCCTCGCGGTCCAGGATGCGCGACAGGCGGAAGAGTTCGTCTTCCACCTGGCCGAGCTTCCCCTCGGACTCTGCGCCGCGCAGAAGGGAACGCCGGCCCAGGGCCACCAGGCCCCGAACCAGGTCCCGGCCCGAAGACCACTTAGCGGAGGCAGCCGCTTCCAGCACCTGCTGGGTGCTGGGGGCCACCTTGCCGCCGAAGAGGTCAGCGACCAGCTTCTTGCGGCTGTCTTCCGAAGCCGCGGCGTCGGACAGGTTGGCGCGCAGTTCGCGCTCCCCGTCCAACACGTCAACAACTTCGAAGAGTTCGAGGCCGGTTTGAGCGGCAATCGCTACGGCGGTGGACTCGCCCAAGATCTTATCCAGGGTCGACTCCACACCAGCGAGTGCTTCGCGGCTAGCTGCCTTCATAGCCTCCTACTTTCCGGCCGGTGCCACAGTGTCGAGCTCGGACAGGAAGTTATCAATGGTGGAAGACTGCTTGGCGGAGTCAGAAAGCTCGCCGCCCAACAGCTTCTCAGCCAGGTTGATGGAGTTTTGTCCGATGTCGGAACGCAGATCGGAGATGACCTGGGTGCGGGAAGCCTGCAGCTGCTTTTCGCCATTGGCGATAATGCGGCGGGACTCCTCCTCGGCCTTCTCCTTGGCTTCGGCCTCGATCTGCTTGCCACGCTCGCGCGCCTGCTCACGAATCTCAGCTGCCTCTGCACGGGCATCTGCCAACTGCGCGTTGTACTTCTCGAGGGCTGCCTTGGCCTCGGCCTGCTGGGCCTCGGCGCGCTTCAGGCCACCCTCAATCCGGTCCTCACGCTCTTGCAACAGCTCCTGGAACTTCGGAAGAACGAACTTCCAGAAGACCAAGAGAATGATGATGAACGGGAACAGAGACCAGACGATGTCATAGAGCTTGGGCAGGAGGATCGAGTTGCCGCCCTCCATTGGCAGCTCCTCACCCTCCGCCGCAAGGTAGTAAAAGACGTTGTTCATAAGTCTCCAGTCTTAAAAGGGGTTTGTGTGTGAAACGCGCGCTTTTAGAACAGGAAGCCAGCGACGAGGCCGATCAGGGCCAGGGCCTCAACGAAGGCGATACCCAGGAACATGGTGGTACGCAGCTGGCCAGCCATCTCCGGCTGACGTGCCATGCCCTCGACGGTCTTGCCGACGAGGATGCCGATGCCCAGGCCCGGGCCGATGGTGGCGATGCCGTAGCCGATGGCGCCCAGACCGTTGATCGAGGACTCTGCTGCCTGAGCCAAGATGATGTCGTTCATGTGAAAGTCGCTCCCTTTCGAATGTTTCCCCGCCAGCGCTTTGCCGGCGAAGGCGGTGGTGGTTTGATGTGGGGTTATTCAGTTGGCCGCGTCGTTCGCGCGTGTTTAATGCGAGTCTGCGTGCAGTGACAGTTCGATGTATACGGCGGTCAGCAGGGCGAAAATGTACGCCTGCAGGAAGATGATGATGATCTCGTATACGGTGAACAAAACCGCTGCAATCAGAGTCACACCAGACATCGCGGTCCAGCCATTCAGCTGCCAGAAGAAGAAGTTGGTAGCGGAGTAAAGCAGGACCAAGATGATGTGGCCGGCCAGGAAGTTCGCCATAAGACGCAAGGCCAGCGTGACAGGACGCAAGATGAACGTCGAGAAGAACTCGATCGGCACAACCAGCAAGTGCAGAGCCGGCGGCAGGTTAGGAATAACCACCGACGACTTCAGGAACTTGCCGAAGCCATAGCGCTTTGCACCCGCGTAAATCATCGCGATATACGCCACGATGGCCAGCACGATGGGCATGCCGATACGGGCATTCGCCGAAATATTCAGGCCTGGGATGATTGTCGAGACGTTCCAAAACAGAATGCCGAAGAAGATAGAGGCCAAAATCGGCAAGAACCGACGGCCTTCCTTCTTCCCCAAGATGTCTTCTGCGATGTGAACGCGGACGAAATCCAGCCCGTATTCCGCAACGTTCTGCAAACCCTTCGGAACCAGCTTCGGGTTCCGGAAGGCGACTACAAACAGGATCACCAAGATGGCCGCCATGAGCAGGCGGACCAGCATCAAGCGATCCAGCGCGAACGGTGTATCCGCAAAAAGGATATGGCCGTAATATTGCCCCGGGAAAAATTCTGGATCCAGTTCGGGTGCGTGAAAGCTTCCCTTCATGGCCAATGTTGTAACGCTCAGCGTTCTCTCCCGTGTTCGGGCCGTATGAGTGTCGAATTCATACGGTGCGATGGACGTCTCAAACTCTCTGCCGCAACAACGGACTCCGTCGCACATCAGCGATGCTGCAGCAGGGATTCACCGCAACGGACTATAAGGCGTAGCAGTCCGTCACTCACAGACTGCGGACCCTAGATCCGCGGTAACCCGCAGGAAATTCTAGCAGCTTGTTATTGAAATTTCGCACGCGGGGGGCCAGTTTGTGCAAGTAGCTGGTAGGAAACCCGAACAATTGGTCCACTCTCGCCCCAAAACTGCCCGTTCCCACTGAAAACCCAGGCGGGTAAGGTTAATCACAGCCTTACACTTTGAGCCCCCGCGGGGGTGACAAATACCTGCTAAACACACCCCCGAAGCCCCAACACGGGCCCCTCTCGTTTGCCCCGGCACGACAAAGTGCCCGGGAAGCATTACTTCCCGGGCACTAGGCTCACGGGCCCTCAAAGGCCAACGCATTGGCCCACGCGTTTTAAGACACGTAGGTCACCCGAGAGGTGATAATCCCCCACACCTCGGTGCCGAGCACGATGATGAGGGCCAAGATGACGGTCATGAAGAGCGCGACGTTGTCGTAGAAGTCCATGCCGCGGATGGCCAGCAGGACAATAATCAAGAGAACAACCTTGACCAACCAGCCGCCAAGAACGACCGCCATGGTGGTCGACGGGCTGGAGTTGGCGGTCACGAGCACCGAAAGCGCGGTCAGCAGGACGAAACCTCCGCCGATGGCCGCTCCGAGGAGCACGCCCCAGATGCCGGGCAGGTCCTTGGCCCAGCCCCAGCCGGCCAGCGACAGCACGGTCACGACCGCCAGCGCCATGGAGCCAAAGCGCACCGCGCGCACCATCGGCCGGCGGTGGTCGTCGAACTCGGAGCGCGGCGCCCTGCCGTTCGGGTTAGTTTGCGTAGAATCAAAGCTTTCAGACACGAATACGAATCCTACAGGTTGTACGGGTGGACCTTCTAGCCCGGCTTATCGGCCGAGGCTGGCACGCGGCCGATCTTGCCAGCGCGCAGCGGGATGAGGGTCGCGACGGCGGCCGTCACGATGGCCACAGCCGTGGCCCCGGCCGCCACGGGCACCGGCACGACCGAGAAACTCACCGCCCCGAAGGCGACGGCCGAGACCCACAGGTAGAGCACCAGCACGGTGCGGCGGTGAGTGTGCCCTAGCGATAGCAAGCGGTGGTGAATGTGGGCCTTGTCGGCCGAAAACGGCGAGCGCCCCTGGGACAGGCGGCGGATAACCGCCCAGACCAGGTCCAGCACCGGGATAAAGACCGCGGCGATGACGACGATGAGCGGCGAGAGGACCGCCACCATGTCGGCGCCGCCGTAAAGCGACATATTGATCTTGCCCGAAACGGACGTCGAGGCCGCCGCCAGCAGCAGGCCGATGAGCATCGAACCGCTATCGCCCATGAAGATGCGTGAGGGCTCGAAGTTGTGCGGCAAGAAGCCGGCGCACATGCCCACCAGGCCGGCCGCAATGATGGCGGGCGGGTACGCCGAGACCGCCCCGCCTTGGTCGTGCAGGACCGTCAAAGAGAAGATCAGGATGGCCCCGCCCGCAATAAGGCCCAGGCCGGCGGCAAGGCCGTCCAGCCCGTCGACGAAGTTGATGGCGTTGACCAGCAGGACCGCGATGAAGATGGTCACCAACGAGGACTGGAACTGGTCCAGCAGCAGCGTGGTGCCGCCGCCAAACGGCACGAACAGCAGCGACCAGGTCAGCCCCAGGGCCGAGAGCAAGGTGGCTGCGACCAGCTGCCCGGCCAGCTTTACCAGCGCGGACAGCTCGACCAAGTCGTCGACGACGCCCACCAGGACGATGGCGCTGGAAGCCCAGATGACCGCGGTCATCTCCGGGGTCACCGGCATGAAACCGCGGGTCAGCGCGGGCAGCTGCGCCGCGAAGAAGACCGCGGAGATAAACCCGGTGTACATGGCCAGCCCGCCCAGCTGGGGCGTGGGCTGGGAGTGGCTGTCGCGCTGGCGCACCTCGGCGACCCGGCCGCTGCGCACCAGCACCGAGCGCACGATCCCGGTGGTCAGGTAGGTGATAATCGCCGCGACGAGGATGACGAGTCCGATTTCGCGCAGCGGCACCCCGGCTCCGCCTAGCATTAGGCTCCCGGACGGGTCCGGAGGGCCTCGGCGGAAACGCCGATGACCTCGGAGATTTGCTCGGCCGAGATGGCGCCTTCCCGCAGCAGGTAGGGCTGCGGCGCGGCCAGGTCAATAATCGTCGACGGCTTGCCGATGGCAGTTTCCCCGCCGTCCAGGTAGACCGAGACCGACTTGCCCAGCTGCTGCTTGGCGGCAATCGCCGTGGTCGGCGGCTGGTGGCCGGAGATATTGGCGCTGGACACAGCCATCGGGCCGACCTCGCGGAGCAGCTCGATGGCAATCGGGTGCAGCGGCATGCGTAGCATGACCGTGCCCCGGGTATCCCCCAGGTTCCACGGCAGGCTCGGCGCCTGCGGCACAACGATGGACAGCCCACCCGGCCAGAAGGCCTCGACCAAGAGCTTCGCCTGGTCGGAATACGTGGCAACGAGGCCCTGGATGGTCTCCCAGGAGCCGATGAGCACCGGCACCGGCATGTCCGGCCCGCGGTGCTTGGCGGCTAGCAGATTGGCTACCGCGTCGTTGTCGAAGGCGTCGCAGCCGATGCCGTAGAGAGTGTCCGTCGGCAGTACCACCAGGCGCCCGGACTTCGCGGCCCTAGTCGCCGCAGCGATACCGTTCGCACGCCCCGCTTCGTCAGCGCAACTATAGATTTTGCCTTGCATCAACTTCTCCCACGAAAAACTAAAGTTCTCTGGTTTTGGTCTCGGTGTCTTTTCGGCACCGCTTCCCTGGTTACGGGAGCTTTAACCCTACTCTTTACGCTGCGCGCGCACGAAGCGGGCGGTGCCGGTGAGATCGAGCATTGGTTCTACTGTACTAAAGGCGCCGGTGTCCCTAAGGACGCTCTGCACGGCCGCGGAGGTGGCATCATCGTGCTCGATACCGAGCCATCCGCCGGGTGCCAGCCAGCGCGTAAGGTTGTCTGCCATGGCCCGGATGACGTCCATGCCATCCGATCCGGCGAAGACCGCCTCGGCTGGGTCGTGGTAGACCTCCGGGGCCAAGACCGGCGACTCCGGCACGTAGGGCGGATTGGTCACCAGCACGTCGACGCGCCCGTCCAGCTCCGGTTTCAGGGCTGGGTCGCAGGCGTCGCCCTCGACGAGTTCCACCTGAAGCCCCAAGTCAGCGAAGTTGCGCGCGGCATACTCCGCGGCCTTAGACGACTTCTCCACCGCCACGACGCGGGTGGCGGGTACGAGGTAATAGGCCAGGTAGGCCGCCAGGGCGCCCGAGCCGGTGCACAGGTCGAGGATCGTTAGGGGGGAATTATTCCCCTGCTTAATCAAGCCCTCAGCCTTGCCTTTGGCCCAGTCGGCCAGGACCTCGGTCTCTGGGCGCGGGATGAAAACCCCCGAGCCAACCGCGAGATCGAGCGGGCCGAACGGGGCGGTGCCCACGATGTGTTGCAAGGGCTCGCGCTGCTCCCGGCGGCGAACGAGCGGCTCGAGGGCGAGCTCGAAGCCGGGCATCGTCGACTCATTAAGCGGGATATCCATGTGCCCGCAGCCGATGAGGTGGCTCAGCAGCAGGCGGGCGTCGAACTCCGGGGAGGCCACGCCGGCCGCCGAAAGCCGCCGGGTGGTTTCCCGGAGCAGGCGCGCGTACGTGCCGGGGGCCACTTCTAGCCTTCGGCCTCGAGGCGCTCGGCGCGCTCCTGGTTCTGCAGGGCGGTGATGAGATCGCCCATGTCTCCGTCCAGCACGGAGTCCAGGTTGTTGGCCTTGTAGCCGATCCGATGGTCCGTGATCCGGTTTTCCGGCCAGTTGTAGGTGCGGATTCGCTCGGAACGGTCCATGGTGCGGACCTGGGAGGCGCGCTGCTCGGCGTCCTCGGCCTCGCGGGCCTCACGCTCCATCTGATCTAGGCGGGCCTGCAGAACCTGCAGGGCGCGCGCCTTGTTCTGGATCTGGGAGCGTTCCTTCTGGCAGGTGACGATGAGCCCAGTGGGCAGGTGCGTGATGCGCACGGCGGAGTCCGTGGTGTTCACGCCCTGACCGCCCTTACCGGAGGAACGGTAGACGTCGACGCGGATGTCCTTCTCGTCGATGTTGACCGACTCGACCTCGTCCGGCTCTGGGTAGACCAGCACGCCGGCCGCCGAGGTCTGGATGCGGCCCTGGGACTCGGTCACCGGCACGCGCTGGACGCGGTGGACGCCGCCCTCGAACTTGAAGACAGACCACGCGCCGTCGCGGGACGGGTTCTTCGACTTGAAGGAGATGGTCATGTCCTTCACGCCACCCAGGTCGGACTCGTTGAGGCCAAGCACCTCCCAGCTAAAGCCGGTCTTGTCGGCGTAGCGCTCGTACATGCGGGCCAAGTCGCCGGCAAAAAGCGCGGCTTCTTCCCCGCCGGCGCCGGCTTTGATCTCCATGATGATGTCCTCGGCGTCGTGCTCGTCGCGCGGGGCCAACAGGTCAGCGAGCTTTTCTTCCAGCTCGACGACCTCGCCCTCCAAGCGATCGGCCTCGACCTGGAAGTCGTGGTCCTCGTAGGCCATCTCCTTCGCGTCCTCGAGGTCAACGCGAGCCTGGTTGAGCTCGTCGTTGACCTGGATGATGGGCCGCAGCTCGGCGTAGCGCTTAGACAGCTTCCGGAACTGGTTCTGATCGCCGGCTACCTCCGGGTCGGCCATCTGCATTTCCAGACCCTGATACTCGGAGACGATGTCGTCGACCAGCGAAACCTGGCTAGCCATTACTTGTAATCCTCCTCGTCCTTGTCAGCGACCATCGGCGCGGACTGCGCCACGCCCATGAGGAATTCGCCGTTGGACTTGGTCTTCTTCAGCTGCTTGATAAGCAAGTCGATGGCCTGGTGGGAGTCCAGAGCCGCGAGGATGCGCCGCAGCTTGGTCATGATGCGCAGCTCCTCCGGCACGAGCAGTAGCTCGTCCTTGCGGGTACCCGACGGGTTGACGTCAACGGCCGGGAAGACGCGGCGCTCGGAGATGGAGCGGTCCAGCTTCAGCTCGGCATTGCCCGTGCCCTTGAATTCCTCGAAGATGACGTTGTCGCCGGTCGAGCCGGTTTCTACCATGGCCGTGGCGATAATGGTCAGCGAGCCGCCGTTTTCGATGTTGCGGGCCGCGCCCAGGAAGCGCTTCGGCGGGTAGAGAGCGTTGGAGTCGACACCGCCGGACAGGATGCGCCCGGAGGCTGGGGATGAGTTGTTGTACGCGCGGCCCAGGCGGGTGATGGAGTCCAGCAGCACGACGACGTCCTTGCCCTGCTCCACCAGGCGCTTGGCGCGCTCGACGGCCAGCTCGGCGACCGAGGTATGCTCTGACGGCGGGCGGTCGAACGTGGAGGCAATCACCTCGCCGTTGACCGAGCGCTGCATGTCGGTAACCTCTTCGGGGCGCTCGTCGACGAGCACCACCATGAGGTAGCACTCCGGGTTGTTGATGGAGATCGCGTTGGCGATGTTCTGCAGGATGGTCGTCTTACCGGCCTTCGGCGGGGAGACGATCAGGGCGCGCTGGCCCTTTCCGATCGGCATAATCAGGTCGATGACACGGGTGGTCAGGACCTTCGGGTCGGTCTCCAGGCGCAGCCGCTGGTTCGGATACAGCGGGGTCAGCTTGGCAAAGTCCGGGCGCTGCTTGGCCTCTTCCGGGTCCATCCCGTTGACGGTATCGACCCGCACCAGCTGGTTGTACTTGCGGCGGTTGCGGCCGTTGCCGTGGGTGCGTGTGGCGCCGGCGACCTTGACCTGGCCGGTCACGGCGTCGCCGGAGCGCAGCCCCAGGCGGTGGACCAGGTTCTGGTTGACGAAGACGTCCGAGTTCGCCGCGCGGTAGCCGGTGGTGCGCAGGAACGCGACGTTGTTGTCGACTACCTCGAGGATGCCGCCGACGGCCTGCAGCTCATCGCCCTCGCGAATCTGCAGGTCGTTGCCGCCACCGCGGTTGTCGTTGCCGCCGCCACGGTTCCGGCGGTTGCGGCGGTTGCGACGCCCGCGGCGGCCGCCGCGTTCGTCATCGTCGCCGTTGTTCCGGCGGTGGTTGTTGCCGCCGTTGTTGCCGTTTTTACCGTTTTTACCGTTGTTCCCGCCGTTACCGTTGTTGCCGTTGCGGGAATCATCCTGGTTGTCGCGGCCTTGGTCCTGGTTGTTGCCGTCGTGGTCGTCGCGCCCACCCCGGCGCGCGCGGTTGCGGCGGGCCCGACGGGCCTGTGCGCGGGACTCGTAGCGCGGTTCATCATTGCCGTTGTTGCCGTTGTTATTGTCGGCGTTCTTCTCGCCGTCGCCCTGCTTGTCGTCGCGGCCCTGTGGGCGGCGACCGTCGCGCTGCGGGGCAACGTCAGCCTGCGCGGCCGAGGCTTGTTCCTGCGCCTGCTTAGCGGGCTTGTCCGCCTTGTCTGCCGACTTCGGCGCGGCCTTGGCGGCGGCCGGCTTCTTACCGGTGGTGATTGCCTCGATGAGAGCGCCCTTGCGGAGAGCGCTGATGCCGCGCAGGCCCTTCTGGGCCGCAATTTCGCGCAGCTGCGGCAGCTTCAGGGATGCCAGTTCTTGAGGCGAGATATTCTCCGTATCGCTCACGGAAGTCCTTTCGTCGCTTTTCCCAGCGGATGATTCTGGGTGCCCAGCGAGCCCGGTCGGGCGGTCCTGCCGCGTGTTACCGGGCCGGTTTTCCCAAGTCTTTGGGTCCGCCGGCTAGGCACTCTGGAAATGACTGTGTAGTTAAAAGATAAAACTCTGGCTAGCCTACCGTGGGCGCCCAGCGGCTGACTGTCGTGGACCTCGAGCAGCCTCGAGGGCGCGCAGCGCCGGTTGGGGCCGGAAGGGAGCCCGAGTGGTCCGCGTGGGACCGAGTTGCCCATTCCTCGGCAGGTACCACGTCGTCCCTCTGCGGGCCGGCCTTAAACCTTGCGCCGTGTGCACGGCGTTTGAGGTACTCACCCAGAAAGCGCGGAGGCTGTGGTTTGACCCATTCTGTGGGGTCAGGGCCCAGGGACAACGCATCTCGACTGCACGAGCAGGCCCGAGCACATGTGCTTTACTGTTTAACTTAGGGCAGCTCACGTAGCTCAAACGCTCAAGCAGCTCAGCCAGTCCCAGACAGTATAGCGCAAGATTCCACCTTCTTCGGTACCGGTCCCACCCCGGGGCCTAAAGAGGTGGCTATCATAGTGACCATGCACTCCACCATGCAGGAAGTCCCGCTCAATATCTCCCGTATCTTGGAGCAGGGCGCCACCGTCCACAGCCAGACCAAGGTCACTACATGGCACGGCGAGCACGCCCCCGACGGCGCCGGGGCGGCCGAGGAATGCACCTTCGCGGACATCGGGGCGCGCGCGGCGGCCTTCGCCCACGTGCTACACGACGAGCTGGGGATTACCGGCGACGAGCGCGTCGGCTCTTTCCTATGGAATTGCTCGGAACACCTCGAGGTCATGTTCGCCGTGGCCTGCAAGGGCGCGGTATTTACCCCGCTGAACAAACAGCTGATGAACGACCAGATCCGGCACATTGTCAACCACGCGGAGATCGAGGTCATCGTCGCCGATCCGCGCTTGGCCCAGCAGCTGGGCGCGGTCCTAGCCGGGACCGCAACCGTCCGCGCGGTCGTCTTCACGGGCCCGGGCCGGGTGAGCCACTTGAGCCCCTACTTCCCCCGCGGCGTGGAAGTCTATTCCTACGAAGCCCTGTTGGACGGGCAATCGACCCGCTATGACTGGCCGGTCCTAGACGAGTCCGCGGCCGCGGCGCTGTGCTATTCCACCGGAACGACCGGCGCGCCCAAGGGCGTGGTCTACTCGCACCGCTCCATCTACTTAGCCTCCATGCTGCTGCGCACCACGGACAGCCTGGCGATTACCCACGGCGAGTCCTTCCTGTGCTGCATTCCCATTTACCACGTGTTGTCCTGGGGCGTGCCTTTCGCTGCCTTCATGACGGGCACACCACTCATCCTGCCGGACTCGGACGTCTCCGCGCCCACCCTGGCCAAGCTCATCGCCTCCACCCACCCACGCGTGGCGCACGGAGTGCCG
The DNA here is from genome assembly GCF_055700955.1 of Corynebacterium sp. 1103A. NCBI lineage: Bacteria > Bacillati > Actinomycetota > Actinomycetes > Mycobacteriales > Corynebacteriaceae > Corynebacterium > Corynebacterium sp. 1103A. Next base: position 123,228 of record NZ_JASTTF010000001.1, read on the forward strand.
ACCATCTGGATCCAGCTCTTCGTCCACTACCTCCACCACCCGCCAGAGCGCATGTCGCTGACCGAAATTTACGCCGGCGGCTCCCCGGTCCCGCCGCAGGTGATCAAGGTCTGGGAGGAGCGCTTCGGCGTCGACGTGGTGCACGTGTGGGGCATGGTGGAAACCACCACTGTGGGCACCGTGGCGCGCCCGCCGCAGGGCGCTAGCGGTAATTCCCGCTGGGGCTACCGCATCTCCCAGGGCCGCTTCCCCACCAGCCTGGAATACCGCGTGGTCAACGACGGGCAGGTGGTCTCCAAGACTGACCGCAACGCCGGCGAGATCCAGGTCCGCGGCAACCTGGTCACGGAGTCCTACTATCACTCGCCCGCCGCAGAGGAAGGCGGGGCGGCCTCCCAGTTCCGCGGCAAGCGCACCGAGGACGCGGTCAGCAAGTTCACCGCCGACGGCTGGCTGCGCACCGGCGACGTGGGCTCGGTAACCAAGGATGGCTTCCTGACCGTCGAGGACCGCGCCCGCGACGTCATCCGCTCCGGCGGCGAGTGGATCTACTCCGTGCAGCTGGAAAACCTCATCATGGCCGACGACCGGGTCATCGAGGCCGCCGTCATCGGCTACCCCGACAAGCAGTGGGGCGAGCGCCCGCTGGCCGTGACCGTCCTCCAGCACGACATCGACCCGACCATCGAGACCGCTGAGAGCCTCCGGGAGAACTTGCGCTCCGAGCTGCCCGGCTGGATGCTGCCGGAGTACTGGACCTTCATCAAGAGCATCGATAAGACGTCGGTGGGCAAGTTCGACAAGAAGGATCTGCGCTCCCACCTGGCCGAGGGCGAGTACAACATCATTCGCCTGGCCGGCCCGGGCGAGGCCAACCAGATTGATGACAACGCCACCTTGGATCCGGACCAGCCGCTGACCTAGGCCCGCGCCCTCGGAAAGGAATAGCTGACCTGGGCGCGCCGTTGTGGTTAGTAGTCCTATCCGCACAACGCATAGAGTTGGGAGAATATGACTGACCGTTCTTCCGCCCCGAAGGTGCTGCTACCCACCCCGCGCGTAGCCGGCCGCCCGCAGGCCGCCGCGGACCTGCCTGCCGCCGACGCCAACGGCAACCGAGCCTTGGTGGACAAATACGGTCGCGTCGCCCGAGACCTGCGCGTGTCCCTGACCGACCGCTGCAACCTGCGGTGCACCTACTGCATGCCCGCCGAGGGCCTGGACTGGATGCCCAACCAGCACAAGCTCGACGACGCAGAAACCATCCGACTTATCCGCCTGGCCGTCGAGCGCCTGGGCATCCGGCAGGTCCGTTTCACCGGCGGCGAGCCGCTGCTGCGCAAGTCGCTGGCAGAAATCATCGCGGCCACCAAAAATCTGCGCACCGACGAAGGCCACGCCCCCAGCACGGCGCTGACGACCAATGGGCTGGGCCTGGACAAGAGCATCGACGAGCTCAAGGCCGCCGGGCTGGACCGGGTCAACATCTCGCTGGACACCATCAACCACGCCGCCTACGCCGAGCTGACCCGCCGCGACCGACTCGATTCCGTCTTCGCAGCCATCGATGTCACCCTGGCCGCCGGCCTCCACCCCGTCAAGATCAACGCCGTGGTCATGCCCGGCATCAACGACGCCGACATCGTCGAGTTGGCCGACTTCGCCCTGCACAAGGGCGCGCAGCTGCGTTTTATCGAGCAGATGCCCCTGGGCCCGCGCGAGCAGTGGGATCGCTCCACCATGGTCACCGCAGACCACATCCTCGACCGCCTGAAATCCGCGTTCGACCTGCGCCCGGCCCGCGCCCCGCGCGGCTCAGCCCCCGCCGCGCTGTGGGAGGCGACCTGCCCCGACGGCACGCGCGGCAAGCTAGGGATCATCGCCTCGGTCAGCCACCCCTTCTGCGGCGACTGTGACCGCACCCGCCTGACCACCGACGGCGCGGTGCGCAACTGCCTCTTCGGCAACTCGGAGACCTCCCTACGCGACCTGATGCGCCAGGGCGCTTCCGACGAGGAACTCATGACCGCCTGGGCCGGCGAGATGTGGGCCAAGCTGCCCGGCCACGGCGTCAACGACGAGGGCTTCCTGCAGCCGGACCGGCCGATGTCCGCCATCGGCGGGTAGCCAGCTTAAGCTAGAACCCGTTATGCACCATTCTTCATCGTGCTCCGTCGCCGACCACCTCGCGCGCGTCCTCAGCCTCGTCCGGCCTCTCCCGGCCGTGGACACGCCGCTGAGCAAGCTGACCAGCGGCCAGTATTGTGCCGCCGATGCCACCTGCCACATCCCCGTGCCCGCCTTCCACAACTCGGCCATGGACGGCTTCTTGGTCCACCGCGCCGACCTGGGCTCCGGCCCGACCACGCTGCCGCTAGCAGGCGACGTGCCGGCCGGCAGCGCGCCACAGGAGGTGCCCGCCGGTGCTGCGGTGCGGATCATGACCGGCGCGCCCGTCGCCGATCCCCTCGATCCGGAGCTCGTGGTCGTGCCCGTGGAGCTGACCAATATCCCCGCCGGGCCGACCCCCCTGCCCGAAACCGTGACCATCCGCGGTGCCGATCCCGCCCGCGCCCACATCCGCCGGGCCGGCGACAACCTCGCCATTGGAGACACGGCCGTCCGTGCCGGGTCCCGCGTGGATCCCGGGGTCATCGCCGCCTGCCACTCCGCGGGACTGACCACACTGCCCGTGCACCGCACGCCGCGGGTGGCGGTGATTTCCACCGGCGACGAGCTCGTGAGCCTGGGCGATGGCGGTGCCCAGCTGCTGCAACCTGGCCAGATCCCGGATTCCAACCGGCCCATGCTGGCCCAGCTCGTGCGAGACTCCGGGCCCGCCGAGCTAACGCACCTGCACTCCGGGGACAGCGACGGCGCCTCGGGCCGGAGCGATTCCTTCGTCGCCCTGGCTCATCAGGCGGCGCAGACCCACGACCTCATCATCACCAGCGGCGGGGTCTCGGCCGGAGCCTTCGACATCGTCCACACCAGCGCCCAGGTTTACGCCCGCGATGCCTGGTTCGGCGACGTCGACCAAAAGCCCGGCGCCCCGCAGGGAATAAGCGTCTGGGGCTCGACGCCGATGATTTCTCTTCCCGGCAACCCAGTAGCGACCTTCGTCTCCTTCCACCTCTACGTCGCCCCCGCACTGCGCGCCCTCCGCGGCGATCCGCACCCGGACCTTCGCCGCCGCGGGATAGTCCGCGCCGGCGAAGACTTCCCCGACACCCGGGACCGCCCCGCCTGGCTGCCGGTCTGGGTGGACTACGCGGACAACCCGCCCGCCGCCTTCCCATTCAACGGGCGACGGCTGGGTTCCCACATGGTGGCTAACCTGGCCGGCACCGCCGGGATGGTGGGCCTTGCCGCCCACGCCGCCGGGCCCCGGGCGGGCGATACTGTCGAAATCACCTGGTTTTAAACCCGGTTTAAGTAGCTTTTAAAGAAAGGACGAGCAATGGAGTTTACGCATCTCAACCACGCCGGCGAGGCCTACATGGTCGACGTGACCGAGAAGAAGCCGACGGTGCGCACCGCCACCGCCGAGGGCGAGGTGGCCTGCTCGCGAGAGATCATGGACGCGCTGCGAGACGGCACCATGCCCAAGGGCGACGTGCTGGCCGTGGCGCGCGTAGCCGGCATCGCGGCGGCCAAGAAGGCCCCGGAGCTGTTGCCGCTGGCGCACACCATTGGCGTGCACGGCTGCAGCGTCGACCTCGAGCTTCATAAAGACTGCGTGGCGATTTCGGCCACCGTGCGCACCGCGGATCGCACCGGCGTGGAGATGGAGGCTCTGACCGCGGTAAACGTCGCCGCGTTGGCGGTCATCGACATGGTCAAGGGCGTAGACCGTTCCGCCTTCATCCGCCGCGCCGGAATCATCGCCAAGTCCGGCGGGCGCTCCGGCGACTGGTCCCGCACCCTGCCTAAGGCCTAGGCTATGGCCCAGCCTGCTTATCCCCTCCCCGGCGAACTCGGCGCACTCGTTTTGGCCGGCGGCCGGGGGCGCCGCATGGGTGGGATCGACAAGGCGAGCCTGCGCGTTGCCGGCCAGCGCCTGGTCGACCGCGTGCTGGGGCAGCTGCCCTACCACTGCGAGCGCATAGTGGTCTCCCCCTACCCGCTGGGCCTGCCGCAGGTCTGCGAGAACCCGCTCTTCGGCGGCCCGGTCGCCGGCATCGCACGCGGCACGCAGGCCCTGCACAGCGATTACATCGCCGTACTAAGCGTCGATGCCCCCGATTCCGCCCAGCTTGTCCCCGCCGTCTGGCGCGCGCTGCACGCTGCCGATGCCGACGCCGCCATCGTCCGCAGCGCCGACGGCTTCCTGCAGCCGCTGTGCTCGCTGTGGAAGGCCGACCACCTGCGCCGCGCGCTCGCCCAGCTGCCCCGAGTGCACAACGCCTCCGCCCGCCGGCTGCTGCGCCAGGCGCGCCGCGACTCCCGGCTTATCGAGGTCCCTGGCACCGGCGCCGAGCGCGACTACGACACGCCACAGGAGTTAGCGGCATTCGCGGAAAATGTCCTTCAGCAGGGGCAGCACCACCGCTAAGGTGTCCTCAACCGCCCCGACCGAGGAGGCGGAATTGACCAGCAAGGTCCCCGGCGGGCACGAGGTGACACCGATAATCCCGCGGCACAGGCCGGCCCTAGGTGAGTTCTTCAGGCCCTCCAGGAGCACTTGGGTCTCCAGGCCCCACATGCGGGCCGCGATGAATTCTTCCGTGACCTCCGGGGTGTCGTTGTCGCGGGAAATCCCCGTTGCGCCGATGACCAGCACCACGTCAGTGCCCGCCTCGATTACCTGGCTCAGCGCCGGCCGCAAATTCGCGGCACCCTCGTTTAAGCACTGCTTTTGCGTGACCTCCACGCCGTGGTTGGTCAATAGCTCCACCGCACGCTGACCGGCCTTGTTGGGCTTGGTACCCTCCTGGATGCGGTTTGACGCGACGATTACTGCGGCCTTCAACTCAGGCATTGGTGCCTCCTGGTGTCCCATTCGGCCGCCTCCTCTACTACGCCCGTGAGAAATATCACCGTGGGGCTTATTTCCCCTGCTTAGGCAACCCTCAGCGGCCTACGCAGCGCGAATCGGAGGGCGGGGAAATGCGCAACATTAACGTTCCCTAAATAAAACCAGAAATTTCCGTACAAATTCCTCTTCTGAGTCTAATACTCGATAAATTGTTATTCAGCTATTCCTTCGAGATGTTTTGAGGACACCCCATGACTCAGCTAGACACCTCAGGCAAAGTCATCCAGGGCTGGGATCCAGAAGATTCCGACCACTGGGACTCCAAGATTGCCTGGCGCACGCTCATTATTTCGACGACCACCCTGTTCATCGGCTTCGCCGCGTGGTACCTGGTCTCCGCCATCGCCCCCATCCTGAACGAGATCGGCTTCGACTTAAGCTCCGGACAGCTCTACGCCCTCACCGCGGTCTCGGGCCTGGCCTGCGGCCTTTTCCGCCTGGTCTTCATGTTCCTGCCGCCGGTGCTGGGCACCCGCAAGCTGGTCACCTTCTCCTCGCTACTGTTCCTGCTGCCCATGTTCGGCTGGTTCTCGGTCGTCCAGCGCCCCGACGCCTCCTTCGTTGAGCTGCTCGCCATCTCCTTCGCCTCCGGCATCGGCGGCGGCGTCTTCTCCGGCCTCATGCCATCCACCGGCTACTTCTTCCCGAAGCGGATGTCCGGCACCGCGCTCGGCTTGCAGGCAGGCCTGGGCAATTTCGGTATCTCCTTCATCCAGCTGGTCGCCCCGTGGCTGATGGGCTTCAGCCTCATCGGCATCGGCTTCGTCGCCCCGCAGCGCCTGCCCGACCAGACCGCCATCTTCGTCCACTCCCCGGCCATCTTCTTCGTGCCGTGGACCATCGTCATGGCCGTGCTGGCCTGGACGCTGCTCAAGGACGTGCCGGTCAAGGCGAACTTCCGTCAGCAGATCGACATCTTCGGCAACATCAACACCTGGGTACTGACCGTCGTCTACCTGATGAGCTTCGGCGCCTTCTCCGGCTTCGCCGCCCAGTTCGCCCTAATGATCAACGACATTTACGGCCAGACCTCCAAGTTCGCCGAGGTCATGAACCCCGACGACCTGCCCCGCGGCGCGGCTTTCGCCTTCATCGGCCCCCTGCTCGGCGCCCTCGTGCGCGCGCTGTGGGGCCCGCTCTGCGACAAGTTCGGCGGCGCCATCTGGACCTTCATCGGCTGCCTGGGCATGACCATCTTCACCGCGTTCTCTGCACTGTTTTTGAACCCGGATTCCCCGGACCAGTTCTGGTGGTTCCTGGCCGGTATGCTCATCATGTTCTTCTTCACCGGCCTGGCTAACGCCGGCACCTTCAAGCAGATGCCGATGATCCTCCCGCCGCGCCAGGCAGGCGGCGTGGTCGGCTGGACCGGCGCCATCGGCGCCTTCGGCCCGTTCGTCGTCGGCATGCTCCTGTCGGCTATGCCCATGGCCGCCTTCTTCTGGGGCTGCGTGGTCTACTTCGCCATCACCACGGTCCTGGTCTGGGTCTTCTACGCCCGCCCGAACGCCCCGTACCCCGGCTAAACCCAGCCCCCAACAGAGAGTTTTACTCCCATGACTACTCAAGTCCCCGCTCCCGAAAACGGCAAGCTCAACCCACTGTTTAAACTGGGCGCCTACCTGCGCCGTGGCGAGGCTTCTGCCTCCAGCCAACAGGTCTTTTTGCAGGGCGGCCGGCAGGCCGACGTCTTCTACCGCAACCGCTGGGCCTTCGACAAGATGGTCCGCTCCACCCACGGCGTCAACTGCACCGGCTCCTGTTCCTGGAAGGTCTACGTCAAAGACGGCGTCATCACCTGGGAGTCCCAAGCCGTCGACTACCCCACCACGGGCCCCGACACCCCGGAGTACGAGCCCCGCGGCTGCCCCCGCGGCGCCTCCTTTTCCTGGTACACCTACTCCCCGACCCGCGTGCGCTACCCGTACGCCCGCGGCGTTTTGGTGGACATGTTCCGCGAGGAAAAGCAGAAGCACGGCGACTCGGTGCTTGCCTGGAAGGCCATCCAGGAAGACCCGGACAAGCGCCGGGCGTATATCTCCCAGCGCGGCAAGGGCGGACTAATCCGCATCTCCTACGAGGAGGCCATCGACATGGCCTCGGCCGCGCACGTCTACACCATCCGCAAGTACGGGCCCGACCGCATCAACGGCTTCACGGTCATCCCGGCGATGAGCCAGGTCTCCTACGGCGCCGGCAGCCGCTTCCTGCAGATGATCGGCGGCGTCGCCCTGTCCTTCTACGACTGGTACGCGGACCTGCCGCCGGCCTCCCCGCAGACCTTCGGCGACCAAACCGACGTCCCCGAGTCCGGCGACTGGTACAACTCCTCCTACCTGATGATGTGGGGCTCCAATATCCCGGTCACGCGCACCCCGGACGCCCACTTCATGGTCGAGGCCCGCTACAAGGGAACCAAGGTCGTCGTGGTCTCCCCCGACTTCGCCGACAACACCAAGTTCGCCGACGAATGGGCCCGCATCGAGCCGGGCACCGACGCCGCCTTGGCCTTTGCCATGGGCCACGTCATCCTCAAGACCTTCCACGTCGACCGCCAAGAGCCGTACTTCTTGAACTACATGCGCAAGTACACCGACGCGCCGTTCCTAGTCTCCCTCGACCAGCGCGAAGACGGGACCTACACCCCCGGAAAGTTCTTCACGGCTTCCCAGACTAACGATCCCTCCTTGGCCGACAGCCCCAACGCCACGCACCGTGGCCTCGTCATGGAAGAAAACGGCCGCGTGGTCGATCCGGGCGGCACCGTCGCCGACCGCTGGGACATGGATTCCGCCAAGTGGAACCTCTCCCTAGACGGCGTCGACCCCGTCATGTCGGTGGCGGAGACAGATTCCTTCTCCACCGCCGAGGTCCTCTTCCCACGCTTCGACCTGGATACCGACCCGGCCGATATCGGCACCGGCAAGCCGGTCGGCGCCGGCGTGGTCCACCGCGGCGTGCCCGTGCGCGAGGTCAACGGCAAGCTGGTCACCACAGTCTTTGACATCATGCTCGCCCACTACGGCGTCCCGCGCGAGGACCTGAACCTGCCGGGTAGCTGGCCGACCGGCTTCGACGACGCCAGCGAGGTCGGCACCCCGGCCTGGCAAGAAGAGCTCACCGGTGTTCCCGCCGCCGCGGCCATCCGCATCGGCCGGGAATTCGCCCAGAACGCCGCGGACTCGCAGGGACGTTCCCAGATCATCATGGGCGCGGGCGTGAACCACTACTTCCACGCCGACAACATCTACCGCACCTTCCTGGCGCTGACCTCGATGTGCGGCACCCAGGGCGTCAACGGCGGCGGTTGGGCGCACTACGTCGGCCAGGAAAAGCTGCGCCCTGTTAACGGCTGGACCCAGTGGGCCATGGCCACCGACTGGCAGCGTCCCCCGCGCCACATGATTTCCACCGGCTTCTACTACTTCGCCACCGAGCAGTACCGCTACGACAACTCGCGCGCCTCCCAGCTGGGCTCCCCGCTGGCCAGCCGCGGGGCCATCGGCGAAAAGATGGTCTCCGACACCATGTCCGAGGCCATGCGCCGCGGCTGGATGCCGGCGTACCCGCAGTTCAACCGCAATTGCCTGCTGCTAGCCGACGAGGCGGACGCCGCCGGCCTGGACATCAACGACTACGTAGTCGAGCAGCTGCAAAAGGGCGACCTGGAGTTTGCCTACGACAACCCCTCGGCAGAAGAGAACTGGCCGCGCATCCTGCTCAACTGGCGCACCAACCTGCTGGGCTCCTCGGCCAAGGGCACGGAGTTCTTCCTCCGCCACCTGCTGGGCATCGACTCGGATGCCACCGCCGAAGAGCTTTCCCCGGAGCAGCGCCCGCGCACCATCAAATGGGTCGATAAGGCCCCCGAGGGGAAGCTCGACCTGATGCTGACCACGGACTTCCGCAACACCTCGACCACGCTGGTCTCCGACATCGTGCTGCCGGCCGCTACCTGGTACGAAAAGCACGACATGTCCTCAACCGACATGCACCCCTACCTGCACTCCTTCAACGCGGCCATCACCCCGCCGTGGGAGGCGCGCACCGACTTCGAGGTCTTCCAGGACCTAGCCGCCGCGCTGTCCGACAAGGCTGTCAAGTGGCTGGGCACCCAGCGCGACGTCATCACGCAGCCGAGCCACCATGACACCCCAGACGAGCTGGGCATGCCCAACGGCATCGTCCCGGACATCGACGAGGTCGGGCTGGTCCCGGGCGTGACGATGCCGAAGCTGCACGTCGTCGAGCGCGACTACACGCGCATCTACGAAAAGTGGGCGCACCTCGGCTCGCTGCCCGCTAAGGCCGGCACCGGCGTGCACGGCACCAAGTTCAACGTAGAAAAGCAGGTCAAGGAGCTCGAGCTCATCTGCGGCACCTCGCAGACCTCCCAGGGCGAGCTCATCGATCTGACCAAGGACACCAAGGTCATCGACGCCATCCTGCACCTGTCCGGCGTCTCCAACGGCGAGCTGGCGCAGCAGGGCTTCGAGTTCCTGTCCTCGCGCACCGGCAAGGATCTCACCCCGCTGGGCGCTTCCGATGCCGACGTCCACATCACCTGGGACTCCATCAAGGAGCGCCCCACCGAGGTCATCACCTCGCCGGAGTGGACCGCCGACAAGCGCAACAAGCGCCGGTACACGGCCTTTTCCATCAACGTCGAGTTCGACAAGCCCTGGCACACGCTCACGGGCCGGATGCACTACTACCTCGACCACGACTGGTTCATGGATTACGGCGAATCCCTGCCCGTGTTCCGCCCGCCGCTGGACCACGTCCACCTGCACGGCGAGCACGCCCCCGGCCAGACGCTGAGCAACGAGCGCGGCGAGGCAGAGGTCACCCTGCGCTACCTGACCACCCACAACAAGTGGTCCATCCATTCGCAGTACTTCGACAACCTGCACGTTTTGTCTATCTCCCGCGGTGGCCAGGTGGTCTGGATGTCCGACAAGGACGCCGAAAAGATCGGCGTTAAGGACAACGAGTGGGTCGAGGTCTACAACCGCAACGGCGTCGTCAGCGCCCGCGCCATCGTCTCCCACCGCATCCCGGAAGGCACCATGCTGTGCAACCACGCCCAGGAGCGCACCGTCGGCACCCCGCTCAACGAGCACACCGGCCGCCGCGGCGGCACCCACAACTCGCTGACGCGTATTTCCATCAAGCCGGTCCACATCGCGGGCGGCTACGGCCAACTTACCTACCACTTCAACTACATCGGGCCCACCGGCAATAACCGCGACGAGGTCACCCGCGTCCGCCGCCGTTCCCAGGAGGTGTCTTACTAATGAAGGTCATGGCTCAGATCTCAATGATCATGAACCTCGACAAGTGCATCGGCTGCCACACCTGTTCCGTGACCTGTAAGCAGGCATGGACCAACCGTGAAGGCACCGAGTACATCTGGTTCAACAACGTCGAAACCAAGCCCGGCGTCGGCTACCCGCGTGGCTGGGAGGACCAGGAGAAGTGGAAGGGCGGCTGGGAGCGCACCAGTTCTGGCAAGCTCAAACCCAAGGCCGGCGGCCGGCTCAAGAAGCTGGCGACCCTGTTCCACAACCCCAACCTGCCGACCATCCAGGACTACTACGAGCCGTGGAGCTACCAGTACGAGGACCTGATGGGCGCCAAGGCCGGGCAGAGGACCCAGCCGACGGCCAAGCCGGTCTCCCAGATCGACGGCCGCCCCATCGAGAAGGTCGAGTGGTCCTCCAACTGGGACGACAACCTGGGCGGGTCGACTGCCACCATGGACCACGACCCGGTCCTGCACGAGATGAACCTGGACGTGAAGAAGGAGATCGAAGACACGTTCATGTTCTACCTGCCGCGCATCTGCGAGCACTGCATGAACCCGACGTGCGTGTCCTCCTGCCCGTCCGGCGCGATGTACAAGCGCACCGAGGACGGCATCGTGCTGGTTGACCAGGACGCCTGCCGCGGCTGGCGCATGTGTGTCTCCGGCTGCCCGTACAAGAAGGTCTACTTCAACCACAAGACGGGCAAGGCCGAAAAATGCACGCTGTGCTACCCGCGCATCGAGGTCGGCCAGCCCACGGTATGCTCGGAGACCTGCGTGGGCCGCCTGCGCTACCTGGGCGTCATCCTCTACGACGCCGACCGCGTCGCCGACGCCGCCGCCACCGAGGACCCGCAGGACCTCCTGGAGGCCCAGAAGTCGATCCTGCTCGACCCGCACGACCCCGAGGTCGTCAAGGCCGCCCAGCGCGAGGGCATCCCGCACTCCTGGATCGACGCAGCACAGAACTCCCCCATCTACGACCTCATCATCAAGTACGGGGTCGCGCTGCCGCTGCACCCGGAATACCGTACCCTGCCCATGGTCTGGTACATCCCGCCGCTGTCGCCCATCGTCGACCAAGTCACCGCCTCCGGCAACGACGGCGAGGACCACAAGATCCTGTTCACCGCCCTATCGCGCATGCGCATCCCGCTGGACTACTTGGCTGGCCTGTTTACCGCCGGCGACCCGGCCCCGGTGGAAAAGGCGCTGCGCCGGCTGGTGGCCATGCGCTCGTATATGCGCGACATCAACCTGGGCAACGATCCGCAAGAGGAAATCGCGCAGGCGGTCGGCATGGACGGGCGCACGATGCAGGAGATGTACCGCCTGCTCTCCATCGCCAAGTACGACGACCGCTACGTCATCCCCACCGCCTCCCCCGAGACCCCGCGCGGCATCAGCTCGCTGGATCCCTTCGGCGGCGTCGACCCGGCCAGCAACCTGAACGACACGTTCCAAGACCTGGGCATGGGTGCGCCGGAAGCCTGCACCCACGGCAGCACGCGCAGCGGCAAGGTCTCCCTCCTGTCCTGGACCGGGGACCGTCCCGATTCAATGTTCCCGTCGAGGAATTAAGCGAGGCCAGCCATGAATATCTTTGAAACACTCGCCCGCCGCACCCCCAGCCGGCCCCCGGCCGACGATGCCGTGGCCGGATTCGGCACCCCAGCCGGCATCGGTAGCCGCGGCGGAGCCAAGGACGTCGAGCGCGCCATCCGGACCCACACCGGTAAGCTCCCCGATGAGTTCATCGCCCCGGTGAAGGTCTCGGTGGACCAGCGCCGCATTATCGCCATGGCGGTCTCGGTGCTGCTCAACTACCCGCAGCCAGATTTCCTGCAGCGCCTCGAGACCGTCGAGGAGCAGCTGGATCCGCTGCCGCTGGCCATCGCCACCGATTTCGTGGACTTCGCCACCTGGGCCCGCGCCGCCGGGCTGCGCGGGATGGAGGAGCACTACGTCGAGACCTTCGACCAGCGGCGCCGCTGCTCGCTTTTCCTGTCCTATTACGCGGTCGGCGACACCCGGCAGCGCGGCATGGCCATCCTGTCCTTCCGCCAGCAGCTCGAGGCCCTGGGCTTCGTCGTTAGCGACGAGGAGCTGCCCGACCACCTCTGCGTCGTCTTGGAAGCCCTCGCGCTTAGCGAGGACCACGACAGCGCCGTAGAGATGGTGGCCAGCTACCGGGAGGGCATCGAGGTGCTGCGCGCGGCCCTCGGACACGTCAACTCGCCCTACCTGAGCCTGGTGACGGCCTTGTGCAAGTCCTTGCCCAAAGTCGACCCGGACACCGCCCAAAAGTACGTCGATCTCATTCGCACCGGCCCACCCGCTGAGATGGTCGGGATTGCGGATCTGCCCTTCCCTACCGCTCAGCCGAACACGGTCTAAGGACTTTCCATGGATACTTTTAACAATTTTCTTTGGGGAGCATTCCCCTGGCTCGCGATAGCCGCGTTCGTCGTCGGCATCTTCTGGCGTTGGCGCTCCGACCAGTTCGGGTGGACCACCCATTCCACCCAGATCTACGAGTCCAAGCTGCTGCGCCTGTCCTCCCCGCTGTTCCACTGGGGCATGGTCTTCGTCATCATCGGCCACCTCATGGGGCTAGCGATGCCCAAGTCCTGGACCCGCGCCGTCGGCATCAGCGACCACGTCTACCACTGGATCGCCACCATCCCCGGCTCGTTTGCCGCGGTCGCCGTGCTACTGGGGTTTGCTGGGCTGGTCTACCGCCGCGTGGTCAACCGTTCCGTCTTCCTGTCGACCTCCACGTCCGACAAGGTCATGTACGTCCTGCTGGGGCTGGCCCTGCTGTCCGGCTCCATCGCGACGTTCACGCTGCAGCTTTTCGACCTGGGCGGCACCCACGGCTACGACTACCGCGAGACCATCGCGCCCTGGCTGCGCAACCTGCTCATCTTTAATATCCAGCCCGAGCTGATGGCCAACGTGCCATGGCAGTTCAAGGTCCACGTCCTGGCGGGCTTTACCATCATCGCCGTCTGGCCGTTTACCCGCCTGGTGCACGCCTTCTCCGCGCCCGTCGGTTATGTCACGCGCCCGTACGTGGTCTACCGGTCCCGCGACCAGCGCACAACCGACATGCGCCACCACGTCGCTTGGGAACCGGTACGCTCCCACCGCGCGCAGTTGGACAAGAACGAAACGCCGCCCCACGGCGCCTAGACCGTAGTTTTCCACAGCCCCCCGCCTAGTGCGGGGGCCTTTGTGTGCCTAATTATGCCTAACGATGCCTACCTGGGCACATTGCTCCATTTTTCGGCCTTTGGGCAGGTGGCGCCACGACAACGGCCGTATTCGGCCTGTGGATGGTCTGCGCAAGACGGTTATAGCGCCCCGAGTTATCCACAGGCGCGGGATGGTGCCCTTGTGGGGGTTGTCAGCCGCTTCTAGCGTGTGAGGCATGACAGCAACGACAGCCTTGGACACTGTAAAAGCAGCGCACGCCATCTTCGCGGACGGGATCAGCTACCTGGACCTGTGCCGCCAGCTCAGCCTGCCCGCTTTGAAGGCTGTCATGTCCGACGTTGCCGCCGCCGCGCACTGTCGTGCCTGCCACACCTTCTTCGGGACGACATCCTTTACGAAAAAGCAAGCCGCCGCCCGGAAAGCCGCCGCCGAATCCGGACACCACCTCGACACCCTCTTAGTGCTGGACAACGCCTTCCGCCGAGTACGCAACCAGGCCGACGCCTGGGCGATGCTCATCGAGTTGTGCAACACCCCCGGCACCACCACACAACTGCGCAGACTGGCCAACCAAAAAGTCTTGGAGCTCAACCGCCCCGCCCCACCCACCGAAGGAATACGAGTTATCCGCCGCAAGGACGGGCCCAGTACTTTCTCCATTACCGGGGACCCGCAGCTGATAGAAAACCTCTGGGCATCAATTAAAACCATCCCCGACGTCGAAGCCTTGTTCAGCGGCGGCCTCGAAAAACAACCAAAGACCACCCACGTGGTCATCTCCCTACCCGACTGGGTGCGCATCCTTACCGGCGACGGCGACGAGATCACCCTGCAGCTCAGCAACGGCACCACCATGACCGGAGCCGACTACATCCGCCAATGCCTACTGGATGCCGGCCTAGCCACCCTGGTGGACCCGAGGCGCGGGCCGGTCAACCAATACCGCTACCAACGGCACGCCTCGCCCAAGCAAAAAGACATGGCCAAAGCCGAAACCACCCGGTGCGCCTGGCCGAACTGCCGCAAACCAGCCGACGAGTGCCAAGTCCACCACATCCACCCCTGGGCAGACGGCGGTGAAACCAACCAAGAAAACCTCACCCTGTTGTGCGAGTTCCACAACTCCTGGAACGACGACGACCCGACCTACCCCAGACACGGCAGGATCACCCGAAGACACGGCACAGTCACCTGGGACCCACCCTGGAGCAACAGGCCCTAACGGCCAACGGCTGACACGGCGGTCAGCCGCGAGAACAAGCCCGCCGCGAGACCAAGGCTGCGAGGGGACACCACAAGGAACAAGGCCAGCCGAACCCCACGACTGCCTCAACACGCGAAAAGGCGCCACGGACCACGCCCGTAGCGCCTACTCGGCGTGCCCGCCTACTCCGTGACCACGATCTGCCCGCGCTGTCCCTTCTCCGCGTTGGTCAGGGCATGGTTGACGAACGTGTACGTTCCCGGCTCATCGAACGTCATCTCCACGAACCCGCCCTGGGCCGCAGCCAGGTCGACGGCCTGCGAGCCGGTGTCCTCGGCATCGCGGATGAGGTACTGCCCCTCCTTGAAGACGGTGTCGAAGACCTCGCCGACCACGTGGAAGCTCAGCGACTCGTCCGGGCCTACGTTCAGCACCCAGATACGGATGGTCTCGCCGACCTTGGCGCGCAGGGGCCGCTGCTCATACTGGTTGGGATAGAAATTGAACCCCGCCAGGTCGTAGTTGCCGGCAGCCACGCGCTCTTCGTCCGCGCCGACCTCGCGCTCGCCCAGGAAGAGCAGGCTGGCGACGAGGGCGTACTCGGCATCAACGTCCGACAAGGAATCCTGGGAATCCTCCGGCGGGTCGATGATGACCGCGCCCGTCATCCCGTTGGCGATGTGCAGCGTCATCGGTGCCGTCGCGCAGTGGTACATCCAAATGCCGGAACGCTTCGCGGTGAATTCGTAGACCAGCTCCTCGCCGGGGTCGATGGTCGCCATCGCCTCGTCAGGGTTGACCTCGCCGGCGTGGAAGTCCACCGAGTGGCCCATGTGCCCCTCGTTGCGTAGCGTAATCCGGAACGTGTCCCCGACCTTGCCGCGCAGCGTCGGCCCGGGCGCCTGCCCGTTAAACAGCCACTGCTTCTGCTCCACGCCCGGCGCGACCTCGCGGATCTCCTCGGTCATGACCCAGGTGTGTTCGTGCACGCGTTCGGATGGGGCGGCCTCCAGGCGCGGGTCGAAGGCCGCGAACTCCGGCCCCAGGTCGCTCTGGCGCTCCGCGGCCGTCGGCACGTCCACGTGCGGGTTCGCCCCGCTTGCCGCGCTTGACGATGCCCCACTGCCGCCCGCCAGCGCATCGCCAGCGACGACGTCGAAGGTCATACCCTGCGTGCGGTGCCCTGCAATGGTGCAATAGCCCTCGACGGATTCGGAGATGACGCCGGCGTCCAAGACCACCGAGTCGCCGGGGTTGACCCGGCCGGTCTCCGCCTCGCCGATCTTCAGGTCGTGGACCTGGTCGCCGGTGTTAGTAAAGTTGACCTTGAGCTGGGAGCCGGCCGGCACGTCGACGCTGTTGGGGACGAAGGCCATGCCCTCGACGCTCACGTCTATCTCGACGACGTCGCCGGTCGCCGCCACCGGCTGCTCGCCGCCCGACGTGGTCTCCTTGCCGGCCGAGGTCGTGGTGACCACGGCCAGGATGACCACGGCGACGACCGCGATGCCGATAAGCGCCCAGGCGGCCCACCCGGCTGAGGGCTGCGTGGTCGTGCCACCAGTAGGCCTGGATTGTTTAGTCATGTTTTCTCCCAACAATTGCGAAAACGGTGGCGATAACCACCACATTAGCCAGTAGCGCGAGCCCCACCAGGATGAGTCCGGCCGTGCCGGCAGGCCCGCCGAGGTTGCCCACGAGGATGAGCGCGGCGCCCACGTTGAGGCAGACCAGCCGCGCGATACCTCCGGCCCCGGCCGCCTTCCGCGCCCGGTGCACCACCGCCGGCCCGCCGCCGCACAGCGTGGGCAGCAGGTGGTGCAGTACCCCGGTCACCAGCTGCAGCAGGCCGCCCAGCAGGAAGACCGGCAGCAGTTGCAGCGTGATGGCGCGCGGGAAGGCGCCGGCTGCCAGGCTGGCGGCATCGGCGGCGTTTACGGCCCACATCCAGCCCAGCCCGCACAGCACGGACAGGCTGGCGGTATTTAGCCCCGGCCCCTGGGCCAGGACAGCGCCCACCACGGCCACGACGAGCATACCGCTGGCCAGCGCCACCAGCGCCATTCCGAAGCTGGCGCCCAACTCCGCCCCGGCGATGAGCCCCGCCGCGGCCGCCGCCAGCCCCACGGCGTGGACCACCAACGAGCGCGTACTCCGGGCCCGCGCGGTCGGACTAATCGCCGTACCCGTGAGCGTGGGCAGCAGGGTCACGACCGTGCCCAGGATGGTCAGCCAGGCAAAGCCCCAGACCATCAGCCGCGAGTGCGCGGCAATCAGCCCCGTATAGCCGCCGATGCCCCTGCCCGCCAGCACCGCCAGCACCACCGCGGCGATAAAGCAGGCGAAGGCCGCCACATAAAACGGCACCGTCACCGCAAAGGCCCCGGACAGGGAACGGCGCAGGCGGGTTACGATGACGGCCACCTGCCACGCGGCGGCGAGGAGGATGAGGGCGCAGGAGGCATCGGCAAGTAGGGACCAGGAATAGCCGACCCGGTCCACCAGTAGGCCCACCAGCCCGACCTGGACCAGCACCACGCGGGCAGCCACGCCGCGGTAGCTGGCCGTCGGCGTGCGGGTTAAGGCCTCGGTAAAGTGCGTGGAATAGACCACAATGGCGGTGGTGACCGCCCCGAGGGTGAAGGTGTGGATGAAATCCCACCAGACCACGGGCCCGCCCAGGTGGTAGGCCACCGCGACGGCTAGGCCGACTAGGACCCAGGCCCCGATGAGCGCCCCGGCGGCCGTGTGCCACCGCGTCCTCGCGCGCAAGGTGACGTCGCTGACTGCGCCGAGACTAATCTGCACGTCCACCACCCCCGCAGGTCAACACCAGCCCGGTGCCCACGAAGACCAGCACGGCCACGAGGGTTATCACCCCGCCGGCGGTATAGATCGCGTCCTGGGCCAGAAAGTCCCCGGTCAGGCGCGTGGCCAGCCCGCCGTGGAGGAGCACTACCGGGCCGTAGAGCACCCGGCGGTACGGCAGTCGGCGGTGGATCACGGCGGTCAGGACGATAGGCGCGTGCGCGAAAATCATGGACATGACGAAGCCTAGGAAGACGGCGTGGACGGCGGCATCGTAGGCATAGCCCTCTGCGCCCGGTCCGTAGGCCAGCCAGGTAAAGCCGGCCAGCACCAGCCAGAAGTATCCGCCCAGCATGCAGGCGGCCGAATATCGCGGCAGGCCCCGTGAGCGCACCAGGTTAACGGCCACGTCGACGCGCAGCGCGGTCGCGGCCACCACGATGAGCGCCAGCGCAACCAGCACGTGTCCCAACCGCGGGGCGACGGCATGGACGACGGCGGCCAGCACCATCGCCAGCACCTGCCAGGTCAGCTGGATCTCGGCGCGGGTGCCGGCCACTGACAGGCGGGCCAACTCCATACGCTCGCCGATGATGGTGGCCACCACGTACGCCACCGCCAGCGGCAGCACGGTCTCAAAGCGGCCCGTTATCCCCCACAGCAGCGCCGCCATCACGGCCGCCACCACACCGGCCGCCTGCACGACCACCGACACGGTCGGCTGGCGGCGGTAGATTGCCGGGTAGATTGCCCCCAGCACTCCGAAGCTGGCGGCGAACAGCGCCCCGGGCACCAGCGCCGGCAGATCCGCGCCCGCCGCCGCGGGAACCAGCAGCGCCACCACGCCGGCGACGTGGGCAGCCGGGCCGGCCCAGGCCCACGCCCGCCGCACCGCCACCGCGCGCTCTAGCCCGATGGCCCCGCCGACGAAGCCGAAGACCATCAACAGGCCATGCAGATCCGCCACCGGCGCGGCAACACTCAGCACCCCCAACAGGGATGCCCCCGCCGCTAGGCCGGTCAGCAGCGCCACCCCAGCAAAGGCCAGGAACACCACGCGGTAGGCTACACGGTCATTTTGCACAGTTTTTATCGTACTAATTCCTACTCCCAACTGGAAACCCCCACGCGCGCCGGCCATCTCAGCAGGCGTGCCCGTTCCTCCCCCCGTACCGACGTCTGGCCGACCGCGGGCCGACGGGCATGTAGAATAAGTTGAACACGTGTCCAAGAAATTCCTCCCTACCTGGTTAGAGCGGCCGGACGTGTTCTCGATTGTCTCGTGAAAGGAATATGTCTCCATGATGAAGCGCGTTCTCGCCGGCTGCGCAGCCGGCGCCACGTTGTTCGCTGCCGCCTGCGCCCCGTCGACGGAATCGGCATCGGACGGCAATACCGATAGCACCACCGGCTCTGACAGCTCCGTGGAGCTCAACGTCCTCGCTGCCTCCTCCACCCGCGTGCTCAACGACGACCTACAGGCCGCCGCCGACGAGCTCGACCCGCCGGCCGAGCTGAAGTTCCAAAACGCCGGCTCCTCCGACCTGGTCTCCCAGCTCAAGGAAGGCGCCCCGGGCGACCTGCTGCTGACCGCTTCCAAGAAGATCATGGACGATGCCGTCGAGGCGGGCACCGTCCAGGATCCGAAGGTCCTAGCCGAGAACGAGATGGTCATGGTCGTGCCAAAGGGCAACCCGGCCGGCATCAGGACCGTCGACGACATCACGGACGAGACCCACTTCGTGCTGTGCGACCCGCAAGTCCCGTGCGGTGACATCTCCCAGCAGATCATCGAGGACAAGGACCTGGACATCCAGCCGGATTCCCAGGAGCACCAGGTTGCTGACGTGCTTGGCAAGGTTGTCTCCGGCGAGGCCGACGCCGGCTGGGTCTACTCCACCGATGCCGCCGCGGCGGGCGACGACGTCGAGGTCATCACCATCGAAGGCGCCGACAAGTTCACCAACCAGATCCTCGGCGCGGTCGTTACCACCTCCTCCGAGCAGGACTCCGCCCAGCAAGTCCTGGACCTGCTGGCTGACGACTTCGACGCCACCTGGGAAGAGTACGGCTTCACCCCCGCCGACTAACTGAGTCTCGTGGCTACTACCGCTACTTCAGCTGCTACGGCTGCTACCCCACCGCGCCGCGCCCGCACACCCGCCCCTGTGGTGTTCGGGCTCATCGGGATCATCGCGGTCGGGTTTATCCTGTTCCCCATCATCGCCCTGGCCGTGCGCGTGCCCTGGGCGCGCATGGGGGAGATCCTGGCCCGCCCCGAGGTCCACGACCTGCTCAAGGTCACCCTCGCCGCGGCGGCCCAGTCGACCGTTCTGACCATGATCCTGGGCACCAGCCTGGCGGTCTGGATGCAACAGCTCGGCCGCGGCGGGCTCGCCGCGCGCCTGCTGGTCTTCCTCCCGCTCGCGATGCCCCCTGTCGTCGGCGGCCTAGCCCTAACCGCCGCCATCGGCCGGCGCGGCCTGCTGGGGCCCTGGCTGGAGGCGATGGACCTGCACTTCGCCTTCGCCTTCCCCGGCGTCGTTGTCGCGCAGATGTTTGTCTCCCTGCCGTTCGTGGTCGTCGCCGTTGATTCGGCGCTGCGCCAAATCGACGGGGAGGTGCTGGCCGCGGCCCGCGGCATCGGGATGAACCCCGGCCGAGTGCTGTGGAAGGTCACCCTGCCGCTGGTCGCGCCATCTATCGCCACCGGCGCCGGGCTAGCCTTCGCGCGCTCTCTAGGCGAGTTCGGCACGACGCTGACCTTCGCCGGCTCGATGCCAGGGGTCACGCGCACGATGCCACTGGGCATCTACCTAGAGCGCGAGGTCGACACGGAGGCCGCCTACGCGCTGTCCGCCATCCTCATCGGCCTGGCGCTGGTCTGCCTGGCGCTGGCCGGCCTGCCGGCGCTCGTGGGCCGCAAGCCCCGCCAGCAGGCCCGCACCATTACCGAGATGGACGCCGAGCGCCTGCGCGAACTCACCCGCCCGCCGAAGGAACCCACCCCGGTCACGGTAGAGGGCACGACCCTGCCGGCCGGGCGCGTGAGCGCCATCGTGGGCCAAAACGGCTCGGGCAAGACCACCCTCATGCGCCGGGTGGCGGGCCGGCTGCGCGGCCAGGTCACCATCGGGGACCGGGTCGTGGACGACGCGGCCGGCCAGTTCGTGCCGCCGCACCAGCGCCGGGTCGTCATGGTCACTCAGTCGCCCGGCCTGCCGCCGCGGGCGGGCGTGGTCGAGGCCGTCACCATGGCCAGCCGCGACCGCGCACTCGCCACCCAGCTGCTGGAGGCGGCGGGCCTCAGCGACCTGGCTGACGTCGGCGTGCCCTCCCTGTCGGGCGGGCAGGCCGCACAGGTCGCGCTCGTACGCGCGCTGGCCACCCGGCCGTCCGTACTCATCCTGGACGAGCCGCTGGCCGCCCTCGATGTGGCCGCTGCCGCCCGGTGGCGCCGCTTCTTCCACGCCAGCCGCCACGACCGCACCGTGCTGATGGTCACGCACAACCTGCTGGACATCCAGCGCCTGGCCGAGCACCTGGTGGTCATGGAGTCCGGGCTGAGCGTGGCCAGCGGGCCCACGAGTCAGCTGCTTTCTGCCCCGCCGACGGACTTCGTGGCGCGGGTAAGCGGCCTCAACCGGGCCACCGGCACCTGCGAGATCGTCCACTCAGACACCGCGCGGGTGGCCGCCGGCGGGGCCACGCTCATCGGGGCCACCACCGCGCAACTACGCCCCCAGCAAGAGGTTGTCGTGACCTTCCAGCCCGAGGACGCGCGACTGTCCGCGCACCCGGTTGCCCAAGCGGAGAACTGCTGGCCGGGCACCGTCCAGGCCGTGGAGGCGCGCTCGATAAATAGCTTCCTGGTCACGCTCCACTGCCCGTTCGGCCAGGTGCGCGTCTCCCACGCCGAAGCCCCGGCCGTGGGTGACGAAATCTACTGTCAGGTTGACCCGCAGGCAGTTCACGTCAGCCCCAACGAGTACTAAAGTAAAAAGAATGACCGAACCTGCCCGCCTGCCTCGCCCCGTGACGGACCTCTTCCCAGAGGCACTCGCGCTGTCCCCGAAACAGCGCGAGGTACTCGACGTGGTGGATTCCTTCAGCGACGGCGCCACCGCAGCCCAGATCGCCGAGCGTCTCGGCATGCACGTCAACACCGCCCGCGGGCACCTCGACGAGCTCCAGGCCGCCGGGGCCGTCGCGGCGGTGGCCGCCCACTCCCACGGGCGCGGTCGCCCCTCCCTCATCTTCCGGGTACGCGTCCCGGATAACCAGGCCATCGCCAGCGAATACGTCAGCCTGATCACCGTACTACTCTACCAGCTGGCTGACGATGCCGAGCTCACCGACTACGACTCACCCCGCGCCCGCGAAATCGGGCGCCAGTGGGCGAGGAAGCTAGAACAAACGGGCCCGGCCTCGGCGGCTCAGATGCAGGCCCGGCTGCGCGCCATGGGCTTCGACCCCGAGCAGACCAAGCTGGGCCTGTGCTTGCACGCCTGCCCCTTCGTTTCTGCCGGGCAGTCCCCCACGCCGTTTCTGTGCGCGGTCCACGAGGGCTACCTGCAGGAGATGACCACCGCCCCGGACGAGGAGCCCACCGTGCGGCTCCACCCGCTCACCGACAGCGGCACCTGCCTTATCACCCAGGATTAGGCCTGGGTGACCTCGACCTCCACCGGCCCGGCGATCTCCAGCGGAAGGACCCGAAGGCCCTGGTCGCGGGCATCGTCGAGCACGGCCTCCGGGATGGGGTCGGTGTGCAGGACCATAATCGTCGGGCCAGCGCCGGACAGGTAAGCCGGGAAACCGCGGTTGCGCAGGCGGTTAACCCACTCCGCGGTCACCGGCAGCACGTCGGCGCGGTAAGGCTGGTGCAGGCGGTCGCGGGTGCCCTCCAGGAGCAAGTCCGGGTGGCTAGTCAACGCTGCCACCTGGACGGCGGTGCGGGAGACGTTGAAGGCGGCATCGCTGTGCGTGACGTGCGAGGGCAGCACGCGGCGCACCGCCTGGGTGGAGGCGTGGAAGTCCGGCACCAGGGCGGTGGCGCGGATGTCCGGGTGGACCGGCAGGCAGCGCGCGCGGTACTCGGGCAGGGAGCGGCCGTCGACCGGGACCGTCGTCCAGGAAACCACCATCTGACCCAGCACGGACGCGGCGGCGTTGTCGGGGTGGCCCTCAAAAGCCGAGGACAGCTGGACCACCTGGTCCTCGTCGAGCGGGAAGCCGGCCAGCCCGTTGGCGGCGGCCACGCCCGCGACCGCGGCGGCCGCGGACGAGCCCAGGCCGCGTGACTGCGGGATCGCGTTGGTACAGACCACGCGCAAACCCGGTGCTTCGACGTCGGCGGCGTTGAGCCCGGAGCGCAGCGCCTTGACCACCAGGTGCGAACCGTCTCGCGGGAGGTCCTCCTCGCCCTCGCCGAAGATGACCACCTCGAGGCCGGACTCGGTGACCTCAACCTCGACGGTGTCATAGAGCGTGACGGCCAGGCCCAGGGTGTCGTAGCCCGGGCCCAGGTTGGCCGAGGAGGACGGCACCTTAACAATCGCCTTGGTCCCGACTTGCAGTTCGGTGCTCATATGCGCGTCTTTCTCCCTTTTCCTAGCTGCCCAGGCGGATTACCGAGTTGACGGCCAGCACGTCCGGCAGGGCCCCCAGCTGGTCCACGATGTCGGCCAGCAGCTGCTCCTGGGCGGAGTGCGTGACGATGACCAGGCGGGCCTCGTCGTCGCCGTCCTCCTGGCGGACGGTGCGCAGGGAGACGTTGTTGGTCGAGAAGACGTTGGCGATTTCGGCCAGCACGCCGATCCGGTCGTTGACCGTCATGTCGATGTGGTAGCGGGTGCGCACCTCGCCGAAGGAGGCGATCGGCAGGTTGGCATAGGTGTTCTCGCCCGGGGCGCGGCCGCCGTGGATGATGTTGCGGGCCGCGCCGACCACGTCGCCCAGCACGGCGGAGGCGGTCGGGTTACCGCCGGCGCCGTTGCCGTAGAACATCAGCGAACCGGCCGCCTCGGCCTCGACGAAGATGGCGTTGTAGGACTCGCTGACCGAGGTCAGCGGGTGCGACTTCGCCACGAGGGTGGGGTGCACACGCGCGTTCACGGATTCCTTGCCTTCCTTATCGGTGATCCGCTCGCAGATAGCCAGCAGCTTGATGGAATAGCCGGCCTGCCCGGCGGCCTCGATGTCCTCGGCGGTGATGTTGGTGATCCCCTCGCAGTGGACGTCCTCGAACTTCACGCGGGTATGGAAGCCCAGCGAGGCCATGATGGCGGCCTTGGAGGCGGCGTCGTGGCCCTCGACGTCGGCGGTCGGATCGGCCTCGGCATAGCCCAGGCGGGTCGCCTCCGCCAGCGCCTCCTCGTAGGACGCACCCGTAGATTCCATCGCGTCCAGGATGTAGTTGGTCGTGCCGTTGACGATGCCGGAGATACGCTGGATTTGGTCCCCAGCCAGGGAGCGGCGCAGCATGCCGACCACCGGGATGGCGGCGGCGACGGCGGCCTCGAAGTAGAGATCGACGTTGGAGGCATCGGCGGCCTCGGCCAGCTCGTCGGCGTGGGCGGCGACCAGCGCCTTGTTGGCGGTGACCACGGACTTGCCGGCGCGCAGGGCGGCCAAAACCAGCTCGCGCGGGTAGTCGATGCCGCCGATGACCTCCACGACCAGGTCGATGTCGTCGCGGGCGACGAGCGCGCGGGCATCGTCGGTCAGAAGCTCTTGGGGAACGCCCGGGCGCGGCTTCTTGCCCACGTTGGACACAGCCACACCGCGAATCTCGGCCGGGCCGCCGATGCGGTGCGCAAAGGCGTCGGCGTTCTCCCCGAGCAGTCGGAAGACCTCCGCGCCCACGGTGCCGAATCCCAGCAGCGCAATTCCGACGGTCTCGCCCTCGCCCTTAGCCGTGCGGATAGTTCCCTGCGTGGTGGCTGCCATCTTCGAAGCTCTCCTCAATCTATGCGGTCGTTTAACGTACGCGGCCTATCATACAGAACGAGCTGTCTATTTTGAGGCCCAACGGAACCACTCCTCCGGTGCCTAACCCCCGCCGACCGCGCGTGCGCTGGTCTAATGGCCAGCACAGCGGAGAATAATAATCCCGCCCGGGCGCCACTGAGGCGCCCGGGCGGGGGTAACTAGTCGACTTCTAACGAGAGTAAATCGGCTAAGGTCTCGCGCCGCAGCATGGGCTTTACCTGCCCCGCGCGCACGGCGACCACCGCGGGCCTCACCGCGCCGTTGTAGCGCGAGGACATCATGTACTGGTAGGCGCCGCTGGCCGCCGTCGCCACAATGTCGCCGCTGGTGATGTCCTCCGGCAGGTCCCGCTCGTCGACCAGGATGTCGCCGGATTCGCAATGGAAACCCACCACGCGGGAAGGTACCTCGGCGCCGTCGGTGTAGCGGCCCATGACCCGCAGGTCGTACTCGGAGCCGTACATGGCCGGGCGGATGTTATCGCTCATGCCGCCGTCGACGGAGAGGTAGCGCCGCAGCGGCAGCTCCTGTTTGCCGGTCTCCACGTCCTTGACCGTTCCCACGGAGTAGACCGCGATGGCGGATCCGGCCACCAGCGCGCGGCCCGGCTCGACCAGGACGAAGGGCGGGGTAATCCCCAGCGCGTCCGCCGTGGTGCCGACCGCGGTGAGCAGATCGTGGGCCACAGCCCGCACGTCCAGGGCCTCTTCGTAGGGCATGTACGGGATGCCGAAGCCGCCGCCCAGGTCCAGCTCCGGCAACGTGACGCCCAGCTCGGTATGGATGCGCGAGTACAGCGCCATGACGCGCTCGGCTGCCAGCTTGAAGCCCTCGGCGTTGAAGACCTGGGAACCGACGTGGCAGTGCAGGCCGACCAGCTCGAGGTTATCGGCGGCCAGGCAGGCGCGGGCGGCATCGAAAGCCGCGCCGGTGGCCAGCGAGATGCCGAATTTCTGATCCTCGTGGGAGGTGGCGATGAACTCGTGGGTGTGGGCGTCCACACCCGGCTTCACTCGCACCATCACCTTCTGGACGCGCCCCAACTCGCCGGCGATCCGGTTGAGCATCTCCAGCTCGTCGGTGTTGTCGAGCACCACGTGGCCCACCCCGTGTTCCACGCAGTCGCGCAGGTAGCCCGGGCCCTTGTTGTTGCCATGGGCGGTCATGCGCGCGGCCGGGAAGTTGCCGGCCAGGGCGATGAGCAGCTCGTTGTGGGAGGCCACGTCCAGGCACAGGCCCTCCTCGTTGACCCACTGCACGATCTTCTTGCAGATGAAGGCCTTGGAGGCGTAGTGGACGTGGGCGGGCCCGCCGAAGGCGGCTGCCATGTCCCGGCAGCGGGAGCGGAAGTCATCCTCGTCGAAGACGTAGAGCGGCGGGCCGTACTCTTCCACCAGGTCAGGCACGGGGACCCCGGCGACGGTGACCACGCCGTCTTCCTCGCGCTGGGCGTTGCGGGGCCACACATGCGACGGCAGATCGTTGAAATCGGTCATTACATCCGCTCCGGGGCGGTCACGCCCACCATGGTCAGGGCGTTGGCCAGGGTGGTGCGGGCGGCATCGGCAAGCGCGAAGCGGGCCGAGTACACCGGCTGGGCCTCCTCGCCGGCCTTGGGCAGGACCTGGCACTGATCATAGAAGCGGTGGAAACTGGCGGCCAGCTCCTCGGCGTAGCGGGCGATGCGGTGTGGCTCGCGCAGCTGCGCGGCCTCGGCCACCACGGCGGGAAACTCGCCCAGGGTGCGGATGAGGTCGCCCTCGCGGTCGTGGGTCAGAAGGGACAGGTCCGCGCCGTCGGCGGTCACGCCCGCCTCGGCCGCCTTGCGTGCTAGGGAGCACAGTCGCGCGTGCCCGTACTGCACGTAGTAGACCGGGTTATCGGAGGACTGGGACTGCCAAAGACCCAGGTCGATGTCAATGGACTGGTCCACGGACGAGCGCACCAGCGAGTAACGGGCGGCGTCCACGCCGATGGCGGCCACCAGGTCCTCCAGCGTGATGACGGTGCCCGCGCGCTTGGACATGCGCACCGGCTTGCCGTCGCGCAGCAGGTTGACCATCTGGCCGATGAGGACCTCGACCGCGTCAGCGTCATAGCCCAGGGCCGCGGCGGCGGCCTTCAGCCGCGGCACGTAGCCGTGGTGATCGGCGCCGAGCATGTAGATGTTTAGGGTATGGCCGCGGTCGAATTTGTCCGCGACGTAGGCGATATCGCCGGCGATGTAGGCGGCGTTGCCGTCGGACTTAACGACCACGCGGTCCTTGGAGTCTCCGTAGTCGGTGGATTTCAGCCACCAGGCGTTATCCGCCTCGTAGAGCTCGCCTTGGGCCTTGAGCTGGTCCAGGGCGCGCTCGACCGCGCCGGACTCGAACAGTGAGTTCTCGTGGAAGTAGACGTCGAAGTCCACGCCGAATTCGTGCAGGGACTGCTTGATCTGGGCGAACATCATGTCCACGCCGTCGGCGCGGAAGGCTTCTTGCACCTGCTCCGGGGAGCCGTCTAGGGCGGACGGGTTCTTCTCCAGCACCGCGCTGGCGATGTCCTGGATATAGGCCCCGCCGTAGCCGTCCTCCGGGGTGGGCTCGCCCTGGGCGGCCGCCACCAGGGAGCGGGCGAAGCGGTCGATCTGGCCACCGTGGTCGTTGAAGTAGTACTCGCGGGTGACTTCCGCGCCGCTGGCCTCCAGCACGCGGCCCAGGGAGTCACCGACGGCCGCCCACCGGGTGCCCCCGAGGTGGATGGGCCCGGTCGGGTTCGCGGAGACGAACTCCAGGTTGATCTTCTGCCCGGCAAAGGTGGTGTTCTTGCCGAAGTCGGAACCGGCCTCGCGGATCTTGCCCACCACGTCGCCTTGGGCGGCGGCGGCCAGGCGGATGTTCAAAAAGCCAGGGCCAGCGACGTCGGTCTCCGCGATCGCGTCCTGCTCGTCCAACGCGACGGCCAGCCAGGTGGCCAGCTCGCGCGGCTGGGCGCCCGCCTTCTTAGCGACCTGCAGCGCCAGGTTGGTCGCGTAATCGCCGTGTTCCGGGTTGCGCGGGCGCTCCACGGTCACGGTCTCGGGGATAACGGAGATATCCAGGTCGTGTTCCGCCAACACGTCGGTTGCGGTGTCCTTAATCAGTTGTGCCAGTTCTGCCGGAGTCATAACCCTAAACTCTATCGAATATCCCGTTTGACTACCGCACTAACCCCGCTGGTGCATGAGATACCCCATAAGCAGATCGAAATGGTCTGCCAACGCACAGGTCCGCGCTATGCTTTTCTTAACTCAGTGTGAGTTTCTAAGTCGGTTTATCCCCGACTAACCACAATGAGGACCGTGTACTACCTGCTGCGCCCCGAATAGTCGGGGCCTCCCTATCTGGAGAATTCGAGGACGCATCTTGTTTGAGATCAACACCTCAGCGATCGGGGACAGCCTCGGGCTCACCGCGCTCGTGGCCACCCTGCCGCTCATCGCCTTTTTCATTATGTTGCTGGGCTTCAAGGCCCGTGCCCACACCTCCGGCGCGGTCGCACTGCTAACTTCCCTAGTGATCGCCATCGTGGGCTTCGCGATGCCTATCGACATGGCCCTCTCGTCCGCCGTCCGCGGCGGCCTCTTCGGCCTGCTGCCCATCGTCTGGGTCATCATCACCGCTATTTGGTTCTACGAAATCACCGTCGCCTCCGGCCGGTTTGAGGATCTACGCAAGACGTTCGACCTACTCGGCGACGGCGATATCCGCATCCAGGCCATCCTCATCGCCTTCTGCTTCGGCGGCCTGCTGGAGGCCCTGGCCGGATTCGGCGCCCCGGTGGCCATTACCGCCACCATGATCATGGCGCTCGGCGTCAAGCCGCTGCGCGCTGCGACCGTGGTCCTTATCGCTAACACCGCGCCCGTGGCCTTCGGCGCCGTAGGCATCCCGGTGACCACCGCCGGCGAGGTCGGCGGCCGTACCCTGGAGCAGACCCACGACATCGCCGCGCTGATTTCGCTGCAGGTGCTGGTCATCGCCGCCATCGTGCCCTTCCTCATCGCGTTCATCCTGGACGGGGTGCGCGGCGTGAAGGAGACCGCCCCGGCGGCCGCCGTCATCGGCATTTCCTTCGCGGTGGCCCAGTGGCTCGCCGCGACCTTCTTCGCCTACCAGCTGACCAACGTCATCGCCTGCATTGTCTCCCTGGGCTGCGCCTTCGCCTTCCTGCGCGTCTGGAAGCCCAAGGGCGTTGCCGCCCTGCGCGAGCGCATGGAGCTGCCCGCCCAGGACGGCACCAGCGATCTCACCGGCCGCCGCATCTGGATGGCCCTGCTGCCCTACGCCGTAGTCACCGCGGTCTTCGCCGTGGCAACCACCATCCCGGCCCTGTTCGGCTTCTGGGTCTTCAAGACCGGCTGGCCCTTCCTGGACGGGACGATCGTGGACGCGACCGGCAACGTCTTGGACACCAGCTTTAGCTTCAACGTCTTCGGCAACCCCGGTACGCTGCTGCTAATTTCCGGCATCATCGTCACGATCATCTACCACTTCTTCAACGAGAACGGCCGCTACAAGCTGAGCTTCGGCCAGCCGGTGAAGGCTTTCGGGGACGTCGTTTCCCGTATGAAGTTCTCCGCCCTGACCATCATCTTAGTCCTGGCGCTGGCCTACACCATGAACTACTCCGGCCAGACCATCACCATTGGTGAGTTTGTCTCCTCGGCCGGCGGCATCTTCGCACTGTTCTCCCCGGTGCTCGGCTGGATCGGTACCGCCGTGACCGGCTCGGACACCTCAGCCAACGCCCTGTTCGCCAACCTGCAGGTCGCCGCCGCCGAGCGCATCCACGTCAACCCGGACCTGATGCTGGCCGCCAACACCTCCGGCGGCGTAGTCGGCAAGATGATCTCCCCGCAGTCGCTGGCGATTGCGGCCACCGCCGTCAAGATGGAGGGCAAGGAGTCCGTCATCCTCAAGAACGTGGTGGCCTATTCGCTGGCCTTCCTGGCCGTCGTGTGCGTCATCGTCTTCCTGATGACCAACGTTCTCGGCTTCCTGGTGCCCTAACCAGTCCCGAGGGCTAGTTCCCTAAGGCTTTCCTTAGACACCCCTGATAACCCCGGATACCCCAAACCCGCCCGAGCCGGAAAACCCGCGCCCAGCGCGCGGGGCAGGCGCATGACCTGCGGACCATTTTCGCAACATTAATGTTTCGAAATATCCGCAGGTCATCGTTATTTTTGGGGGTGATTAAATACGGGATTCGCGCTAATATTTACTTCATACCCCCGTGAATTTTCTAGGAGCCTCACTTTCCGAGAGTCCCCTTAAGAT
This sequence comes from Corynebacterium sp. 1103A, assembly GCF_055700955.1. Classification (NCBI taxonomy): domain Bacteria; kingdom Bacillati; phylum Actinomycetota; class Actinomycetes; order Mycobacteriales; family Corynebacteriaceae; genus Corynebacterium; species Corynebacterium sp. 1103A. Next base: position 153,098 of record NZ_JASTTF010000001.1, read on the forward strand.
CCCGCTAAACCAAGGAGCCTAATCGATGCGAATAGCTTTGTTTTCCACGTGCATTGGCGACGCCCTTTTTCCGGACGCTCACAAAGCCACTGCCCTCATCCTTTCCCGCTTGGGCCACGAGGTGGTCTTCCCAGAGGAACAGACCTGCTGCGGGCAGATGCACGTCAACACCGGTTACCAGGAAGAAACGCTGGGCATGATCCGCACCTACGCGGACGCCTTCGCCGATCCTTCCATCGACTACGTGGTCTCCGCCTCCGGATCCTGCGTGGGCGCGGTGCGCGAGCAGCACGTCAAGATCGCCGACCGCTTCGGCAGCAAGGCCGACGTGGACGGCGCCAAGAAGGCCGCCGACAAGACCTACGACCTGCCGGAGTTCCTCGTCGACATCGCCCAGACCACCCAGCTGGGCGCCTTCTTCCCGCACCGGGTGACCTACCACTCTTCCTGCCACGGCCTGCGCTTTTTGAAGCTGGCGGACCGCCCCTACCAGCTGCTCAAGAACGTCGAGGGCATGGAGCTGGTCCCGCTGGAAAAAGCAGAGGAATGCTGCGGCTTCGGCGGCACCTTCTCGCTGAAGAACCCCGAGGTCTCCCAGGCCATGGTCACGGACAAGACCCGCCACATCAAGGACACCCGCGCCGAGTACGTCACCGGCGGCGACTCCTCCTGCCTGATGAACATCGCCGGCGCCCTCTCGCGCCAGCAGGCCGGCATCCGCGCCGTGCACATGGCGGAGATCCTCGCCTCGACCAAGGAACACCCCTGGACGCCGAAGTCCGCAGCTTACTCGAAGGAGAAGATGCTCTAATGGCTGTTTTCACCGACACTACCCCGCCCCGTGCCCCCGAAAACTACGGCAACCTGCGCGGCGACCGCGGCTTCGTCGCCGCCGCTCACGACGGCCTGAACAACGCCACTCAGCGCCGCAACCTGGAGCATGCCACCACCACCATCCGCAACAAGCGCGCCCACGCCGTGGAGGAAACCCCGGACTGGGAGCAGCTGCGCTCGGCCGGCTCCGCACTCAAGGAGGACGTCGCCGCCCGCATGCCGGAGCTGCTGGAGCAGTTCGAAGAGGCAGTGACTGCCCGCGGCGGCATCGTCCACTGGGCCCGCGACGCCAAGGAAGCCAACGAGATCATCACGCAGCTCATCGAGGACACGGGTGAGACCGACGTGGTCAAGGTCAAGTCCATGGCCACCCAGGAGATCGGCCTGAACGAGCACCTCGAAGAGGCCGGCATCGGCGCCCGCGAGACCGACCTGGCCGAGCTCATCGTCCAGCTGGGCGAGGACAAGCCCTCCCACATCCTGGTCCCGGCCATCCACCGCAACCGCGCCGAAATCCGCGACATCTTCGTCCGGCAGATGCCGAACACGGACGAGTCCCTACAGGCCAACCCGCCGGAGCTGGCCGAGGCCTCCCGCAAGTTCCTACGCGAGCAGTTCATGAAGGCCAAGGTGGCCATCTCCGGCGCGAACTTCGGCGTGGCCGAAAACGGCGTTATCAACATCGTCGAGTCCGAGGGCAACGGCCGCATGTGCGTGACCCTGCCGGAGACCCTGATTACGGTCATGGGCATCGAGAAGCTCGTACCGACCTTCCAGGACCTCGAGGTCTTCCTCCAGCTGCTGCCGCGCTCCTCCACCGCCGAGCGCATGAACCCGTACACCTCGATGTGGACGGGCGTTACCGAGGGCGACGGCCCGCAGAACTTCCACCTTGTCCTGCTGGACAACGGTCGCACCGCCGCCCTGTCGAACCCAGTGGGCTCCCAGGCGCTCAAGTGCATCCGCTGCTCGGCCTGCCTGAACGTCTGCCCAGTCTACGAGCGCGCCGGCGGCCACGCCTACGGCTCGGTCTACCCGGGCCCCATCGGGATCTCCCTGACCCCGCAGCTGACCGGCATGAAGGACCACCACGACCCGTCGGCCTCTCTGCCGTACGCCTGCTCCCTGTGCGGGCGCTGCGACGAGGTCTGCCCGGTCAAGATCCCGCTGTCCCAGGTCATCCTGGAAAACCGCTACCAGAAGGTCACCCACGCCACCCCGCCGGTCGAGTCCAAGCTCTTCGACCTGGTGGAGTTCGTCTGGGCCAAGCCGAAGGTCTGGAACACGCTGACCCGCCTGGTCGCCTTCGGCCGCGTGCTGGGCGGCTTCAACGGCACCATCGACAGCCTGCCGCTGTTCATGTCCGGCTGGTCGGAAGGCCGCGACACCGCCGTGCCGCCGAAGAAGTCCTTCCGCCAGTGGTTCGAATCCGACGAGGCCCGCGACCTGCTCGCACAGGCCCGCGAGGAGGGCCTGCCCGCCGCCGCTGTCCAGTCCCCGGACCAGGGCTCTGAGAAGGAGAAGTAAGTCATGACCCGTACCGCTGAACAATCCCGCGCAGCCAAGAAGGAAATCCTGTCCCGCATCCGCTCCGCGCAGAAGTCCGCGGGACTGGCCGACCACGTGGACGTCCCGCGCGATTACCAGCGCGACCGTGAGGTCGCCCCGGATGAGCTGCGCGACCTGCTGGTGGACCGCCTGGTGGACTACAAGGCCGACGTGCACGTCACCGACGCCGCGGAGCTGCCGGCCACCCTGGCGAAGATCCTGGTGGACAAGGACTGCCACGACATCCGCTACGCGCCGGGCATGGACACTGAGCTTTTCGCCCAGTTCGACGGGGAGGCCAAGCCGGACTCCAACGACGTCAACCCGCGCACGCTCAACGAGGTCGACGCCGTCGTAACGGAATCCCACGTCACTGCCGCCCAGACCGGCACGATCTCCCTCGAGGCCGGTGAGACCAACGGCCGCCGCGCGCTGACCCTGGTCCCGGACCGCCACGTGTGCATCGTCCGCCAGGAAAACATCGTCTACGGCGTGCCGGAGATGGTCTCCCGCATGAACCCGGAGCACCCGGCAACCTGGATTTCGGGCCCCTCGGCGACCTCCGATATCGAGCTCTCCCGCGTGGAGGGTGTGCACGGGCCGCGGGACCTGATCGTCGTCATCGTGAAGTAGCGCTTAGCAGCCCCTGTGGGGCCGGCGGTGCCAAAGTTGTCAGTTGTGGCGACCTAGGGCACCCGCCGGCCCCCCTTTTTGTTGAGCAAACGTGCGGCCCGGGGGAGGCGGCGATAGTGTAAAAACACTCAAACCCCACGGTTTCCGTTATTTTCTATTTTCATTTTCTTTACTGACTCAGTTCCTAGGAGGATCAGGTGCTACGACCTTCTCAGAATCGCCCGGCCCGGGCCGCTGTCTCCGTCCTGGCAGCGCTCGGGGTGGCCTGCAGCCTCGCCGCCGGCCCGGCGGTAGCCCACGAGCCCCAGAACGCCGCCCCGCAGATCCAGTGGGAGGACTGCCCCGAGCAGGTCACCGAGGACAACGCCGAGTGCGGCCGCATTGAGGTCCCCACGTACTATGACAACCCGTCGGCCGGCACCATCAGCGTCGGCTTCCTGCGCGTGCCGGCCGCCAACCCGCAGGCCAAGCGCGGCGTGCTCTTCGGCAACCCGGGCGGACCGGGCGGGGACGGCTACTCCTACTTCGGCAGTGAGCAGTTCGCCTGGCCCGAGGGCGTCGTCAACGAGTGGGACCGCGTAGCGGTCCAACCGCGCGGCCTGCCCGGCTCCACCCCAGTGGAGTGCACCCAGCCGGGCGGCAACGACTTCGACGCCGCCACCCGCGCCGGCGCCTATATCCGCAACTCTTGCGAGAAGTCCACGCCCGGCTACACCAACTCGCTGACCACCGAAAACACCGCCCGCGACTGGGAAATGGTGCGCCAGGCCCTGGACGAGGACCGGATTTCCATCATGGGGCTTAGCTACGGGACCTTGCTGGGCTCTACCTACGCCTCCTTCTACCCGCAGCACACCGACAAGGTCGTGCTGGACTCGGCCATGAGCCCCGCCCGCGCGTGGAACGGCACCCTGGCCGACCAGCAGGCCGGCTACGAGAACGCGCTGCACGATTTCTTCGACTACGTCGCGGCTAACGATGCCACCTACCACCTGGGCACCACTCCCCTCAAGGCCTACGAGGCGTGGTCGCGCAAGGTAGCCCGCGAAGCCGGCGTGCGCCCGACGGTGCTGCCGCCGGACGCGAAGATCGGCGACCTACCCCCGGGGCTGGAGTTTTCCAGCCAGCCGGCGGCCAACATCATGACCGCGACCAGTGAGCTGCGCGTCCAGGCCGAGTTCCTGGGCGACAAGATCCGCAACCCGCAGGCCTCCCAGACCAACTCGAATACCCTGATGCTCACCCGCCTACTCGTGCCTTCGGCGGTCAGCTGGGAGGCGCTGGCTAAGCACATCGCCGGCATCGAGGACCTGGGCGGGCCCCAGGATCCGGAGCAGGCCCGCAAGGCGCTCGAGGCGCAAACCCAAGCCCAGGCCATGCAGAACCTCATCCTGTGCAACGAGAACTCCTTGCCAGCCAACCCGGGCCTAGTCCCGTCGTATGTGTGGTCGACCTATGTCACCCAGGACCCGTTCACGATGTTCAATTCCCTGTACGGGGCGGGGATCGCCTGCAATGGCCGCGGCCCGGTGACCTCCGTCCCAGCGCTGAGCGGCGCCGAGCTCGAGCACCGCCCGCTGCAGATCAACGCCACCGGCGACCCGCAGACCCCGTACCAGTTTCACGCCGATATGGCCCGCCAGATGGGCTCCCACGTCGTGACCGTCCATGGCCCGGGCCACGGCCACGTCGCGTCCGGCAACGCGGCTGTCGACGAGATCGTGGTGGACTATCTGCGCACCGGAACCAGCGACGTTAACGAAGTACCGGGGCTGATTTAACACTGACTGGCCCGATGGGTTAGAATTTTATCATTGTCGTTCCAAGAGACGGCAATGGTGAATATGTCTCCGTAGCTCAGCGGATTAGAGCATCGGTTTCCGGTACCGAAGGTCGCAGGTTCGATCCCTGTCGGGGACACCACAAAGAGAGCCCGCACCCAGCAAGAAGCTCTGGGTGCGGGCCCTTTTGTTGCGGCTAGTCGTCGTCGCGCGGGGTAGGCCGCCACATGGCGATCTCCGGCGGATCGGCCAGCATATCGCCGGCGACCTCGATCGGGCCGAGCTCCGCGAAGCCCAGCGAACGGTACAGAGCCGCGGACTTCGGCGTGGATGCCTCCAGGTAGACCGGGGCATCGCCGGCGCGGCGCAGGCCGTGCTTGAGCATCGTCGAGCCAATCCCCTTGCCCTGGACGCGGGAGCTCACCGCGATGGCAAAGAGGTACCAATGGGCGAACCCCGGGTGGGCGTTGGCGGTGCGCGCCTCCCGCCGGGCCACGAACGGCACCGCGCGGCGAAACAGGTTGATGTACTTCGGCAGCAGCGCCATGAACTTGGGCGTCGACATCTGCTTATTCGGCCGTGCCCACAGGCCCACGCCGACGATTTCGCCGTCGTCAATGGCCAGGTCGACCTCCCCTTTGGGGAAATAGTGGCCGTAGACCTGGATTTCATAAATAGCGCGGGCAAAATCCACGTTGTTGTGCTGGCCGCCGGTGTGCGCCATGATGGAGCGCACCGCGCGGTCCTGGGCGAAGGTGTGGGCGAGCACCTCGATGGCAGCGGGAAGCTCGTCCTCGCGCGCGGGCCGAATCTCTACGTCTGCTGACTTGTTATTCATAGCTTCCAATCTAACACCGCGCAGACAAAACGCTCCCCGACCACCGTGGTCAGGGAGCGTGCAGAAACTAAAGCGGGATTAGAAGAGATCCATGGGGCCCGGCTCCAGGGCGAGCATCCCAGTCATCAGCAGTCCCATCACGACGACCATGATGATGCCCATCGGGATCCATTCCAGGATGACCTTGCCGACGCCGTCACCGCGGTCGCGAGCTTCTGCCTCGCTCTTTTCCTGCTCCAAACGAGAAGTCATTACTTTGCTTCCTTTCGACTCCACTGGCCGTGACCGGCCCGATTCAACCGCTATCTTAGCAGTATCTACGTACTAGTTTCGACTCCGCCCTGCTGGCAGCTACACCCCTATAGGCTAGGCTTCGGGGTCGATGCCTTCCTCAAGGGCAGCGACGAATTCCTCCCGCGCGTTAAACAGCGCCTCGACGTCTGCCTCCGCGCCGGCGATCCACAGGCCCGTCGCCGCGTCGAAGGTCAGGGCCTTATCGGGGTGCGCCTCAAGCAGCTTTTCCATGATCTCAGCCTGCTCGGCGGTCGGCTCCCCGTCCGGGAAGTGTTCCGGATCGCCCAGGGCGGCGGATTCTTCCGGAAAGGCGGTGAGGTGGTACTGCTCGTATTGCTTGTGCGGTTGCTCGAACAACTCTTGGCCCATCATGGCCCTTACTCTACCTTCTCGCCCAGGCGGGCATCGGGGACGAAGCCGGGTTGGCCGGGGATGTTGTCCACGGCGAGCACGCCCTCGCAAAAACGCCGCAGCCCCGCGCGGTCCGCGTCCGATAAATGATCAAAGACCAGGCGGCGGACGGATTCCACGTGGGCCGGAGCGGCGCGCTCCAGGCGGCGGCGCCCCTCGTTGGTGAGCTCGATGAGCACTCCGCGGGCATCGCCAGCGCACTTGCCCTTGGTGACCAGGCCGCGCTTCAGCATCCGGTTGACCTGGTGGGAGGCGCGGGAGCGGTCCCAACCCAGGTTCTTGCACAGGTCGCGCAGCCGCAGCGCCTGGCCGTCGGCCTCGGAGAGCGGAACCAGGATGGAGAAATCCGCGAGGGAGAGGTCGCTGCCGTAGAGCAGGGAATCCTCCATGCCGCGGTCGATCTTCCGCATGGAGTCGAGGAGCATTCGCCAGAGGTCCTGCTCGTCATCGTCAAGCCAACGCGTTTGCTTATTCATAGACTCAACGTACCCTATCCCACGTGCTAGTTAACAGCTCGCTACCGCGGCTTCCCCGGGGCCTTCTCCGGCCACCTCCGCCGCCACCCGCCCCACAAGGCCGGCCTCCCGGGGCGTGAGCTCGTCGAAAACCGTGCGCTGCAGCTGCGCGGTATAGGCCGGCACGGCGCGCCCCAGCTCCTCCTTTCCGGCCTCCGTCATCCGGGCCCGCACCGCCCGCCGGTCGCTCCCATCGGTCGACTTGCTGACCAGGCCGCGCCGCGACATCCGGCTAATCTGGCGCGAGACCCGAGCGTGTGCCCAGCCGAGGACCTCGCTCAGATCCTTCAGGCGCAGCGTGTACCCGGGCGCTTGGGACAGCGCCGCCAAAAGGTGGAACTCAGTCTGGGTGAGCGTGCCGCAGGATTCCAGCGCCTGGTCAAGCTTCGCCTCAACCTGCTGGGCCGCGGAGTTTAAAAGCTCCCACAGGCGCTCCTGCTCCGGGCTTAGCCAGCCGGAGAAGACAGTCTGCCGCGAAGCTGCCTCCGACTGGTCCTGCCCGGGCTGCGTCATTGACCTAGTCCGCCCGCTTGAGATCTTCGATGTCCAGGGCCACCCTTCCTGGCACGCGCGAGTAGCGCTGCGGCATGCAGGTCAGCACGATGACCTGGGAGCGCTTGCCTACCTCGCTAAACAGCGTGGACATTAGCCGGATGCGCTCGGAGTCGGTCGAGCCCAGCGCGTCGTCGATGACCACCGGCACCGGCCTAGCACCGCCCTCTTCCCCACCGCCGGCGGACTCCTCCACCAGCTCCGCGATGGCAAACCGGGTCAGGATAGCTAGCTGCTCCCGGGCGCCGCCGGACAGTTCGTTCAGGTTGACGGTGACGTCGTCCTGGGTGCGCTGGGTAACCTCGAGGTTTTCGTTCAGCTGGAATTCGACTTCGCCGCCGTAGACCCGGCGGGCTAGCCGGCCCAGGCGGTCGGCGAACGGCGCCGAGTACTTGCGGCGGGCCTCTTCGCGGTGGCGCAGCAGCACCGCGCGCAGGTACTTCACAGCCTGCGCGCGCCGGTCCAGGGAGTCGTAACGGTCGCGGGCGTTCTCGACCTCGGCTTGGGCCTTCTCCGCGCGCTCGGCACTACCTTGGTCCCGCTCGATATATCCGGTGAGCGTGGCGATGGTCCGGTCGGCTTGCGACCAGGCGTCCTCCAGCGACTTCAGGTGCGCCTGCGCGCCCGCGTGCAGCTGCTCCGCGCGTTCCGGGTCCGCCGCGTCCAAGGCCGCCCGCGCCTGCTCCCGCGCGTCGTGGGCCGCCGTCAGCCGTTCGGAGACCACGGCAAGCGCCTGGTCCAGCTCGTCGTCGCTGCGGCGCTCGCGTGCCCGGGCCAGGGACTGCTCGGCTCGGGCGACGGCGTCGCGCAGGCTTTCCACCGTGACCTGGTGGCGCATGAGCGTCTCCGAGAGGTTAAGCTCTTCCTCGCGCGCTACCGCCGCGGCGGCGTCCTCTTGCGCCTTCTGGGCCTTCTCCTCCGCTTCCTCGGCGGCAGCCAGCGCGGCCGCGGCGGTGGCGGCATCCACCAGGTCCGCGGTGTCCACGTCCGTCAGGGCTTCGCTCAGCGCGCGGTGCTCGGCTCGCAGCTGCTCCACGTCTTCGCCGGCGGCCAGCGTGTCCATCTCGTGACGCAGCCGCTCGGCCGCACGGTCTTGCTCGGCCTGGTGCTCGCGCAGCGCGCGGGCCGCCTCCACGCTGTCGCAGCCTAGCGCCTCCAGTAGGTTCGCAAGCCGGCGCTGCGCGTGCTCGTATTCCTCCCGCGCTGAACGCGCGGCATTCCCCTGCTGCCCGGCGACAAACCGGGCCCGCAGGGCGCCGATGACCAGCTCCGTGCCGTCCTCGACGGGAACCTCGAGCTCCTGGGCCCCGGCCGCCACGGTCTGCGACTGACCGTCGACGGTAATCTCCGTGTCCGCGCCGGACTCGGAGCGGAAAAACAGCTTCGCCTGCGCGGCCTCCTGCAAGCGCCGGTGCAGCTGGACGTCCTGGGACAACTGCTCCACGTCAGCCAGTTCCGCCTCTGTCACGGCGTGGCCGCGCGCGGCGATGTCTTGGCGCAGCGCGTCCAGCTGCTCAGCAACCCCATCGATTCGGCCCAACTGCTTGCCCAGCTGGGCCAGCCGCTCGCTGTCTACCACCTGTTTGTGCTCGGCAGCGGCGTCCTTGCGCTGCTGACGCGCCTCGGCCAGCGCCTTGGCATACTTCGCCGACTGCTCCCGGGCGGTCTTGAGGCGTTCGTCGGCAGCCGCGGCCTGCTCGGCCACCGGGGCGAGTTCTTCCTGCGCCGCGGCGAGCTGCTTGTGGTTGCTCTCAATCTCCTCGATCAGCTCCTGGCGGCCGCGCAGATCCTCCTGGGCTCGCTCCTCGGCCTCCTGGGCCTGGTTGAAGTCCTGTTCCCGGGCCGCGAAGGCGTCCTGGGCCTGGTGAGCCGCGTTCAGCTCCGCGGTGCGTTGCTCCAGCTCCGCACGGGCCGGGTCCTGTTCTTGGGCGGCCTGCTCGCGCTGGTCGACCGCCCGCTCGTAGTCACGGACGTAGCCTTCCAGCTCCGCGAGCTCCTTGCCCGCCTGCTCGGCCGCGTCCTGGGCGGCCGATAGCTCGGTGGCCGCGCGCTTGTACTCGCCGGTCGGGTCGCCTTTTTTTTGTTGAAATACCGCTGGTATTCCTCCTCAACCTTGTCCATGAGGCCGGAATCCTGCCCCTCCCCAAGGACCTGGCTGCCGGAGCTTTGCTCCAGGGCGTTGCGCAGCGAGGGGATGCCGACGGCCTCGACCGCCGCGCCGAGATCGTCCTGCTTGAGGAACAGGGCTTTCACGAGATCCTGGTCTAGGTGCTCGTCCAGAATCTCTTCGAGGCGCTTATCGGCGGCGCGGCCGGTGTGGTTTTCCGGGCGCGGCGCGAAGACGGTCAGCTCCGCGGCCTTCTTGCTAAACCACCGCTTGAAGATCCGGAAGCGGTACGGCCCCACGGTCGCCTCCAAGGTGATTGCGGGCGAGACGTCCTTGCCCACCGGGCGCAGGACGCCCACCGTCTTCATTGCCTCGGAGCTGTGCGCCAGTTTAAGGACCACGTCGATGGCCTCGACCAGGGTAGATTTGCCGGCCTCATTGTCGCCGTGGATGACCACCACGCCGTGGTCGGGCAGGTCTTCCAGCTTGAGGTGTTCAATGGCGCGCACATTGCGCAGCTCGAGAGAATGAATCCGCATTACTTAGCCCCTTTCCGCGCGCCCGGCGAGGAAAGCCGGAACAACAAATTCGCCGCGTCCCGGGCCACCGGGTCCGCGTCCATGTCCGCAATGATTTCTTCCAGCGCCCCGGCCGCATAGCCGCTCAAGTCCAGGTCCGCGAGCTCGTCCTCCGACGGGGCGAGGTGCAGGTCCATGGTCCGGCCGCGTTCGCGCAAATCGGCGAAGACCGGCTCTAGGGCCTCCAACTGGTGCTGCAGGCGCTGGGTGTCGTGGATGCCCAGGGTCCCCTGCAGGCCGTACTTGATGACGGTGCGGTCCTTGTGCGGGTAGGCCTTCAATTTCTCGATGAAGTGGTCCACGTCCTGGCTGGTGGTCAGCTCGGCACTGAGGGCCTCAAAGCGCCACTCGCCCAGCTGGTGCTGCTCCACCGTCACCGAGGCATTGCCCGCAGCAGTCTTCTCGATGGTCACGGCCAAGGCCTTGCCGGAGTTGTTCTCGCCGGCGTCGTTGTCCACCTCGTGGAAAGCGGTAGTCTCCGGCGCCCCGGAAAACCACACCGCCCCGGTGCTGCCCAGCGGCATGGCCGAGTGGGTGTCCCCCAGCGCGAGATAGTCGATGGCCCCGGCGTGGATCTTGTCCTCGACTAGGCTTAAGTCGATCAGCTCTGCGTCATCTTCTGACGTGCGGGATTCGACCTGCCCGTGGCCGACGGCCACGCGGATCGTCTCGATGGGCTCCAGCGGCTCGAGGGCGGCCGCCACCAGGTCATGGTTGGAGCGCTTCGACAGGTACGGGGCGCCGACCAGCTCGACGCCGTCCGCGACTGGGGTGGGCTCCGAGTCCCCAATGACGTGGATCCCCTCAGCCTGGGTGCGGAAGAAGATGGAGTCCGCCACCAGCGGGTCGTGGTTGCCGGGCAGCAGGTAGACCGGAACATTCAGGTGGGCAAGCGCCTCCCGGGCGCGCCCGGTGGTCTGGGGCGAGAGCGAGTTGTGTTCGAAGACGTCACCGGCCACCACGATGAAGTCCGCGCCTACCTCAGCGGCGAGCTCGCCCAATTTGTCAATGCTGGCCAGCCGGGCCGCGTTGAAACGCGCCTGGCCGTCGCTGCCTAAGAAGCCACGCTCCATCCCGATCTGCAGATCGGAGGTGTGGATGAACGTCGTTGAAGTCATACCCCATGTCTAACACAGCCACCGGACACACGCCCGAAGCTACTATCGAACACCCGTTTAAAGAAGCTAGCGGGTGGTCAGGTGGTGGTACATGTCCTCGATATCGGAGATCGAGCGCAGCAAATCCACGTTGGTGTGCGAGACCGCCCGCATGGCCTTGCGCAGTAGATCCGGGTCGGAATCCTCCAGTGCCGGTGCGACCTTGGGCCGCGGCAGGTCCGGCAGCTGTCGCCCCTTCCAGAACAGGTCGTTGCGCTCGTCGTTGGTCAAGCCGGCATCGTTAGCCAAGGCATCCTGGGACGCGGCCTGCGACTCCTCCAAGACCGCTTGCTCCAGGGTCAGGAAATTCAGGCCGCGGAAGGCAAAGACCACCGACGCGTCGGCGTCGATACGGCTGGCCAGGCGATCTGCCACGGCCACCACGTGCTTGCAGACCGGGGTGGAATCCGGGCAGGAGCAGCTCAGCCGCAGGTCGTCGGCCGTGGGGGCGAAGAGCAGGTCGAGGACCTCTTCGCTTAAGTGGCCCTCGTGGGCGTTGCGCAGGGCGTTCGGGGTGCGCGCCAGCAGCTCGTTGATGCGCGCTAGGTCGTCGTTGGAGCGGTACGGCAGCTGCATCAGGACCGTGAAGGGCTCGTTTTGGGAGCCGGCGACGCGGCCGTGGATGGCGCCGTTGCGCACGTCGAGGCCCACCACGTGCCCGGCGCGCGCGTACTGGCGCCCGCGGGTGAGCCGGCCGTCGTCGGTGGCCTTGCTGATGACGGACCAGACGCGCTGGGCGGCCGGGGAGAGCACAGGCCCGGTAGCCCCGCTGCGGGTTACCTTGTTGGTCTCCTCTGCCGTGGTCACGCGCTTGCGGGTGCCGAAGTTGGCGTAGATGACGTTGTCTTTAGACACGCTCATGTCCTCGTCCTCCTACTCTCTGCCCCGGTAGCTCATCAGGGAAGCCAGCTGCTCCGGATCCAGCTCGGTGAGCCAGCCTTCGCCCTCGCCGACCACGGAGCCGGCCAGGGTGGTCTTGCCATCCAGGATATCCTGGATGCTCTCCTCCAAGGTGCCGGCGGTGATCATCTTGTAGACTTGGACGTTTTTGCGCTGGCCGATGCGGAAGGCGCGGTCGGTGGCCTGGTTTTCCACCGCGGGGTTCCACCAGCGGTCCATGTGCACCACCACGCTGGCGGCGGTCAAGTTCAGGCCCGTGCCGCCCGCCTTGAGCGACAGGATCATCGCCGGCGGGCCATCCGGGTCCTGGAAGTCCTCGACCATCTGATCGCGTTTGTTCTTGATGACCCCGCCGTGCAGGAACGGGATTTCCCGCCCCAGCTGCTCGCTCAGGTAGGGCTTCAAGATATCGCCGAAGGCGCGGTACTGGGTGAAGACCAGCAGGCGCTCGCCGGCCTGGATTGATTCGTCGACAATCCGCATGAGCTCGGCGACCTTCCCGGAGCGGTGCTTGCCCTTGATGGTCACCGGCGAGCCGTCGCCTAGGAAGTGGGCCGGATGGTTGCAGATCTGCTTGATGCGGGTCAGCGAGGACAGCACCAGCCCGCGGCGGGCCATACCCTGGCGCTGTTCGAGCTGGACCTGGACGTCGTCCACGAAGGCCTTGTAGAGGGAGGCCTGCTCGGTGGTCATGGACACAGTGAGGATCTGCTCGGACTTCTCCGGCAGGTCGTCGATGATCTTCGGGTCCGTCTTCAGCCGGCGCATGATAAACGGCGCGGTGAGCAGGCGCAGGCGCTCGGTCATGGTGGGGTCCTGCTCCCGCTCGATGGCTTTAGCGAAGTGGTTCCGGAAAAAGCTGGTCGAGCCCAGGATGCCGGGGTTGCAGAAGTCGAGGATGGAGCGCATCTCCGACAGGCGGTTTTCCACCGGCGTGCCGGTCAGCGCAATGCGGTGGCGCGACGGCAGGGAGCGCACTGCCCGGGAGCTGCGGGTCGCGGAGTTTTTAATCGCCTGCGCCTCGTCGAGGACCACGCGGTCCCACTCGACCAGGCCGAGCTGCTTGAAGTCGCGGCCAAGGGTGCCGTAGGAGGTGATGACCAGGTCGGCATCGGCAGCCGCGGTCAGCAGCTCCTTATCCTTCAGGCGGCCGGATCCGTGCTGGACCAGGACGGTGAAATCCGGGACGAAACGCGCGGCCTCGCGCGCCCAGTTGCCCACGACGGACGTCGGCGCGACCACCAGGGTGGGGCCGAGCTCCTTGCCGTCCGTGCGGGCCTTTTCCTTTTCGACCGCCAGCAGGGTCAGCAACTGGAGGGTCTTGCCCAGGCCCATGTCATCGGCCAGCACGGCGCCGATATTGTTCTGCGACATCCAGTACAGCCAGTCGACGCCGCGGCGCTGGTATTCGCGCAGCTCCGCATGCACGGCGTCCGGCACCGCGACGCGCTGCGGGGCGATGGTGTCCATGCCTCCCAACAGGCCGTTGAACCACTTCGAGCCGGTGAATTCGATCGGCTCGTTGGCCATGGATTCCAGGGCTAGCTGGCGCAGCTCGGCGAGGGTGACCTCGCCGAATTCGTCCGTGTCCTTGTCCGCTTGGTTGAACTCGGCGAGCTGGCGCTCTACGTCCGCGACCAGCTGCTCCCAGCCCGGCGTTTCCAGCAGGCGGGCGCGCTCGGCCTCCTTGGCGGCCGCCTCCAGCTGTTTCTTCCGGCGCTTGTAGGCCGTTTGGTTGAGCTTGTCCATGTAGTCGGTAATGCGGCTGAGCGCCTGCGTGTCCGCCATGACCCACTCGCCGCGTAGACGGATAAGCCCCGACTTGGAGTTGACCAGCTCCTCCATTTCTTGTTCGCTCAGCTGCACGTCGCCGACGGAGATGTGCCAGTCGTATTCGACCAGCTTCTCCAGGCCCACCTGCGACTTGGTGGCCGCAACCGCGGGGTCCGTGACCTCGCGGGTTTCCAGCTGGGCCTTGGTTTCCGCCTGCGCCCAGGCCTTGGGCAGCATCACCGTGAAGCCGGCGGCCTTGAGTGCGGAGACGTCGCTGCCGATGAACTGCACCAGCGCGTCCGTGCTCAGGTAGACGTCCCAGTCCCCGGCGTTGTCGTACCAGCGGGGTGCGGGCTGCGAGGAGCTGGGGTTGAGCGCGGGGGCAATGCCGATGGCCCGGCGCTGCGAGTCGCGCAGCTTCTCCACCGAGCGGGCGTCGAGCTGATCGACGCGGATGGGCTGCGGCGAGTCCGTGCCGGAGCGGACCCGCAGGCGCATTGGCCAAACCGCCTGGGAAGGCTCCAGTAAGGTCTCTTCTTCGCCGGGTTCCTCGACGATGATGACCAGCTGCAGGTCGACCGAGGCGATCGAGTCCTTCCACTCATTCAAGCCCCGCAGCAGCTGCGCCCGGCCGCGCTTAATGGGCGAGGTGGTCAGCATGGCCTGCGCGAAATCGTGCCAGGCGTACGGGCGCGGCGTGTGCAGCAGGTCTTTGAGCTCCATGAAGGCGATCCAGTGGGTGAGCTCATCGATGAGGTCGTCCGACAGGGACCGGTTATTGATGGTCAAAATCCCCGGGGCCGCGGCGACCATCTCCGCCAGCCAGCCGCGCTCCCCCAGCCCGGCGGCCAGCTGCCACATGGGGAACCACTCGCCCGCCTGGTAGGACAGGCGGATGGTCACGCGTCCCGCGCGTACGAACTTGGCCAGCCCGCGGTAGGCCCGGATGAGCCAATAGAGATCTGGGGCGATAGAGGCGCGTTGTTCGGCGGTCGCCGCCGGTGTCCGCTCGTCCAAGAAGGATAACTGGGACAGCGCCACGATGGCGTCCTGCGGCCCGAACATGGCCATCGGCGCCATGAGCGAGACGTCCTTACCCTTCGGCGTGCGCAGCGAGACCCGGGCGCGGTTGCGGAAAGACTTCTTGGAAAGCAGGCTCTCGACGGCTTCTGGAAAGGTCCCTTCCGGCACGGAGGCGGGCGTAACGATCTTGTGCCCCTCCACCTGTTCGACCCACAGGCTAAACCCAGACACAGGCAGCCACAGGCCGTGCAGAAGGTATCCAGACATGCCGAATAGTCTAACACCGATGGCCGACACGCGGCCTTTTCCGCCAGCCACACTGTTTGGGGGCGTTGGCCTGCCGCCCCCACTCAGATGCCCACTTAGGCCACTGGCCAGCACAGATGCCTACCCTCCTTTGAGGGGAGGAAAGGGGGCGTTTACCGCGCAAACGACGGTGGGACGCGCACCACCTGCGATTGTTACCGTCTCGTTATAAACGGTGGTGAACCTCCTCATTGCTTCATAAAACCCTTCCGCGCACCTGTGAGGGGGAGTTTCATAGCTTGGGCAGTTCTGTGACTCTCGTTACCCTTGTTATGTTCCGCAGGTCATACTCCCACGGCACCACCTGGGAAAAAGACTCTGTAGGCAACCGTTCTTTCCCGCCCTGGGCCGCTTGAGCTTTATCGCACCCGGGTGGCGCACTGTTTTACACATCAAGTACTGCAAGGAGCCTTCGTGGATACCTCAACCTGGTATGTCATCGCGATCATCATTTATATCTTCGCGATGCTCGCCATCGGTTACTGGAGCTACAAGCAAACCGATCAATACGACGATTACGTTCTGGGCGGGCGCGGGCTACACCCCTTCGTAGCGGCCCTGTCCGCGGGCGCCTCCGACATGTCCGGCTGGCTGCTCATGGGCCTGCCCGGCGCCCTCTTCCTCACCGGTATGTCCGAGGTCTGGATGGCCATCGGCCTGACCTGTGGCGCCTGGGCTAACTGGAAGTGGGTCGCCCCGCGTCTGCGTGCCTATTCGGAGGTGGCCGGAAACTCCATCACGGTCCCGTCCTTCTTCGAAAACCGCCTGCGCGACAAGTCCCGCCTGCTGCGCGTTATCGCCGCGCTGATCATCATCTTCTTCTTCACTTTCTACGTCTCCTCCGGCATGGTCTCCGGCGGCCGCTACTTCGAGTCCACCTTCGGCGGCGACTACCTGACCGGCATGCTGATTATCGCCGCGGTCACCGTCGCCTACACCTTCATCGGCGGCTTCCTCGCAGTGTCCTACACCGACGTCGTCCAGGGCCTTTTGATGTTCTGCTCGCTCATCATCGTGCCCGTCATGGCGATCATCTCCCTGGACAACCCGTCCGATATCTTCTCCTTCGCGGCGGAGAACCCGTACGCCACCAACGGCGTGCTGGAGAACCCGAACTACTTTTCCCTGGTCTCCGGCGTGACCGCAGGCGTCATCATCGGCAACGTCGCCTGGGGCCTAGGCTACTTCGGCCAGCCGCACATCATCGTTCGCTTCATGGCGTTGCGCAAGCCCTCCGATGCCCGCCAGGGCCGGTTCTACGGCGTGACCTGGATGGCTCTGTCCGTCCTCGGCGCCATTTTCGTGGCCCTGTCCGCCACGGTCTTTTTCACCCAGAACGACTACTCCATCACCGACCAGGAGAACTTTGAGACCGTCTTCCTGGACATGGCCCAGGTCATGTTCCACCCGCTGCCGGCCGGCTTGGTACTGACCGCGGTGCTGGCCGCCATCATGTCCACCATGTCCTCCCAGCTGCTGGTGGTCTCCACCTCGCTCATCGAGGACCTGTGGAAGATCTTCTCCAAGAAGTCGCCCTCCCAGGGCCTGCTGATCAACCTCTCGCGGACCGCCGTCGTCGCCGTCGCGGTGGTTGCCGCCCTGCTGGCCATCAACCCGTCGGATTCCATCCTGGGTCTGGTCGGTTTCGCCTGGGCCGGCTTCGGCACCGCCTTCGGTCCTCTGGTGCTTTTGTCCCTGTACTGGAGGCGTCTGAACGCCACCGGCGCCATCGCCGGCATGGTCGTCGGCGCGCTGACCACCATCATCTGGGGCAACATTCCGGCGCTGACCGAGACGCTCTACGAGATCGTCCCGGGCTTCGCCCTCTCGCTCATCGTGACCGTCGTGGTCTCCCTGGCGACCAAGCAGCCGCCGAAGGAAGTCCAGGATGAGTTCGACCAGGCAGAAAACCTCGCCAAGATCGTCTCCAAGAACGAGAACGTCGCCTTCGAGGATGCCGCCCAGCAGGTCAAGGACTAGTTCCGGCTAGCCCGCTCGGTGCCTTCCCAAACAAAAGAAAATCCCGCTTTCCCCGCCGCGTTCGTGCGCGGTCAGGAAAGCGGGATTTTTGCTTGCCGACGTCCCCTTTAAAACTTAGAGGAACATCAGGATGGCAATGACAACCCACAACAGGTTGAAGATGCCGCTGAACATGGCCATCTGCTTCTTATCCTTGGCGAAATCGGTGGTGCCCTCACCGGCCAGGGCGGCCATAGCCTTCTTCTGGCGCGGGATGATCAGGAAAAACAGTAGCGCCCAGGCGATAATCGCCAGCACAATGGACGCGTGGAACTGGCCCTGAGTGCCGTAGGTGGACATATCCATCAGGAAGACGGCGATACCCAAAATCGGCACGATCGCGGAGATATAGCCGTAGGAATTGGTGATGTTGTGCAGGGTGCGGGTGGCACCGAGGGCCTTGTCGTCGCCCTCGGCGGCATTCAGCATCTGCGGGCCGAACTGCGACGTCGCCACGGTAACTGGGCCCAACAGCAAGATCGCGGCGATCACATGCGCGGCGATGAACAAAGAAGTCATAAAAGTTGCTCCAGAACCTTTCTCACGGGTTTTGCGACGGCTAAGGGAAAGCGCCGCTCATAGGAAAACTGCCGTGCGTGGGACACGGCTTCCGCAGTTAACCCTATCGTTAAACCGGATCAAATGGTCAACCGGCACTGCGCCCGCATGACCTGAAGGTCCCGCCGCGGCAGGGGCAGGCCGTATTCCGCGGCGACAGCCGCCAGCCGGCGCACGTACCAGCAACGCTGCCCCGCCGCCGGGGGCAGCCACCGGGCCGGCAGATCGTCGGACTTGTCGCGATTAGCCTCGTCCCGGGTCACCACCAGGTTGAGCGGATCGTTGGCAAAGTCCTGCCGCCGCTGCGCCGACCAGGTGTGCGCGCCCAGGTCCCACGCGGCAGACAGCGGGAAGACGTGGTCGACCTCCACCGGGATATCCCCGCGGCGCAGGGGCACCTCGGTGTCGGCATAAGGATCGTGGAGACTGCCCCGGCTGATGTCACAGGCGCCGCTGCGGCGCAGCTGCGAGGTCTGCTCCAGGATGGCGACCTCCCGGGTGGTGCACGCCGACCGCGGGGCCGCAGCCCACCCGGAACCGAAGGCCTCGCGCTCGTAGCCCAGCACGCGCTGGCGCTGTTCGATCGCCTCCACCCGTGCCAGGCTAGCGCTAAGCTCGGGCAGCCCGTCGGGCGCCGCGGGCTTAACAAACGGGGCGACTTGCGCGAAGAGGTAAACCAGAGTGCACAGACAAAGGAACCACAGGAAACGTTGGCGCATGCCTTTATAGACTGCGCCGGGCTTCCTGTGGTTCCCTGGCTGGCTGTGGAGCTCTCCTGTTAGCGTGCTAGTCGCGCCAGCGGCCGCGGCCGCCCTTGTCGCCGCGGCGGCCCCCGCGGCGATCGCGGTTGTCGCGGTGGAATCCGCGGCGCGGCGGGCGCCCGGTGTCCTTCTGGATGTTGATGAGCTGCCCGGAGATCCGGGTGTCCTTCAACCGGTCCAGCACGGCCGGGTCCAGGTTCTTCGGCAGGTCGACCAAGGTGTGGCCAACCGCAATGGTGATCCGGCCAAAGTCCTTGGAGGACAGGCCGCCCTCGTTGGCGATGGCCCCCACGATGGCACCCGGGCGGACGTTCTGGCGCTTGCCCACGTCCAGGCGGTAGGTCTCGAAGTCGCCGTCCGGGCGCTTCGGGCCGCGGTCTCGTTCGCGGTCCCTAAAGCGGCCGCCGCGCTTGTCGCCGCGGTCGCCGCGGTCGCCGCGATCGTCCCGGCGGAAGCGCTCCTTGTCGCGCTTGTCCTTCTTGCTGACCGGCTGTTCCTTCATCAGGAACTCAGAGCCGGCCTGCAACTGTACCGCCAGGGAGGCCGCGATGTCGTCCATGCCGACGTTGTTGGCCTCGGAGTATTTGCGAACCAGGCCGCGGAAGAGCTCCATCTGCTTGTCGCCCAAGGTCTCCGTGATGGACTGCGCGAACTTCTCCTTGCGCTTGACGTTGACCTCGTCGACGGTGGGCAGCTCCATCTCCTCCAGCCGCGCGTTGGTCACGCGCTCGATGGAGCGCAGCATACGCCGCTCGCGCGGGGTGACGAACAGGATGGCCTCGCCGGTGCGGCCGGCACGCCCCGTGCGGCCGATGCGGTGGACGTAGGACTCCGTGTCGTTCGGGATGTCGTAGTTGACCACGTGGGTGATGCGCTCGACGTCCAGGCCGCGGGCGGCCACGTCGGTAGCCACCAGGATGTCCAGGCGGCCGTCCTTGAGCTGATCCACGGTGCGCTCGCGCTGGTTCTGCGCGATGTCGCCGTTGATGGCGGCGGCGGAATAGCCGGCATCGGACAGCTTTTCGGCGACCTCTTCGGTCTCGTGCTTGGTCCGGCAGAAGACGATGATGGCGTCGTAGTCCGTGACCTCGAGGATCCGGGTGAACGCGTCCATCTTCGCGCGGTGCGGGGTCAGCAGGAAGCGCTGCGTGATGTTGTCGTTGGTGCGGCGCTCGGACTTGACGGTCACCTCGGCCGGGCTGTCCAGGTACTGCTTGGACAGGCGGCGGATGCTGTTCGGCATGGTGGCCGAGAACAGCGCGACCTGCTTGTTGTCCGGGGTGTCTTCCAGGATGCGCTCGACGTCCTCCTGGAAGCCCATGTTCAGCATCTCATCGGCCTCGTCGAGGACCAGGAAGCGCAGCTGGGACAGGTCCAGCGAGCCCTTCTCCAGGTGGTCAATGACGCGGCCCGGGGTGCCGACGATGATCTGGGCGCCGCGGCGCAGGCCGGACAGCTGGATGCCGTAGGCCTGGCCGCCGTAGATCGGTAGGACCTCGATGTTGCCCAGGTAATCGGCGAAGGACTGGAAGGAGTCCGCGACCTGCAGGGCCAGCTCGCGTGTCGGAGCCAGCACGAGGGCCTGCGGATGGCGGGCCTGCTCGTCGATGCGGGCCAAGATCGGCAGCGCGAAGGCCGCCGTCTTGCCGGTACCGGTCTGGGCGAGGCCGACCACGTCGCGGCCTTCCATCAGGATCGGGATAGTTTCCGCTTGGATGGGAGAAGGGGTGGTGAAACCAACGCTGGCCACGGCGTCAAGCACTTCGCTTGGCAGGCTTAGGCCGTCAAACCCCTGGGAGTTGTCATTGGCCGAATCCTGGGATTCGGCGCCGGCGCCCTCAGAAGCTTGCGCAGCCCCGGTGTTCTCCGCAGCTTCTGCTGCCACACCTTGCGCGTTGTCCTGAGATTCCGACTGTTGAGAAAATTCTTCCGGCTCGTTGACGCCGCCGGTGGCGTTATCGGTAATGCTCATTGCCCGCCCAACATTACGCTAATGGGCGGGCAAACACCATTGGGACTAGCCCCGGCGCGTTGGGGCCCGGCCGGCTAGCTGTTCTCGGCGACCAATTCCCCGGCTACGTAGGTGCGCCACGTGGCCGGCATGCCCGGGCGGTACGCCAAGTTAATGGCGTTTTCCGCGTTCAACACGTGAAGGTCTGCGGCCGCGCCGACCACCAGCTGGCCCTTGGCCGGGCGCCCGGCTGCGTCCTTGCCGCCGTCGACGGCGTGGCGGCGCAGCGCCTTCGCCCCGCCCAGGGTGGCCGCGGCGATGGCCTCGTCCAGGCTCAGGTGCTGCTGGAGCACCGCCGTGGTCACGCAGAAATTCATCGAGGAGGTATAGCTCGTGCCCGGGTTCAGGTTGGAGGCGATCGCGACGGTCACGCCGGCATCGATGAGCGTGCGGCCCGGCGCGAGCGGCTGCCTGGTGGACAGATCACAGGCCGGCAGCATGGTCGCCACGGTCTCCGAATCCGCCAGGCGCGCGATGTCCGCGTCGCTTAAGTAGTTAACGTGGTCGACGGAGGCGGCACCGAGCTCGACGGCCAGCGCCACGCCCGGGCCCTCGCCCAGCTGGTTGCCGTGCACGCGCAGCCCCAGCCCCGCGGCGCGGCCGGCCTCCAAGACGCGGCGGGATTGTTCCTCGTTGAACGCGCCGCGCTCGCAGAAGACGTCGATCCAGCCGCAATAGGGCGCGACCTTGTCCAGCATCGGCCCGACGACCTGCTCGACGTAGGCCTCAGCCTCCTGCCCCGGCGGCACCAAGTGCGCGCCGAGGAAGGTCACCTCGTCCACGTACTGGCTGGCCACCCGGGCAGCCTCGACCTCGGAGTCCACGTCCAAGCCGTAGCCGGTCTTGGTCTCAAAGGTGGTGGTGCCGCCCGCGTGCCCGGCGGACACGCGCTCGCGCACCAGCTGGCTCAGCCGCTCCGCACCGGCCGAGCGCGTGGCCTCCATGGTCACCGCGATTCCGCCGGCCGCGTAGTCGCCGCCGGCCATCCGGGTCTCGAATTCCTCGGCGCGGTTGCCGTCGAAGACCATGTGCGTGTGGGAGTCCACCCAGCCGGGCAGGACGGCGCGCCCGCCCAAGTCGACGGTCTCGGCGTCTGCGTACTTCCCGGGCAGCTCGGCGGCGGGGCCGGCCCAAGCAATGGTGCCGGCGTCGTCGGCCACCAGCGCGGCATCAGTGATGGTGCCGGCTTCGGCCACCGTGCGGAGCTCGGAAATGTTGCGAAATACCTTGGTCATTCGTCCAGCCTTTCTGCAGCGGGTTTGGTCGAGGGGGCAAACGGTGCTTTGTCGCTTTAGTCGCGGGCCTTAAACTCCATCGGGATGCGCACGCCGCGTTCTTCGGCGACGTCGTGGGCCCGAGTGTAGCCCGCGTCCACGTGGCGGATAACGCCCATGCCCGGGTCGTTGGTCAGCACCGAGCGCAGCTTGGCGGCGGCCAGCTCGGTGCCGTCGGCCACGCTGACCTGCCCGGCGTGGATGGAGCGGCCCATCCCGACGCCGCCGCCGTGATGGATGGAGACCCAGGTCGCCCCGGACGACACCGCGGTCATCGCGTTGAGCAGCGGCCAGTCGGCCACCGCGTCGGTGCCGTCCAGCATGGCCTCGGTCTCGCGGTACGGCGAGGCCACGGAGCCGGAGTCGAGGTGGTCGCGGCCGATGACGATCGGAGCGGAGATCTTGCCCTCGGCGACCAGCTCGTTGAACCGCAGGCCGGCCTTGTGGCGCTCGTTGTAGCCCAGCCAGCAGATGCGCGCCGGCAGGCCCTCGAACTCGACGTATTCCTCGGCGGCGTCCAGCCAGTTGTGCAGGTGCTCGTTGTCAGGGAAGAGCTCCTTGAGCGCCTGGTCGGTGACCTTGATGTCTTCCGGGTCGCCGGACAGCGCAGCCCAGCGGAACGGGCCCAGGCCCTCGCAGAACAGCGGGCGGATATAGGCCGGGACGAAGCCCGGGAACTCGAAGGCGCGGGTGTAGCCGGCGTGGCGGGCTTCGTCGCGGATGGAGTTGCCGTAGTCGAAGACCTCGGCGCCAGCGTCCTGGAATTCGACCATGGCCTGGACCTGGCGGGCCATGGACTCGCGGGACTTCTTAGTGAAGGTGGTCGGGTCAGACTGGGCCTCGGTGTGCCAGTCGGAGACGGTGATTTCGATCGGCAGGTAGCTGAGTGGATCGTGCGCCGAGGTCTGGTCGGTGACCACGTCCACGGTCAGCTCGCCCGCCTGCTGGCGGCGCAGGATCTCCGGGAAGACGTCCGCGGCGTTGCCCACCAGGCCCACGGACAGGGCGCGCTTTTCTTCCTTGGCGGCCAGGGCCAGCTTGAGGGCCTCGTCCAGGTCGGTGACGACCTCGTCCAGGTAGCGCTTGGACTGGCGGCGCTTCAGGCGAGTCTCGTCGACGTCGACGATGAGGCACACGCCGCCGTTCAAGGTCACGGCCAACGGCTGAGCGCCGCCCATGCCGCCGCAGCCACCGGTCAGGGTAAGGGTCCCGGCGAGCGTGCCGTCGAAGCGCTTACGGGCCACGGCCGCGAAGGTCTCGTAGGTGCCCTGCAGGATGCCCTGGGTGGCGATGTAAATCCAGGACCCGGCGGTCATCTGGCCGTACATCATCAGGCCTTCGGCCTCCAGCTCGCGGAAGTGCTCCCAGTCAGCCCAGTCGCCGACCAGGTTGGAGTTGGCGATCAGCACGCGCGGGGCCCACTCGTTGGTCTTGAAAACGCCGACTGGCTTGCCGGACTGCACCAGGAGGGTCTCGTCCGCCTCGAGGTCGCGCAGCGTGTCCACGATGGCGTCGAAGGCCTCCCAGCTGCGGGCGGCCTTGCCGGTGCCGCCGTAAACTACCAGGTCCTCGGGGCGCTCGGCCACCTCCGGGTCCAGATTGTTCATCAACATGCGCAGCGGGGCCTCGGTGGCCCAGGACTTGGCGCTAATTTCGGTCCCGCGCGGGGCGCGGACTTCACGGGCTTCCGACATTTACTATTCCTTCCTCTTCATTCCGGCGGCAGGTCAGCACGCGCTTGCCGATGCCGCCTCGCCTTCCCCGGGGCGTTGGGGACCGGTCTCCCGGGGCTGTCTCCCCGATTACTCCTGAAGTGGGTGGGCGGCACCGCGCACATGCACGGAGGTGGAGCAACCACATGTGGGATTGTGCGCCACCGCGTGCCGTGCAATAAAAGTAACCCGCGTCATACTAAAAAGTCCCGTACCTGAGGAGCTAGCTGTCTCAGATACGGGATTGCGCTGGTGTACGCTGGTTTATTGCAGCTGGCCGACCGCGGATTCGGCCGCCCGCAGGAAGGTGCCGTCCTGCACCATCTGCACCGCAGCGGCGATTTCCGGGGCCAGGTAGCGGTCCGGCCCCGCCCCCGGGACCCGCTCCCGGAGCGCTGCCACCACCGCGGCCACGCCGGCGCCGGGGGTGGTCCCCCGCAGGTCGATGCCGCGCGCCGCAGTCAGGATCTCAATCGCCACCACGCGCTGCGCACCGTCGATACCGCGCCGCAGCTTGCGCGCCGCCGACCAGCCCATGGAGACGTGGTCTTCCTGCATGGCCGACGACGGGATGGAATCCGCCGACGCCGGGGCCGCCAGGCGCTTCAGCTCGCTGACGATGCCGGCCTGCGTGTACTGCGCGATCATGTGGCCGGAATCCACGCCCGGATCGTCCGCGACGAACGCGGGCAGGCCGCGGTTGCGTGCCACGTCCAAAAAGCGGTCCGTGCGCCGCTCCGAGATGGAGGCGAGATCCGCGACCACGATCGCCAGAAAGTCGAGCACATAAGCCACGGGCGCGCCATGGAAATTGCCGTTGGAGACCACCCGGCCGTCCAGGGCCACGACCGGGTTGTCTACCGCCGCGGCCAGCTCGTTGACGGCCGCCTGGCGGGCGTGCTCTAGCGTGTCCCGGAAGCCACCGGCCACCTGCGGGGCGCAGCGCACCGAGTAGGCATCCTGGACGTGCGACTGCGCGAACTCGTCGTGGGCCTGGGACAGGTTCTCCGATGCGGCGGTCAACGCGCGGACATTCGCCGCCGCGGCGGCCTGACCGGGGTGCGGGCGCAGCTGCTGCAAGTCGTCGGCAAAGACGTCGAGGCTGCCCTGCAGGCCCTCCAGCGTCAGCGCGGTCGCGATATCCGCCTGCCGGGCCAGCGCCTCCAGGTCCGCGATAGCCAGGCACAGCTGTCCCAGCATCCCGTCGGTGCCGTTGATCAGCGCCAGACCCTCCTTCTCCCGCAGCTGCAGCGGCTGGATCCCGGCGCCCTTCAAGGCCTCGGCCGCCGGCTGCCGCTTGCCCTCCACGCGGACCTCCCCCTCGCCCAGCAGCGCTAGGGCGCAGTGCGCCAGCGGGGCCAGATCGCCGGAGCAGCCCAGCGAGCCGTACTCGTAGACCACCGGCACGATCCCGGCGTTCAGCGCCGCCGCGTAAGTGTCCACCACGACGGGGCGCACGCCGGTGCGCCCCGTACACAGCGTGGACAGACGCAGCAACATCAGCGCGCGGATGACCTCTTCTTCCACCTCTGGCCCCGAGCCGGCCGCGTGGGAGCGCACCAGGGACAGCTGCAGCTGGGCGCGCTTTTCGGCAGGGATATGCCGGCGGGCCAGCGCGCCAAAGCCGGTGGAAATCCCGTAGACCGGCGTCTCCGCAGCTGCCAGGTCTTCGACCCGCTGCCGGGTGGCCGCCACCACTTCCCGCGCGTCCGGGGCGACCGTCACGCGTGCGCCGTGGCGGGCCACCGCCACGACCTCGGCGATACTCAGCCCGCCGATCCCTACTTCCACTTCCCTAATATCTCCGCTATCTCTGCCCGCGAAAGCGGTCTTGTCAGCCTTAAATTCAGCCATGGTCAGTTGTCTCCTTCTCGTAGCCTGGCCCGTCCCCCAGCCTTGTGCGCCGCGGAACGCTACTTCCAGACACTAACCCCAATTTGTGTCATTTACCACACGTTTGGCTGAAAATGTTGTGCCCTCTTTGGCCGGTCGCTCCGTGGGCGGCGGCCTTTGCCCTCACTACCGGGAGCCGTACATCCGCGCCGCTATCTGACGAGCAGAGGACTGCAGGTGGTCGAGGACGGCCGCGCGGGTGGCATCGCTCAGCGAGCCCACCCCGAAGGTCACCGCCAGGCTGGCGGCCGGGCGCGCCAAATGATCCAGCACCGGCACGGCCAACGATGCCTGACCGCGCGAGATCTCCTCCGTCTCCTCCTCCCACCCGCGCTCGCGTACCTGGGCCAGGCGCTCGCGGAACTGCCGCAGGCTACCCTCCTGCCCTGCGGTGGCGAAGGTGGCACGCGCCTCGGCCTCCGGCAGGTAGGCCAGCATGACCCGGCCGGAGGCCGAGCGCAGCGTCTGCAAGCGCACACCCACCTCCGTGACCAGGGAGACCGCCCCGGGGCTGCGGACCTCGTGCAGGTAAACCACCTCCGAGCCCGCCAGCCGGGATAGGTGCCCGGACCCGCCCGCCAGGTTCGCCACCTGCTCGACATAGCGGTGGCTCATCCGCACCAAGGGCTGCTGCGTA
The DNA here is from genome assembly GCF_055700955.1 of Corynebacterium sp. 1103A. Classification (NCBI taxonomy): domain Bacteria; kingdom Bacillati; phylum Actinomycetota; class Actinomycetes; order Mycobacteriales; family Corynebacteriaceae; genus Corynebacterium; species Corynebacterium sp. 1103A. The sequence goes on from NZ_JASTTF010000001.1 coordinate 179,213, forward strand.
GTATACGCCGAGGCCATCGCGTAGGCCGCCAGCCCTAGCCCGTAGGTCTGATTCTCCGGCAGGTGCACCACGAAGCCCGACTCCACCAGCTCGTTGAGCAGGTGGTAGGTGCTTGACCGCGGCAGGTCCAGTTCACTGCGGATACGCGCGGCCGAAATCGGCACGTCGATGGTAGACAGCAGCGACAGAATCCGCAGGGCATTGTGGGCGGCGGGCACCTGAATCTTTCTCACGCGACAATTGTAGGAAATTTCCCCGCAAACTCGCGGTACAAAGCTCCTACAGTGGAAGACTATGAACACCATCAGCGACCAACCGCTCTTTGCCCCCGCCCCCGAATGGACCGGCCGCGACGACGGCCCCGGCCCCGAACACGCCCGCTGGCACAGCGTCGTCCAGCCCCTGCCGGCTGACGGCGCCGCTTCTGCTACCGATGCCGCCGTGCTCATCGGCTACGCCTCCGACGAGGGCGTACTACGCAACGGCGGCCGTCAGGGAGCCGCCGCCGGCCCGGCCACGCTGCGCTCTGCCCTAGGCGGCCTGGCCGTCCACGACTCCTTCCCCCGCTTCGACGCCGGCACCGTAACCACCCAGAACGACGATCTGGAAGGCTCCCAGGCGGAGCTGAGCCGGCGCGTCGGCGACATCGTCGGCAACGGCAACCTCGCCGTGGTGCTGGGCGGCGGGCACGAAACGGCGTTTGCCACCCACTGCGGCGCCTTCCGCGGCAATGGCGAGCAGCCGCTGAAGATCGTCAACCTCGACGCCCACTTCGACCTGCGCACCGCCGACCGGGCCACCTCCGGCACGCCGTTCAAACAGATCGCCGAGTTCGTCCAGAACGCCTGCCCCGACCAGCCGGCTGCCTTCGACTACTCCGTCTTCGGCATCTCGGAGGCCAACAACACCGCGGTGCTGTTCAACACCGCCGACGAGCTCGGTGTGGAGACCGTCCTCGACGAGGACCTGATGCATCTCAGCCCCTCCCAGGCCGCCGGCTTGGTCGCCAAGTCTGTGCAGAACCAGCCGGCCGTCCACCTGTCCATCGACCTCGACGTCCTGCCGGCCGCCACCGCGCCGGGCGTGTCCGCCCCGGCATCGTTGGGCGTGGACTTCGCCAAAATCCGCGCGATGGCACTCGCCGTGGCGGCCACCGGCAAGCTCCGCTTGGTCGACGTCGTCGAGCTCAACCCCGACTTCGACGTCGACGACCGGACCGCCAAGCTGGCGGCCCGGCTCATCGCCGATATCGTGGCCACCCACGCGTCCGCCCACGCTTAAAGCCCCTTGGCTTTAAGCCCCCAGGCTTTAAGTCCCGAGCCCTAAGACCTCGAAGAGCACGTACGCGAACGGGGTGGCCAGCACGATAGTCAGGGCCACCCGCTCGAACCAGATGGCCAGCATGTGCCAAAGCTTGATCGGGATCTTGGTCGCCAGGATGCAGGGCACCAGCGCCGAGAAGAAGATAATCGCCGAGACCGAGACCACCCCGATCACGAACTTCAGCACTAGGCTGGACGAGTCCGCCACCGCAGTGGCCGGCAGGAACATCTCCGCCACGCCCATCGCCGAGGCCTTGCCGGCCAGCACCGGCTCCGGCAGCCGCACGATCCAAGCGAACGGGTAGAACAGGTAGCCAATCCACTCGAAGATCGGGGTGAACCGGGCCAGCAGCAGGCCGATGAGCCCGACGGACATGATGGAGGGCACGATGGCCCCCGACAGCTTCAGCCCGTCCAGGAAGTTTTCGCCGATGCCCTTGCGCAGCGACGGCGCCGTCGCCAGCGCCTGCAGGGCCTCGCGCCAGGCTTCGCGGAAGCGGTTGCCCTGCACGGTGCGCTCCGGGTCCGGCTCAGCGGAGTGATAATACTCGTCCGGGATGGTGCGCAGCGGCGGAATGCGCACGGTCACCGCGGTGACCAAGAACGTCACCACCAGGGTCACGGTGAAATAGATGCCCCAGATATTCATGATGTCCAGCGACTTGGCGACGATGACCATGAAGGCGGCCGAGACCGTCGAAAAACCCGTGGCCACGATCGAGACCTCGCGCGCGGTGTAGCCGCCGCCCTGGTAGACGCGGTCGGTAATGAGGATGCCCAAGGAATAAGAGCCGACGAAGGACGCGACGGCATCGATAGCCGAGCGCCCCGGGGTCTTCCACAGCGGGCGCATGATGGGCTGCATGAGCACCCCGACGAATTCCAGCAGGCCGTAGCCGATGAGCAGGGCCAAAAACGCCCCGCCGATAGGAACGATCAGCCCGACCTGGACCGCGATCTTATTCCACAGGAAAGGGACTAGATCCTCCTCGCCCAGGACCCACGGTAGCTTGTCGATTACCATCAGGAAGCTGACCACCAGCCCCACGACGTTAAGCACCGTGAAGACCGCCTGGAGCGGGCCCTGCTCCCAGTTCTTATTGGCAATGGAGCGCCACGTGCCGTAGGCGGCCAGCGCCAGGATGATCCACGGCACGACCCCGGGCAGATACTGCTGGATGATGGTCACCAGGTGATCCAGCGGGATGGACTGCTTCCCGTCGTAGGTGACGGGGAAGAAAAAGACGAAGGCGCCGATGGCGCTGTAGACGAACAGGCGCCACTTGCCGTCCACCCGCGACAAGGGGGCGGCTTCGACCCGCTCGTCGGCGGGCGGTTGGGATTGAGTAGTCACTACTTACTCCTGGTCGATCGGGGTTTCGGCGGGGCCCGAAAAGCCACGAGAAGCGCGCACGCCAATAGCGGGCATACGGCCCTCCCGGGTTTTGGGCAACCGGGGTGAGGTCTGTGATGCCCGCGCGACAGCCAGACGCGAGTAACACTAAATGTAACCTAGAACACTTTCAATGTCGAGTAGGTTCCCAATTACTAGACTGGGCAGCGCCCCGCCCCCTATCCGCACCACGCACACCCGCACCTTTCGGTAGAAAACTCGGGAATAACATGACCACCATGAAGGCAATCCGCCCCATCGGCCCGCACACTTCCCCGAGCTCAAAGACATCGAACGCCCCACCCCGGCACCCACGGAGGTCCTGCTGAAGGTCGCCGACGCCGGCCTGCCCCCTACCGCGCCATCAAGAAGGCCCTGCCGACGCTCAACCAGGGCGGTCAGTACGTCCTGGTCATCGGTCTGGGCGGGCTGGGCCTACGAGTTCGCCTGGTTGACCTCGCCGCGTGAGACCGAGCTGATTTCCACCTACTGGGACACCCTGCCCGAGCTGCACGGTCTGGTCGAGATCTTCCGCGACGGCTACCTCGAGCCGATGTAGACCACCTACCCGCTCAGCGAGAGCCTCGAGGTCTACCGCAAGCTGCAGGCGGGCCAGGCCTCCGGCCGCGCCGTCATCGTCCCGCACGGTAGCGACTAGGCTAACGATGCCTCCGCGGCCGCCGCGGTCCCCCAATCAGGCGCGGGATAACCCGCAGCTTGGCCGGGGTGGCAGGCAGCGGCTCGCGGGAGAAAGCCCACGCGACAACGCCCATAAGCGCTACCGCCCCACTGACCGCGAAGGCGCTCTTAAAGCCGTAGATATCCGCCAGCGCGCCCACCACGACGGGCCCGAAGATGGAGCCCAAATCCATGGCCATCTGGAAGGTGGAGAGCACCTGCCCACCGGAGCGCTCAGAACCGATGATGTCGGCCAGCGTGGCCTGCTGGGCGGGATTAATGAACCCGGCCGCGGCGCCGGTCAACACTGAGAACCCAATCAGCAGGGACAGCGAGTCCGCGTGCCCCAGCAGCCAGGTGAAAACGGCCGAACCGCACAGGCCAACCAGGATCATCGGGCGGCGGCCAAAGGTATCCGCCCAGCGGCCGGAGAACTGCAGGACCACGGCGTTGCCGGCGGCAAACGCCGCCAGCGCGTAGCCCGCGGCGGCGGAGCTGTTGGCGAAAACCGCGGCGGCGAAGAGCGGGATGACCGACACGCGCACCCCCATATTCACCCAGCCATGGGCGAAGCTGGAGGTCAGCGCGGCCCGAAAGGCGGTGTCCTGCCAGGCTTGCGAAAGCTTCATCGGCGGCAGGCTGGACTTTGCGGTGGCCCCTCCCGCCGAGCGCGGCATCAGCCACCAGACCACCCCGGCTGCCAGCGCCACGCCCAGGCCGTAGATGAAAAACGGCCAGCGGAAGCCCAGGAACGCCAACCCGGCGCCCAACAGCGGCCCGGCAATATTGCCCAGCAGGAACGCGGTCCCGTACAACGCCGAGCACCGGCCGCGAATCTGCGCCGGCGACAGGCTGACAATGAGCCCCATGGCCGATACCGTGAACATCGTCGAACCAATCCCGGCCAGAAAGCGCAGCGCGATGATGTGCCAATAAGCCTGGGCCAGCGAGACCAAGCCCGTCATCACCGCCACGGTTAAAAGGCCCGTCAGATAGATCCGCCGGGAGCCAATCCGGTTAATCAGGTAGCCCGAAGCCGGGGCGAAGAGCAGCCGGGAGGCGGAAAAGATCGACACGACCAGGCCCGCCGCGGCCATCGAGACGTCGAAGCTCACCACGAACTGCGGCAACAGCGGCGCGATCAGCCCATAGCCCAGCGCGATGATGAAGGCAGCGGCCACCAGCACCCAGATCTGCCGGGGAATGGCCGGGGTGGCTGGGCTGGACTGCGGGGAATCTGACACGGTATCTGACATGGTAAATCCCTAGCTTAGCCGGTGGCCCCAAATCCGCCAGACTAAATCGCACACGCGTTCTATTTTCCGCGGGCTGTGTCCCGCCGGGCCACTAACGTTTCCGGCATGAAGAACACGAACTACCGCCCCCAGCCCACCGCCACCTCGACCGTCTCCCCTAGCCGCTTGGCCTCCGAAATCCAGTTCACCGCCTGGGAGGAAGCCCGGGCACTGACCAGCATCACGCGCCACCCGCGCTCGCTGGCGCGGCCGCTGGCCAACTGGCGCCCGCCCTCGGTCTCCCTGCCACCCGTGGCCGGCAGCCCCGGGCTCGACGTGGCCATCACTCGCCACCGCGTCGGCCCCCGCGCCAAGGCCCGGGCGAAGGGCTACGGCGCCGAGCGCGAGCCCGCCTACGTGGTCTCCCTCCGCTTTACCCACGCCGGCGGCGACTTCGTCGACAGCACCACCCCGGAGGCCTGGGTCCGCGCCGTCATCGACAAAGAGCTTATCGATGCCGTCCACGAGCTCAGCTCCGGCACAGCCCACACCTTCATCTGGCTGGTCGACCGTGACTTGCGCCCCGTCCATTCCCCCATCTCACTGTTCGCCGGCTTCGACCAGGCCGCCTAACCGGCCGATAGTTCAGCGTTCGATTAGCGCCCACCTAGCGCCCGGTTAGCAGAAAAATCCGTCAGGTGGCTCAGCCCCACGGCGTTGGTTTCGGGGTGCGGCCACAGCCGGGGCGGGCACGAGGCCAGCCCGGTAGCCAAGCCGATGGCTCACCCGGCGCCCAAGATGCGCAAGACCGAGGCGCACCACCCGCGCTTTGCCCCCGCGCCGAAGAGCAGCTCGGTCAACGCGCCCACAGAGGCGAATGCCAGGTGAGCCGGCGACCCACACGGCGACGAGCAGCGCGGTGGCCACGCCGACGACAACCTTCCGCCAGGCGATTAGTCCTCGCCGGTGGTGTCCTCGTAATCGGCGAAATCGGCATCGTCGACGTCCTCGCCGAAGATGTCGTAGACATCCGGCTCATCGAATTCGCCCGCGTCGAAGGAGACCAGCTGGGCCTCCCAGTCAAGCGCCTGCTCGGAGACCAAGCCCAGCACGTCGAAGAGGCGGTCGAAGTCCGTGTAGGTCCCCAGTTCCAGAGCCTCGGCTGGCACCTCGATGACGGGCGCGGCCTCGGCCAGCTCGCCACTCTCGAAGAGCGCGATCCGGCCTTCTTCCACGATGCCCTCGGCCTCGCCTTGGTCCCAGGCCTCCGAGATGGCCTCGTCCTCGGCGGCGTCGAGCTCGTCCTCGTCGAAGTCGAAAGCCAGGAAACGCACGATCGCCTGCGGGATTCCGTCTACCGTCTCCACGAGCACGCGGAGCTCGGAGTCCTCGCCCACCTCGGCGACGACTAGGTTCGGGTTGAAGGAGTCCTGCTCGAATTCCAGGTCAGAAATCCGCTCGTCGGTGCCCTCGATGAGGTCCCGCAGGACCGTGACCACCTGATCGGTGGCGATGTGGCGGGCGACCGCCTCGGTCGCGTCCTCGACGGAAAACGCCACCGAGACCAGCACTGCCTCGAAGTTCTCGTCATCCTCGTCGACGTCCGCGGCAGCGATGTAGACGTTGGCAGCGGGCAGCAGCGGGTCAATCTCCACGAACTGGATCTCCAACTCCGCGGTAATCGGGACGAACAAAACGTCATCGTTGACCCGGGATTCAATTCCTTCGGCGTCCAAGGCAATTGCAATATCTTCGAAAAAGCTCATGTTCAGCAATCCGTCCTTGTGTTTAGGCAGTGGTGCACCGACCCTAGTCTACCGCTAATCGGGTTCGCTCGTGATGAAGCCCAGTTCCGCCAGAAGCTCCGGGCGGCCCGCGCCCCACTCCAGCATGGAATAGTCCTCCCAGGCACGGCGCTGCTCGGCCTTGGGGTCGTGGTCCACGCGCGGCGGGATGTCGAAAACCTGGGTCGCGCGCAACTCGGATTCTTCCCCGCCGTCCACCCGGTAGCGCGGCCAGCTGGGTGCAGGCTCCGACTCCCAGATGAACCGCGCCCAGTGTTCCTGCATCAGCTGGGTCATCGACTCCCCCGCGTCCCCGTTGCCCAGCTTGGTCACCAGCGACATTCGCGAAGAATTCGGATCCCCGAAGACGTTGGCCAGCTCCAGCGAATGCACCGCGCCAAGCCCCAGCCAGCGCAGCGCCATCGGCGTGTAGTCGAAGCGGTACATCCACGTCGGGTAGCGCTGGGCGTGAGCACCGGCGGCGCGGACGGTGGGCGCCCAGAAGAGGGCATCGGAAAGCAGGTCAGCGAAATCCCGCCGCCCTTCGGCCCGGCCGTAGGCGTCCACGACCTGTTCGGCGTTGTGTTCGTCGAAAGAGCGCAGCAGCCGCAGCCCGGCGCGGGCGCGGGAGCCCTCCCGCTGGAACAGGTATTTCGCGAAGCTGGTCTCGCCCGAGTTGGTCCCCACCAGCAGCGGCACGCCGGCCTGGGTGCCCTTCTCGAAGGCCTCCAACGGGTGCACGGGTAAAACGTCGTCGTCGAGTGTGGGCGCGTAGCAGGAATTAAGGTGCAGCAATTCGCCGGCGCGCCACATCATCGACTGCCCGGCACGCACCAGGTCCGGCCACCCCTCCGCGCGCAGCTCCTCGATGCCACTTCCCCGCGGCAAGGCCAAACGCTTGACCAGCTCGCGCGCCCACAGGGTCGACTGTGTGCGGGAATGATTCAGTCCGATGGGCGGCGACTGGGCGATGGCCTTGTGGAAAAGCCCCTGCGCCGCCGGACTCGTCATGAGGGAAAGCACCGCGGCCGCCCCGGCCGACTCGCCCATCAGCGTGATGTTGTCCGGATCCCCGCCGAACTGAGCGATATTATCCCGCACCCATTCCAGCGCCAGCAGCTGATCCAGCACCGCTGGGTTGGCCACGCACTCGCCGGGCAGGCTGCGCAGATCCAGGTAGCCCAGCGCGCCGAGCCGGAAGTTGATGGAAACGTAGACGACGTTCATCGACTGCGCCAGGTGGAAACCACGCAGCATCAGCATGTGCGACGAGCCCATGATGAAAGACCCGCCGTGCAGGTAGACCACCACCGGCAAACGCTGCGTGCCCGTGGGCCGCACCACGTCTAGGTTCAGACAGTCCTCGCTGCCGATGACCCGCTCGGTCCATGAATAGGTCGGCTGCGGCGCCACCTGGCCGAAGTCCCGGCATTCGCGCACGCCCTCCCAGGCCTCCACCGGCTCGGGGGCGCAAAACCGCCCGGTGCGTGCGGTGTCCTTGCCGAAGGGAATGCCCTTCCAGGAGCTGACGTCAAGCCCGTCGTCGTCATGTTCGCGCTTGCCGTGGACCCACCCGGCCGCAGTCCGGATGGTTAGCCCGTCCCCGGGGTGGGCATGGGCGGCTGCCTGGGCTGCGGCGGCGCGGGCATGGGCGGCCGCCGCTTGCCGGCGCGCGGCAGCGACTGATTCTTCTTCCCACTTCTCGTCCCAGGGCCCCATGGAATCCAGCGTAGTAAGCTCGCGTCGGGTTTGCGCAACCTTGCGCCCGCTTAACGATGCCCCGCCGCTCTTTCCCCTAGAGTGGTATAGGACCTATTTATCGGAGGAGACGAAACGTGTTTGGAATTGGTAAGAAGGACAAAGAAGGCGGCGCCGTCGACACTGTCACCCCGGAGGAAGCCGCGGCAAACCTGGAACGGTACGACATCGACCCCGACCACGCCGACAAGTGGACGGCCACCCTACTCAAAAGTCTAGATAAGGCCGTCAAGATCCAGGCCGGCACCATCGTCAAGTACGTCGAGTCGGTTAAAAAGCGCAACCCGACTGCCACGCCGGAGCAGCTCCAGGAGATTATCGACAAGCACTTCCGCAACATCACCACCGGAACGGGCGCGGGCGCCGGCGCGGCTGCCTCTGTCCCGGGCGTCGGCTTTTTCACCGGCGCGGCCGCCATCGGGGCGGATTCGTTGGTCTTCCTGGAGGCCGCCGCCTGGTACATCCTGGCCTCCGCGCACCTGCGGGGCATCGATGTCAGCAACGAGGAGCAGCGCCGCGCGCTGGTGCTGCTGGTGCTGACCGGCTCGAAGGGCTCGGCCATCGTCGACACCATCGTCGGCGACCTGGGCCAGGGCGCCAGCCTGTCGAGTGCGGCATCGCTCACGCGTTTTTCCGCCCCCACCCTGTCCGGGATGAACGCCCGCCTGGGCAAGCTGTTTGCCAAGCAGATCACCAAGCGCTTCAAGTGGGCGTGGGTCTCCAAGCTGATGCCGCTGGGAATCGGCGCGGTGTTGGGCTCGGTGGCCAACCGCAAGCTGGCTCGACAGGTCATCGATCACGCACGCGCCAACCTCGATCCACTGCCCGCTATCACCAATTAAGAAGCGAGATTGTCAGCGCGGTTGCGCCCCGTATCATTGGGAGCGAACCACTTTGCTGGGGGCATTACCCCCGCCGTGGATGTTTACCACTAAAGTTGATGTGACTACCCGACAAAGCTAAAGGAAAAGAGGCGAGCACCTGCCGTGAGCAAGTCGAATATATTCGGCCCGAACGCGTGGCTGATTGACGAACAGTTCCAGCAGTATTCCCAAGATCCATCCTCCGTAGATAAGGAATGGCGGGAGTTTTTCGAGGCCAACGGCGCCCCTAAAAAGTCGGCTGACACCGGCAAATCGGGGCCGGCCAAGCCGAAGAAGAACAAGCCGGCTAAGGCGGCCAAGGAATCTGAAGGAACGACTGCCAAGACCAAGCAGAACGTCCGCGAGACCGAGGTCTCCAAAAACGTGAAGAAGGCCCAGAAGGAATCCGCCAAGGCCAACACCCCGGCTAAGGAAAAGGCCCCGACCTCACCCCTGGATCGCATCGGCGCTACCCCCGAACCGGGCCAGAAGCCGCTCAAGGGTACCTTCAAGGCCATCGCCAAGAACATGGACGAGTCGCTGGAGATCCCGACCGCGACCACCGTGCGCGACATGCCGGTCAAGCTCATGTGGGAAAACCGCTCCATGATCAACGACCACCTCAAGCGCACCCGCGGTGGCAAGATCTCCTTTACTCACATCATCGGCTACGCACTGGTCAAGGCCACCCAGATCCACCCGGCCATGAACGTGCGCTACGAGGTTTCCGACGGCAAGCCGACCGTCGTCCAGCCCGAGCACATCAACCTGGGCCTGGCCATCGACCTGCCGCAAAAGGATGGCTCCCGCGCGCTGGTCGTCGCCGCCATCAAGGAATGTGAAAACAAGGGCTTTGCCGAGTTCGTCGACGCCTACGAGGACATCGTCACCCGTTCCCGCAACGGCAAGCTGACGATGGACGACTTCTCCGGCGTGACCATCAACCTGACGAACCCGGGCGGCATCGGCACGCGCCACTCCATCGCCCGCCTGACCAAGGGCTCCGGCTCCATCATCGGCGTGGGCTCCATGGACTACCCGGCCGAATTCGCCGGCGCCTCCGCGGACCGCCTGGCGGACCTGGGCGTGGGCCGCCTGGTCACCCTGACCTCCACCTACGACCACCGCGTCATCCAGGGTGCCGAGTCCGGCGAGTTCCTGCGCACCATCGGCCAGCTGCTGGTCGACGACAAGTTCTGGGACGAGCTCTTCGCCGAGATGGGCGTTCCCTACCAGCCGTTCCGCTGGGCCCAGGACGTGCCGAACTCCGGCGTGGACAAGAACACCCGCGTCATGCAGCTCATCGAGGCCTACCGCTCCCGCGGACACCTGCTGGCCGACGTCAACCCGCTGGGCTGGCACCAGCCGGGCCTGCCCTCGCCGGATCACCGCGACCTGGATATGGCCACCCACGGCCTGACAATCTGGGACCTGGATCGCACCTTCAACGTCGGCGGTTTCGGTGGCAAGGAATCCACGACGCTGCGCGAGGTCCTGTCCCGCCTGCGTTCGGCCTACACCCTGAAGGTCGGCTCCGAGTACGCCCACATCCTCGATCGCGACGAGCGCAGTTGGCTGCAGGATCGCCTCGAGGACGGCATGCCCAAGCCGACCAACGCCGAGCAGAAGTACATCCTGCAGAAGGTCAACGCCGCCGAGGCTTTCGAGAACTTCCTGCAGACCAAGTACGTCGGCCAGAAGCGCTTCTCCCTGGAGGGCGCCGAGTCCCTCATCCCGCTGATGGACTCCATCATCGACACCGCCGCCGGCCAGGGCCTGGACGAGGTCGTCATCGGCATGCCGCACCGCGGCCGCCTGAACGTCCTGTTCAACATCGTGGGCAAGCCGCTGGCCGAGCTCTTCGAAGAGTTCGACGGCAACTACCGCGGCGGCCAGCTGGGCGGCTCCGGCGACGTCAAGTACCACCTGGGCGCCAGCGGCGAGCACCTCCAGATGTTCGGCGACGGCGAGATCAAGGTCTCCCTGACCGCCAACCCGTCCCACCTCGAAGCCGTCGACCCTGTACTGGTCGGCATGGCCCGCGCCAAGCAGGACATCATCGACCAGGGCGACGAGGGCTACTCCGTCGTTCCGCTGATGCTGCACGGCGATGCCTCCTTCACCGGCCTGGGCGTCGTCCAGGAGACCATCAACCTGTCCAACCTGCGCGGCTACACCGTGGGCGGCACCATCCACATCGTGGTCAACAACCAGATCGGTTTCACCACCACCCCGGATTCCGGTCGCTCGACCCACTACGCCACGGACCTGGCCAAGGGCTTCGACTGCCCGGTCTTCCACGTCAACGGCGACGACCCAGAGGCCGTCGTCTGGGTCGGCCAGCTGGCTACCGAGTACCGCCGCCAGTTCGGCAAGGACGTTTTCATCGACCTGCTGTGCTACCGCCTGCGCGGCCACAACGAGGCCGACGACCCGTCGATGACCCAGCCGGTCCTCTACGACCTCATCAACGACCACAAGGGCGTGCGCGAGTCCTACACCGAGGACCTTATCGGCCGTGGCGACCTCTCGGCGGAGGACGCCGAGGCCGCCGCCCGCGACTTCCACGACCAGATGGAATCCGTGTTCACCGAGGTCAAGGAAGCCGAAAAGACCGGCCCGCAGGAGCAGACCGGCATCACCTCCTCCCAGGAGCTGACCCGCGGTCTGGACACCTCCATCACCGCCGAGGAGATGAACGAGCTGGGCCAGGCCTTCGTCAACCCGCCGGAGGGCTTCGACCTGCACAAGCGCGTGTCCAAGGTAGCCAAGGAGCGCGCCAAGACCGCCCAGGAAGGCGGCATCGACTGGGCCTGGGGCGAGCTGCTTGCCTTCGGCTCGCTGGCTAACTCCGGCAAGGTCATCCGCATCGCCGGTGAGGATACCCGCCGCGGTACCTTCACCCAGCGCCACGCGGTCCTGTTCGACCCGGAAACCGGCGAGGAGTACAACCCGCTCAACCACGTGGCCGACGCCAAGGGCAACGGCGGCAAGTTCCTCATCTACAACTCCGCCCTGACCGAGTACGCCGGCATGGGCTTCGAGTACGGCTACTCCCTGGGCAACCAGGATGCCCTGGTAGCCTGGGAAGCCCAGTTCGGCGACTTCGCCAACGGCGCGCAGACCATCATCGATGAGTACGTCGCCTCCGGCGAGGCCAAGTGGGGCCAGACCTCCTCGCTCGTGCTGCTGCTGCCGCACGGCTACGAGGGCCAGGGCCCGGACCACTCCTCCGCCCGTATCGAGCGCTATCTGCAGCTGTGCGCCGAGGGCTCGATGACCGTGGCCCAGCCGACCACCCCGGCCAACCACTTCCACCTGCTGCGCCGCCAGGCACTCGGCACGATGAAGCGCCCGCTGGTCGTCTTCACCCCGAAGTCCATGCTGCGTAACAAGCAGGCCACCTCGGCCGTGGAGGACTTCACCGAGGTGACCTCCTTCCGCTCGGTCATCAACGACCCGAACCAGGTGGATCACAACGGCAAGGTAGTCGGCGACCCGGACAAGGTCAAAACCATCATGCTCTGCTCCGGCAAGATCTACTACGACTTGGAGAAGAAGCGCGAGAAGGACGGCCGCGACGACGTGGCCATCGTGCGCGTCGAGATGCTTCACCCGATCCCGTTCAACCGCCTGCGCGAGGCCTTCGAGGCCTACCCGAACGCCACCCAGGTGCGCTTCGTCCAGGACGAGCCGGCCAACCAGGGCCCGTGGCCGTTCTACAACGAGCACCTGCGCGAGCTGATTCCGGACATGCCGGAATTGGTCCGCGTGTCCCGCCGCGCGCAGTCCTCGACTGCCACCGGCGTGTCCAAGGTCCACCAGCTCGAGCAGAAGAACCTGCTCGATGAGGCCTTCGACGTCTAGGCCGCGCTCTAGGCACGCCAGCTAGCCGGCCCGCTGCCCTCCCTCAACTAGGGAGGTGGCGGGTCGGTTTTTTAATCTCTGGGAGGGCCTACCGGGGCAGTATCCACACCGTCTTTCCGCGCACCCGGGCCATCCTGCCCCGCGATGTCGGCCCACCGCGCCCCGCGTCATCGTTCGCGCCATTGTGGTGCGGGCACAAGGTCACCAGGTTGTCCATGTTGGTCGACCCTCCCCGCTCCCAGGGTCTCATGTGGTGTATCCGGCATTCGTCGCCGCCGAGCAGGCAGTCCGGCCAGGCGCAGACCGGGTTTTCCATCAGCGCCAAGCGCCGCTGCTTGTCGGAGGCGAAGCGCTCGATGCGGTAGAGGTTGACCGGCCCGCGCACTGGGTCCACCAGACCGACGAAGCCGAACTCGCTGAGCTTGCGTCGCGCCAGCTCGGCGCCGCTGATAACGGCGCCGTTGGTCAGCTGAACGGTGATGTCTTCGGCGCCGGAGGAGGCATCGCTAAGCAGCCGGCCGAAATCGCTGATGCCCATGACCGCGTTGGTGGTCGCCGGCGTGGCCGCCCCGCCTCCGCCTAGAAGGGCGGCGCGGGCGTCGTCGACCGAGTCGATATTGGCGTGCAGGTCCGCGATGAACGCCGAGTCCGCGGTAATCTTCCACGACCATAGACCGTCCTTGCCGCGGCGCATCTCGCGCCGGGCGTGCGGGTCGGGCTCGGGTTGGCCTCGCGCACCTTCCGGCGAGCGATGCGCCCCATCGCCTCCTCGTCCGTCGCAATGCACGCGAGCTCCTCGAAGATGCGCCAGGCGTCGTCCTGTTTGCGGGCGCGCCCGACGTGGTAGGCAATCACCAGCAGCACCGCAAGGTCGTGGCCAATCCGCCGGGCGGCGGCCAAGGCGCGGCCTTGGCGGCCGCGGTAGCGGGTCGCCCCAAAAAAGAGGTCGCGCACTCCCAGCAGCTCTTCGGCGCCGGCGCGCGTGGCCCCGGCGTGCTTTACGAGGTCGTCGGTACTGGCGCCGCGGATCTCCTCAAGCAGGGCGATGACCGTCGCCCGCGCCCCGAAGTACGCCCGCGTGCGTTCTAATCGGTCTGGATCAAATTCTGTGTCCATGCTCCACAACAGCAGCCGACGCCGCCGCGCTCAACCAAGCGCAGCGGCAGCCTGTGGACAACTTGCCCAAAACATATGCGGGCGTATAGACCGCGGAGTTATCCACCGGCCAGGGCGCTATTTAGCGGCGCGCTATTCTTCGGAGGAGTCCGAGTCGCTGTTGGCGTCCAACTCGCCTTCGGGGACGCTGTTCTGGCTCCAGCGGGAAACGATCTTCTCGATCTCGCCGTCGCCGGACTCGATTTCCTCGACGAGTTCGTCGATGTCCTGCTCGATGAGGAACTTCGACAACGAGCCCAGCATCTCCTTTTCCTCTCGGTCCAAAAGGCCCTTCGTGAAGATGGGGCTGTAGTTCTGGGGCAGCTCGCTGGCGGGGCTCGCGCTGCAGCCCTGGGCGGTGGACGGGTCGACGGTGGTCAGCGTGGTGGGCAGCGATTCCATCATCGCGATGTGGGTTTGCCCGTTGCGGTCCTCGTCACGGCGGGCCTCGCCGGCGCTGAAGTCCTGCTCCATCTCCCGGGCGCGGTCGGGGTCGAGGGCGAAGAGGGCGTCGCCGGTGCAGGCGGCCCAGAAATTGCCGTCCTCGCCCATCTTTTCCACCAGCGAGGAACCGGCCGTGTTGTCCTCGACGACCAACTCGGCGTTGCGGTCGTTGCGGGCGAAGGCCTGCTTGAAGATTTCGGCGACGACCTGGCCCTCTGTGTCCTGCGAATCCACCAGGATGCGGATGTCCGCGTCCTCCCGCGGGTCGGCGGTGCTGCCGGGGTCGGCCACCTCACACCCGCTCAAGGCCACCGCCGCGGCGACGAGGCAGGCGGCACCGGCTTGCACACGCATCGAGTCTCCTCCCAACGTTGAAATTCCCTGTCATCTTACACCGCGTGCCCCGACGTGTATTTTTCCCCGCCCGGTTACTACGATGGTTCATGATATGACTAGTGCACTAACCGAATCCGCTGTCCGCAGCGCGCTCTCCCGCGTAGAGGATCCCGAAATCGGGCGCCCGATTATTGAACTCGACATGGTCAAGTCCATCGCCATCGACGGCAACGACGTCGCCGTGGAAATCTACCTGACCATCGCTGGCTGCCCGATGAAAAACACTATCCAGTCCAACACCCAGGCGGCGTTGGAGGACATCGACGGCGTCGGCGACGTCAGCGTGACGCTGGACGCGATGAACGACGAGCAGCGCCTCGAGCTTAAGAAGAAGCTCCGCGGCGGCAAGGCCGAGCCGGAGATCCCTTTCGCGAAGCCCGATTCGACCACCCGCGTCTTCGCGGTGGCCTCGGGCAAGGGCGGCGTGGGCAAGTCGTCGGTCACCGTCAACCTGGCCTCCGCCCTGCAGCGCAAGGGCCTCAAGGTGGGCATCATCGATGCCGATATCTACGGTCACTCCGTCCCCGGCCTGCTGGGCTCCACCGCGGGCCCCACCGTGCTGGACGAGGAGATGCTGCTGCCGCCCATCGCGCACGATATTAAGCACATCTCCATCGGGCAGTTCGTCGAGGGCAACGCGCCAGTCGTCTGGCGCGGGCCGATGCTCCACCGCGCCCTCCAGCAGTTCTTGGTCGATGTCTTCTGGGGCGACTTAGACGTGCTGCTTCTGGATCTGCCGCCCGGCACCGGCGATGTCGCGCTCTCGGTAGCCCAGCTCATCCCCAACGCCGAGCTGCTTATCGTCACCACCCCGCAGGCTGCGGCCGCGGAGGTCGCCGAGCGCGCCGGCTCCATCTCCCAGAAAACGCGCCAGCGAGTGGCCGGCGTCATCGAGAACATGGGCGCGATGGTCATGCCGGACGGCACCACGATGGATATCTTCGGCAGCGGCGGCGGCCAGATCGTCGCCGACCGGCTGAGCACCCTTTTGGGCCACGAGGTCCCGCTGCTGGGCCAGATCCCGCTGGATCCGGCGCTGCGCACCGGCGGCGATTCCGGCGTACCGATTCTCGAGCAGGCCCCGAACTCGGCCGCAGCGCAGGCCGTTGCCGCCATCGCGGACAAGATCGCGGTGCGCAAGGATTCCCTGGCCGGCAAGCCACTCGGCCTGGGCGTTACCCGTCACTAGACGCCTCTAGGCGCTAGCTAATATCCGACCAGCTAAAGCCCGACGGCTGGTCGGGGCGGGGTTCTTCGCGGCGCTGCTCGGCCTGCCGCGTCTCCGCCTGCGGCTGCTGCTCAGCCTGCCGTGGCTCAGCCTGCAGCGTGGGGGTGAAATCGGCAGCATAAATCTGCGAATAATCGAAGCCCTGCCCGGCTGCCGCGGTGTTAGTCTCGCGCGGCTGGTCGGTGTACGGGCTGTAGCTTTCCTCGCGCTGCTCGACCTTCGCGGCCGGTTCGTCTAAGAATTTCTTCGGGTTGAAGTCGTCCCAGGCGCTGTCGTCTCCGTCGAAAAGCGCCTTGGTCAGCACCCCGCGGGGCCCAAGCCGTCCCCACTCCATGGCCTGGTTGAGCGGCCCGCGCAGGTCGTCGAATTCCTTGGAGAACTCCCCCACCTCGCCGTTGAGCTCGGCCTTGGCGTTGTTGATCGCCCGCCGCGCGGCGAAGATCGCGGCGCGCACGTCCTGGAGCACCCCGGGCAGCCGCTCTGGGCCGATGACGACTACGGCGATCAGCACGATCACCACGATCTCGGTAACGCCTAAATTCGAAAACACGTGACTTACTCTAGTCTTTCTCTGCGGCCCTGGTTGTGCCTGATCGCCCGCACCATCATCTCCAGCCGGTCAAACAGATCCTGCTCGGGGCGGTAGGCTGGCGTGAAGGCGTCCGGCCCCGGCCCCACCGCGGAGCTCGCGATGCTGGTCAGCTTATCCACCAGCGAATGTGGTGCGCGCACCTGGTGGTCGACGTTGCACATGCGCACCCATTCCGACGCACCGCGCTGCACGTGGACCTCGCGGCGACACTCGGCGCAGTGGACCAGGTGCACGCGCACGCGGTGGGCTGCCTTGCGCTCCATCTCGCCATCGACGAAGGCCACGACGGCCTCGGGGCCCAAGTGCCCGATGGTGTCCATGCGGCGCGCCCGCGCCTTAGCCTTGTCGCGGATCTTGCGGGCCCGCGCAATCCCAGCCGCGTCCGCCGAACCCGCCGAGCCGACAGCTCCGGCCGAGCCAGCCGAGCTCAGCGAAGAAAAGCGCGATACATGCGGGTGCACAGCTGTGGCCTCCTTTCAGCCCCGAAGTACTAGTCCTAACAACAGCCTAGGGAATTTTTCTAGGACTTGGTGGGAAGCAGGAGGCGAGCATCGGCATCGTTAGCCGCGGCGGACTCGATGGCCGCCCGCAGCTGGGACCGGCCGCGGTGGATGCGGGAGCGCACCGTGCCCATCTTGACGCCCAGGGTTTCGGCGATTTCGTCGTAGCTCATGCCCACGACGTCGCAGAGCACGACAACGACGCGGAACTCAGGGCTCAGCGAGTCCAGCGCGGCCTGCAGGGCCGGGTCCAGGTTGGCCACGGTGTAGGCCTGCTCGGGCGTCATGTCGTTGCCCGGCACGCGGTCGTAGTCCTCGGGCAGGGCCTCCATGCGGATCTTCGCGCGGTGGCGCACCATGTCCAGAAAAAGGTTGGTGGTAATTCGGTGCAGCCAGCCCTCGAAGGTGCCGGGCTGGTAGTTGTGCAGGGACCTAAACACGCGCATGAAGGTCTCTTGGGTCAGATCCTCCGCGTCGTGTTGGTTACCGGACAGGCGGTAGGCTAGGCGGTAGACGCTGTCGGCGTGCTCGGCCACCAGGTCGGCCCAGGACGGCATGGCTGCCTGCCCGGCATCGAAAGCAGCGGTGCTCACGGGGGCAGTGTTCGCCGAGGAAGAGTCTTTTGCCATAACAAGTATTGTGCTACATCTTTCTTCCAAACTCCAGACGGTGGGCTGTACATTTGCTGTTAACCGTTTTGCCACCCACGACTCGGGGCGTTATCCCCACCTAAGTGGGGCGTTATGCCTAGACTGAAGGCTGTGATTACTACGGCTTTTGACGCACTGCAATCCTATATTGGCTCGACTTCCGCGCCCTCGGAAGCGCTCGCGCACGCCCGCGACCACGCGCAGGAGTATTCCCTGCCGCTGCCGGACGAGTCGTTGGGCCAGCTGATTAGCACCCTCGCCGCCGCCTCCACGGGGCATGCGGCCACGCCGAAGGCCCAAGCAATTGTCATTTCGCCGGCCGCGGCGGTCGTCGGCCTCTACGTTTTGGAGGGCCTTTCCGAGTCGGGCTCGCTGACCTGTATCGACCCGGAGGCCGAGCACCAAGCCGCGGCCAAGGCCTCCTTCCGAGAGGCCGGCTACCCGCCGAGCCGCGTGCGCTACCTACCGTCCCGCCCGCTGGACGTGATGAGCCGCCTGGCCAGCGAGTCCTACCAGGTAATCTACGCCGACGTGCACAGCCTGGATCTGCCCGCGCTGGTCGATGCCGCCTGGCCCCTCCTGTCCCCGCACGGCACCCTGGTCCTGCCGAATGCCCTGCTGGACGGGACCCTGGGCGATAGCTCGCGTACGGATCGCGCCACCCAGTCCGCCCGCCAGGCCGACGCCGCCATCCGCGAGCTCGAGGGCGCCGTGGTCACCCGCCTGCCGCTGGGTGGCGGTGTCACGCTCGTAACGAAGCTCTAGACGCGCTGGTTCTTGCCGACGACGACCACGCCGCCGGCCGAAATTTGAAAGCGCTCGGCGTCGCGCTCGGGGTCGACGCCGACGATGGCGCCCTCGCCTACCTCGACGTTTTTGTCCAGGATGGCCCGGCGTACCACGGCCCCGCGGCCGACGCGCACACCCGGCAGCAGCACGGAGCCCTCGACGGTCGCGCCGTCGGCGACGTGCACGTCAGAAGCCAGCACCGAGTTGCGCACCGTGCCGCCGGAGATGATGCAGCCCGGGGCCACCATCGACGACTGCGCGATTCCGTTTTGCACGAACTTCGCCGGCGGGAAGTTGGAATCATCCGTCGAGTGGATGGGCCAGTGCCGGTTGTAGAGGTTGAAGATGGGGTGCACGGAGATGAGATCCATGTGCGCCTCGTAGAAGGAGTCGATGGTCCCCACATCGCGCCAGTAGCCGTGGTCGCGCTCGGTGGAGCCGGGCACCTGGTTGGACATGAAGTCGTAGACGTGGGCCTGGCCGCGCTCCACGAAGTACGGGATGATGTTGCCGCCCATGTCGTGCGCGGATTCGGAGTCGTCCTCGTCGGCCAAAAGGGCATCGATAAGTGCCTGGGCGGTGAAGACGTAGTTGCCCATGGAAGCATACGTCTGCGTCGGGTCGTCGGGGGTGGACGGCGGATCGGCCGGCTTCTCGACGAACTCGGTGATAGTGCCCATGCCGTCGGCCTGGATGCAGCCGAATGCGCTGGCCTCGGAGCGGGGCACGCGGATGCCGGCGACGGAGCAGTCCAGGCCGGTCGCGATGTGCTCGTCGACCATCTGAGCTGGGTCCATGCGGTAGACGTGGTCGGCGCCGAAGACGATGACATAGTCCGGCTTCTCGTCGTGGATGAGGTTCAGCGACTGGACGATGGCGTCGGCCGAGCCGTTGTACCAGCGCTTGCCGCGCCGCTGCTGGGCCGGCACGGAGGCGATGTATTGCGGCGTGGGCCCGGACAGGTTCCAGGCCTGGGAGATGTGGCGGTCGAGCGAGTGCGACTTGTACTGGGTCAGCACCGCGATTTTGAGGAAGCGGGCGTTGACTAGATTAGACAAGACGAAATCGATGAGACGGTAGGAACCGCCGAAGGGCACGGCGGGTTTGGCGCGGTCTTCCGTCAGCGGAAAGAGGCGTTTGCCCTCTCCGCCGGCAAGAACGATGGCAAGGACGTTAGGCTGGCTTCTCACGACCTCCAACCTATCCGCACGAAGGAAACTACGCAGCGGAAATTAGTACTATTTACCCCTTGTTTACCTTCGGTGCGCGCCGCGGCATTAATCATTATTCTGGGAGGGCATGAGAGCCGGAATCTTTTCCAAGGAATACCCTCCCGAGGTCTACGGGGGCGCCGGGGTCCACGTGGCCGAGCTGACTCGCTTCATGCGCGACATCATCGACGTCGACGTCCACTGCATGGGCGCCGACCGCGACGAGGCCGGTGTCTTTGCCCACGGCCCCGACAGCGCGCTGGCCGACGCCAACCCCGCCCTCAAGCCCCTGTCGACCGGCCTGCGGATGGCGCACGCGGCCGACAACCTGGACGTGGTGCACTCGCACACCTGGTATTCCGGCTTGGGCGGTCACCTGACGGGCCTACTCTACGGCATCCCGCACGTGGTAACGGCCCACTCCTTGGAGCCGCACCGCCCGTGGAAGCGCGAGCAGCTGGGCGGCGGCTACGGCATCTCCAGCTGGTCCGAGCGCAACGCAATGGAATCCGCCGACGCCGTCATCGCCGTCTCCGCCGGCATGAAGGAATCCATCCTGGACGCCTACCCCCGCATCGACGCGGACAAGGTGCACGTGGTGCTCAACGGCATTGATACGCAGCGCTGGCAGCCGCGCCACGGCGACTACCTGGCGCAGCTGGGCGTGGACAGCCAGCGGCCGGTGGTCGCCTTCGTGGGCCGGATTACCCGCCAGAAGGGCGTGGAGCACCTGCTACGCGCCGCCCGCTCCTTCGACCCGGACATCCAGCTGGTGCTGTGCGCCGGCGCCCCCGATACCCCCGAGATCGCCGCGCGCACCGAGGCCTTAGTCGACACGCTGCGCGCCGAGCGCGACGGGGTTTTCTGGGTCAAGGAGATGCTCAACCACGACCGTGTCCAGCAGGTCTACACCGGCGCGGATGTTTTCGTGTGCCCGTCCATCTACGAGCCCCTGGGAATAGTTAACCTCGAGGCCATGGCGTGCGGCACCGCAGTCGTGGCCTCCCGCGTGGGAGGCATTCCGGAAGTCGTGCGCGACGGGGTTACAGGTACGCTGGTGGCCTACGACGCTGACGACGCCGCCACCTTCGAGGTGGACATCGCCCAGGCAGTCAACGACCTTGCGGCAGACCCCGACCGCGCCCGCCAGTACGGCGAGGCCGGCCGGCAGCGCGCCGTGGAGGAGTTTTCCTGGGCGACAATCGCGCAGCACACGGTCGATATCTACCGCTCGCTGGTCTGAGTTTTAAGGAGTTTTTCTTGCCAATCCACATTCATCATCCCGAGCTTCACTTCGCTCCGGAAAGCGGGATCCTGGACGCTCCCGCCGGCGCGCTGCTGGACGGGACGACCTGGCACCTGTACTTCCAGTACCGCGCGCAGCCCGGGCAGGGCGCCCGGTGGGGTCACGTCTTCTCCGAGGAGATGCCCTTCGACTGGCTGGAGTGCGACGACGTGCTCGCCCCCGCCGGCGGCGAAATCACCCTGCGTGCCGGCGCTGTCGCGGCTGTCGATGCCGGTGTCAATCTCTACTTCACCTCCGTGACGTCGACGGGCAGCACCGTGGCTCTAGCCCAGGACAAGGACTTCGACCGCGTCTGCGAGGTCTCCGACGACCCGTCCACCCTGGACGCGGCCATCCAGCGGGTGGGCACCGTCGCCGCCGACACCACCGATTTCTCCCGCTTCCGCTCCCCCTGCGTCGTGCCAGGCTGGGCCGAAGCCGACCGCGACGAGGGGCACGCCGGCTGGATCATGCTGGCACTGACCGGCACCACGGAGACCCCGCAGCCGGTCATCCTCCACTCCGAGGACGGCACCTCCTGGACCTTTTCCGGCCCGCTGACCTTCGCGGGAGACACCGGACTGTCCGGCTGGAGCGCCGGCGGAGACTTGCCGCCGGTGGTCTCGCCGCGCATCATCCGCCTGCGCGACCAGGTCGACGACCACATCTACGACGTGCTGTTGGTGACCATCGAGCGCGGCGACCGGGAGGTCTCCGGCTACCTGGTCGGGCGCCTGGAGGGCACCGTGTTTACTGTGCGCACCGGCTTCCAACAGCTCGACTTCGGGCACGACTTCACCCGCCCGCGCACCACGAACTACATGCCGGGCACGGTCGACCAGCAGCAGCGCTTCGAGCAGTCGCGCCTGTTCGGCCTCATGAACGGCCAGGGCCGCGCTGACGATGCCACCACGCACCCCTCCTTCACCCAGGAAGGCTGGGCCAACGTGCTCTCCCTGCCGCGGCACATCACGCTGCAGGGCGGCAAGCTCTTCCAGACCCCGGCGGTGGGCCTGCCGGACGCGGTCGCCGAGTCCTCCCGGGCGCGCTCCTGGGTCGGCCTGCTCAACGTCCCGGCCGGCTCGCACCTGGCGGTGGAGCTACTGGACGCCGACGGGGATCCGGCCGCGGTCGTGACCCACTCCGGCGAGGAGCTCACCCTCAAGCGCTGCTCCAAGTTTCAGGATCTCTACGCCGACGACGCCCCCGCCACCGCCACCCTCGCCGAAGATGACTCTGACTCGCTGACCATCATCATCGACGGCTCTACCGTCGAGGTCTTCGCCGACGGCGGCCAGGTGGCCATGGCCTCGCGCGTCTACTTCACCGGCGGCTGCAGCGGCCTGCGCACCAGCGGCGACGCCGAAATCCTGCGCGAGTGGGAGCGCGCCGGCTCTTAGGAGAAACGGACCCGGCTTAGACCGCGCGCAGGCGGTCGAGGCGGGCGCGGGCGGTGACCGACAGCGTCGTCGGCAGGGCCGCCAGGCGCTCGTCGAGCTCGGCGGCGCTGATGTGTCGCGCCGAGGGGCTCATCCCGACCTGGTCGCGGATGGACTCCTTGTCGAGGGTGATGGGGAAAGAGATATCGACCGGGTCGGCGGCCTGCTCGAGGTAGCCGCTGGCCTGCTCGTACATGCGGTCAATCTTGCCTTCTTCCACGCCCAGGATGCCCAGCGGCTCGCGCAGCTCATCCAGGTGTCCCACCTCGGGAGTGAGCACGACGATCTGTCCGCCCGGGGCCAGAATGCGGCGGAATTCGGCGGGGTTGCGCGGCGCGAAAACCACGGAGATGGCGTGCACGCTGTTATCGCGCAGCGGCAAGCGCTCCCAGACGTCGGCGACCACGGCGCCGATCCGCGGGTGGGCCTTGGCCAGGTGCTTGGCCGCGTGCGGGGAGATGTCCAGGCCCACCCCGCGCGAACCCGCAATCGAGTCGAGCGTGTGCGCCAGATAGTAGCCGGTGCCGGCGCCGACCTCGAGGATGCTCGGGGCGACATCGTCAGCCACCGGCTCCACGACGTCCTGGATGCTGCCGGTCACGGCCTCGACGAAGGGGGCGAAATGGCCACGGGCCAGGTAGGTCTCGCGGGCGTTGACCATGTCCATGTTATCGCCCTGGTGCTTGAGCCCCGCCCCGGCCGCAAGCGTCACGTAGCCCTGTTTGGCCACGTCGTAGCTGTGGCCGGTCTCGGACACGAGGCGAGAAAACTCATCCGCGCCCGAAAGGGCACTTCCGTCGGCGGGATCCGCCAAAAGATCAATGATGTCGGAAAGCATAGACCTACTCTAGCTGGCGACTTCGGTCAGCAACGAACCGAGCTCCGCCGCCTCTTCCTTGGACAGCTCGATGACGATTCGCCCACCGCCGTCGGAGGGGATCCGCATGACAATCTTGCGCGATTCTTCCACCGCTTCCATCGCTCCGCCCGTGGTACGAGGTTTCATAGCTGCCATGGTTTCCACACTTTCTTTACAAAGGATTACTGCTTCTTCCCAGTCTATCCTTTATTCAGATCCGGGGTGGCGGCCCGGTACCGTTCCAGCTCGGCGGACAGCGCCGCGATCACGCGGTCAACTTGGTCCTGGCGGTAGCCGTGGCGGGCGACGTCGAACTCCAGGGCAGCGTAGTTGCCGGCGGCAAGGGCGGCATCGTTGTGCTGGTCCGCGGCCTGCGGGTTCGGCACGGCCTCCATGACGGGCCCGGGACCAATCAGCTTGCCCCACAGCCACGTGCCCACGACGACGAGGGCGCCCAGCACCACAATCAGCACGAGCCAAGAAATCATGGTTTGAGGATACCAGCAAGCGCCGGCCGTCCGGCCACCTCTGGGACGTCTGCGCCGGCGCGCGCCAGGATGGTCTGCGCCACGACCTCCGCCATGGGTGCCAGCTGCTCCAGCGGTTTGTTGCGGTGGCGCCGCGGGGCCAGCGGCACCTGCGCTATCGATGCCCTCCCGAAGGCCCGCCACGCATCAATCAGCAGGCCGGCTTCGACCCCGTAGTCGGAGACGAAGGGCAGCTGAAGCGCGGTTTCGCGGCGCAGGGCGTACTCCCCGCCCAGCGGCTGGTAGATATCGGTAAGCTCCGGAAAGAACAGGCGCAGCAGCGGCTTGGCGGCAAGCTCCGTGACCCTGCCGCCGCCGCTGGCCTGCCCGCCCAAGGTGCGCTCGTAATGGGCCTTGACCAGGTGGATCCCCGGGTCCTGAAAGGGGCTGGCCAGGGCGTTGACCATGCCGGGTTCGGCCGAGTCCAAGTCGGCGTCGACGAAGACCACGACGTCGCCGCTCGCCGCGGCGACCCCGCGCCACAGCGACTCGCCCTTGCCGGGCACCGGCGCAATGCTTCCGAGCACCTCGCGCCAGTTGACCACCGTCGCCCCCGCGCCCGCGGCCTCGGCGGCGGTGGCGTCGGTGGAGTCTGAGTCGATGACCAAGACCTCGTGCGGGCAATCGGCCAGGCAGGCGGTAACGACCCGGGCCACGGTGGCTTCCTCGTTGAGCGCCGGGATGACAACGGAGACTCTCACGCGAGCCCCCGCGTGGTGGCCAGCGGGGTGCACTGCCCGGCGATGGCCCCGGTCATCCGGATGACATCGACGGTCTCGGCGACCTCGTGCACGCGGAAGGCCGCCACCCCGCGGGCCGCGGCCCAGGCCGTGGCCGCCAGCGTCCCGGCGACGCGCTCCCCCACCCCGCGACCGACGGTCTCGCCCACGAAGTCCTTGTTCGACAGCGCCATGAGCACCGGCCAGCCGGTGCCCACGATCTCGTCGATGCGCCGCAGCAGCTCGAGCCCGTGGAAGGTGTTCTTGCCGAAGTCGTGCGTGGGGTCGATAAAAACCAGCTCCTCCGGGCAGCCTAAACCGGCGGCCTTCTCGGCCAGGGCGGTGGTCTCCGCGATGACGTCGGCGACCACGTCGTCGAAGTGCACGCGGTGCGGGCGAGTGCGCGGGGTGATCCCGCCGGTGTGCGAGCAGACGTAGCCGACGCGGTGCTGGCCGGCGACTTCGATGAGCTGCGGGTCGAAGCCCGCCCAGGTGTCGTTGACGAGTCGGGCGCCGGCAGCGATGGCGGCATCGGCTACCTCTGCGCGCCAGGTGTCTACGGACACGACGACGTCCGGGTAGCGCTCGGCGATGGCCGCGATGGTGGGCACGACGCGGTCGATCTCCTCGGCGGCATCCACCTGCGTGCCGGGCCCGGCTTTGACGCCGCCGACATCGACTATCGATGCCCCCTCCGCAACGACCTGCCCGCAGCGCGCCAGGGCGCGGTCCAGCTCGAAGGTGCTGCCCTTGTCGTAGAAAGAATCCGGGGTGCGGTTAATAATCGCCATGACCTGGGCGATAGCGTGGTGTGGCATGGGGCTAGAGATCGCGGATGCGCCCGTCGGTCATGATGGCGTGCGCGCTGACGATGTGCTCGACGGCCTCGTCCACCGAGTCCGTAACCAGGAAGAGGTCCAGATCGGTCTCGTTGATGTAGCCGTCGGCGACCAGGCGCTTTTTCATCCACTCCACCAGGCCGGACCAGTACTCGGTGTCGAGCAGGACAATCGGGTAGTTGGTCACCTTGCCGGTCTGGACCATGCAGGCTACCTCGAAGAACTCGTCCATGGTGCCCATCCCGCCCGGCAGGCAGACGAAAGCCTGGGAGTACTTCAGGAACATGGTCTTGCGGGCGAAGAAATAGCGGAAGTTCAGGCCCAAGTCGACGTACTGGTTCAGTCCCTGCTCGAAGGGCAGCTCGATGCCTAAGCCGATGGACATGCCGCCGGCCCCGTGCGCGCCCCGGTTGGCGGCCTCCATGATACCGGGCCCGCCGCCGGTAATGACGGCGTAGTCCGCGCCGACCAGCTTGTTGCCCAGCTCGACGGCCTGCGCGTAGGAGGGAGCATCCTCCGGCGTGCGCGCCGAGCCGAAGACGGTCACGGCCTTAGGCAGCTTCGACAGGGCGTCAAAGCCGGCCACGAACTCGCCCTGGATGCGCAGCACGCGCCACGGGTCGGCGTGCTGCCACTCGTGATCCGCGCCCGACTGCAGCAGGCGCTGGTCGTAGGTCGACTCCTGCTCGCCCTCGGTGCGCAGAAGCAGCGGCCCGCGCAGGGTGCGGTGGTAGCCCTCAGAAAGGTGCTTCTGATTGTTTTTCTGCGGTGCCATCGGCAACGGCTCCCCTTCTTGGTTTTTAAGAGTTTGCTTTAAAAGTTCGTGGTGGTCAGGTACTGGCGCAGGACGCCGGCGACCTCGGTTATCTGGTCGACCGGGCACTGCTCGTCCGGCTTGTGTGCGAAGCCGGGATCCCCGCAACCGAAGTTCACGGCCGGGGTGCCCATCTCGGAGAAGCGGGCCACGTCGGTCCAGCCGTACTTGGCGCGGACCTGGCCGCCGACGGCATCGATAAGCGCGGCGGCCGCGGGCTGGCCCAGGCCGGGCAGCGCGGGCTCGGCGACGTCATCGACCTCGATGTCGATGTTCTCGTGCTCGCCGAGGACCTCGCGCAGGTGGGCCATGGCCTCCTCGGAGCTGCGATCGGGCGCGAAGCGGTAGTTGACGAACAGCCACGCCTCGTCCGGGATGGTGTTGGTCGCCACGCCGGCATCCAAGTGCACGATGTTGATGCCTTCCTTATAAACGCAGCCGTCGATTTCGACGTCGCGGGGCTGGTAGGCGGCGATGTTATTGATGACCGGGGCCAGGGTGTGGGCGGCATTGGAGCCGAGCCAGGCGCGGGCCGAGTGCGCGCGGGTACCGCGGGCGGTGACCCGCAGGCGGATGCTGCCCTGGCAGCCGGCCTCGATCATCCCGCCGGAGGGCTCGCCCAGCAGCGCCAAGTCCCCGGCCAGCCACTCCGGGTTGTCGCGCTGGATGTGCCCCAGCCCGTTGTACTCGGTGGCGACCTCCTCGCCCTCGTAGGCGATGAGGGTGAGGTCGTGGGCCAAGGAGGCATCGTTAGCCAGAGTCGCGAAAGCGTTCAGGTAAACGCCCAGGCCGGACTTCATGTCAACCGTGCCGCAGCCGAACATCGTCTCGCCTTCCATATGGTGCGGCACGTTGTCGGCCAGCGGGACCGTGTCCACGTGCCCGGCCAGCACGACGCGGGAGTCCAGCCCGCGGTGGGTGCGGGCGCAGACGGTGTTGCCGAAGCGGGCTACCTCCACCTCCTCAATTGTCCGGAGGGCGGCCTCAATCGCGTCGGCGATGGCCTCCTCGTGGTGGGAGGGGCTGGGGATGTCCACCAGCTGCTTGGTCAGCTCGATCGGACAAGTCAGCAGATCTAGAGAATTCGGCTTCGGGGTACTCACAACCGGCCATGCTACCGCTTAAGGCGGGGGTGGCGGGCGTGACCTTGGTGACGAACGTGTAAACTCCCAGCAAACACTCGCTGTATTGCAGCGGGATCGACATATCGCATATCTGGGTTGGAGAATTCAATGGCAACGGAGAAACCTCATCGGCTGAAAACCCGCCACCTGACTATGATGGGCCTGGGCTCTGCCATCGGCGCCGGACTGTTTCTGGGCGTGGGCGTGGGCATCCACATCGCCGGCACGTCCATTCTCATTGCCTATGCCATCGCGGGCGCCTTGATCGCCCTGATCATGCGAATGCTGGGGGAAATGGCCTCCGCCCGCCCGTCGCTGGGTTCCTTTTCGACCTACGCCGGCCAGGCCTTCGGCAACTGGGCGCGGTTTACCTGCGGCTGGCTGTACTGGTTCATGCTGGTGATGGTCATGGGCGCCGAGATCACCGGCGCGGCGGCCATCATCGGCGGCTGGTTCGGCGTCGAGCCGTGGATCCCGGCGCTCATCGCCGTGCTGATTTTCGCCGTGATCAACTTCGCCTCCGTGCGCGGCTTCGGCGAGTTCGAATTCTGGTTCGCCGTCATCAAGGTCGCGGTGATCGTCGCCTTCCTCGTGCTCGGTGTGCTGATGGTTACCGGCCTGTGGCCGGGTACTACCTTCGTCGCCACGGAGAACTTCACCGATAACTTCCTGCCCAACGGCATCCCCGGCTTCGCCGCCGGCCTGCTGGCGGTCGCCTTCGCCTTCGGCGGCATCGAGCTGGTGACTATCGCCGCCGCGGAGTCCGAGGATCCCGCGCACAACGTCTCCACCGCCGTGCGCGCCATCATCTTCCGCATTATCGTTTTCTACCTGGGCTCGGTCGCCGTCATCGCGCTACTGCTGCCCTTCGATCTGATCCAGGACGCCGACGACGCCTCCCAGTCCCCCTTCGCCCTCGTGATGGGCACGGCCAACCTGCCGGCCGTGGCCGGCTTCATGGAGCTGGTCATCGTCGTGGCGCTGCTGTCGGCGTTCAACGCCCAGATTTATGCGACCTCCCGCCTGGTCTTCGACATGGCCCGCGACGGCAACGCCCACCACGCCTTCCTGTTCACGAACGCCCAGGGCTCGCCGCGCAACGCCGTCGTACTGTCCATGATTTTCGCCTTCGCCTCCGTCGGCCTGCAGTACTGGAACCCTCCGGGGCTGCTGACCTTCCTGTTCAACGCCGTGGGCGGGTGCCTGCTGGTCATCTGGATCCTGGTGGTCTGCTCCTACCTGAAGCTGCACCCGGAGATGAAGGCCAACGGCGAGCTAACCCAGTTGCGCACGCCCGGCTTCCCGTATGTGCCGTGGATCGTGCTGGCCGCCTTGGGGGCGCTGATTGTCCTGATGCTCTTCGACCCGGCCGCCCGCGCCCAGATCGGCGCCGTCGTGGCGATGTCCGCCATCCTCATCGTGCTGTCCTTCGCGCTGCCGACCGGCGCGCGCAGCCAGGTGGGGCGCAACAAACGCTAATTAGCTAAACTGGCTCAACGTGCGTCTAAACAACTGAATACGTGGCATACTCCCATCGATTTTTTCACGAGGCATTTTCACACTATGACTTCAGCATCCGCCCGCGGACTCGCGACCATCACCCACGACGGCACGGTCTTGGACGTCTGGTTCCCAGCCGTCCACACCGACCAGCCGGTGGAGCAGTCCGGCACCACCCAGCTGGATGAGGTCCCCCAGCAGTTCGCTGAGCTGGTAGGCCCCGACGAGGAGCGCGGCGTCGCCCGCGTGGCGGTGGCCACCGGCATCGCCTCCCTTGACGATGCCCCCATCGACACCTACGACGCTTACCTGCGCCTGCACCTGCTGTCCCACCGCGTGGTCCGCCCGCACGAGCTGAACATGGACGGCATCTTCGGCCACCTGGCCAACGTCGTGTGGACCAACTACGGCCCCTGCGCCGTCTCCGACTTCCAGATGGTACGCGGCCGCCTGGCCTCCCGCGGCCCGGTCACCGTGTACTCCGTGGACAAGTTCCCCCGCATGGTCGACTACGTCATCCCCTCCGGCGTGCGCATTGGCGATGCCGACCGCGTCCGGTTGGGTGCCCACCTGGCGGAGGGCACCACCGTCATGCACGAGGGCTTCGTCAACTTCAACGCCGGCACCCTGGGTGCGTCCATGGTCGAGGGCCGCATTTCCGCCGGCGTGCTGGTCGGCGACGGCTCCGACATCGGCGGCGGCGCCTCCATCATGGGCACGCTGTCCGGCGGCGGCAAGGAGGTCATCTCCTTGGGCGAGCGCTGCCTGCTCGGCGCCAATTCCGGCGTCGGCATCTCGCTGGGCGACGACTGCGTGGTCGAGGCCGGTCTTTATGTCACCGCGGGCACCCGCGTGACCGTCTACGACAAGGTGGCCGAGGCCGCCGGCGTCGAGCCGGGCGAGCAGGTCAAGGCCGCGCAGCTGTCGGGAGCTTCCGGTGTGCTGCTGCGCCGCCACTCCGTGACCGGAGCGGTGGAAGCCACCGAGTGGAAGGCCGCGGCCGTGGCCCTCAACTCCGACCTCCACAAGAATTAAAAAGCGGCACTGCGGACCCCTTCGGGGGTCCTTTCTTATGCGCGCCTTACACTTGAGGAGTGTCTACTGCTGAACCAACTCCCACCGCCCCCCTCGGCCGCGGCCTGAAGGTCCGCCACCTGACCATGATGGGGCTGGGCTCCACCATCGGTGCCGGGCTCTTCCTGGGCACCGGCGTGGCCATCGCCGCCGCCGGCCCAGCGGTCCTCGTCGCCTATATCATCGCCGGCACGCTGGCCATCCTCGTGATGCAGATGCTCGGCGAGATGGGCACCGTCATCCCCGCCTCCGGCTCGTTTTCCGAGTACGCCGAGCACGGCATCGGACGCTGGGCAGGCTTCACGCAGGGTTGGATCTACTGGCTGGCCACCGTGGCGGTGCTGGGCGCCGAAATTACCGGCGCCGCCGCCTTCATTGGCGCGTGGCTGGCCGTGCCGCCGTGGATTCCCGCGGCCGTGTGCGTGGCCATCTTCGGCGTGATTAACCTTCTGCACGTGCGCTTCTTCGGCGAGTTCGAGTACTGGTTCGCCGCCATCAAGGTCGTCGTCATCGTCGCCTTCCTGCTGCTGGGCCTGGCGCTCATCTTCGGCTTGTTGCCCGGCCACACCTTCGTGGGCACCGAGATCTTCTTGGGCGACGGCTTCATGCCCAACGGCCTGTCCGGCGTGGCCACCGGCCTGTTGGCGGTCGCCTTCGCCTTCGGCGGCATTGAGGTCGTAGCCATCGCCTCCGCCGAGTCGGAGGACCCGAAGCGTTCCCTGGTCAACGCCGTGCGCTCGACCATCCTGCGGATCTCGGTCTTCTACCTGGGTTCCGTGCTGGTGATTACCTTCCTGCTGCCCTACTCCTCGCTGGGCGATTCCGACACCGCCGCCGCCTCGCCTTTTACCCGCGTGCTCGAACACGCCGGCATCCCGTTTGCGGCCGGCCTCATGGAGGTCATCATCGTGCTGGCGTTGCTGTCGGCCTTCAACGCGCAGATCTACGCTTCCTCCCGCATGATGCACTCCCTGGCCACCCGCCGCGAGGCCCCGCGTATCTTCGCCCACACCAACGCCCACGGCGTACCGCTGCCGGCGATCGGGCTGTCCGTGGCGCTGGCCGCCGTCATGGTTGTGCTCAACTACGCCGATACCGGCTGGCTGCTGACCTTCATGCTCAACTCCGCGGGCGCGTCCCTGCTTATCGTGTGGACCTTCATCGCGGTGGCGCAGCTACGCCTGCGCCACCAGCTCGAGGCCCGCTACGAGCTGCCCATCCGCATGTGGGCCTACCCCTACCTGACGTGGCTGACGCTGATTGCGCTGGCCGGTATCGCCGTGCTCATGCTCAGCGATGCCTCCTCCCGCATCCAGCTCTCCTCCGCCGCCGCCATGTTCGCGGTGCTAGCCGTCGCTGGCTTCATCAACTCGAAGGTCCGCGGCATCTCCCCGACCTCGACGTTGGACCTGCCGTAGCGGGTCAGCTGGCTGGGCGCTCACCGTACGTTGCGCCGGCGTGTCTTCCACCTGTTCCATTAGCGACGACTCCATTGCATCCGAGGCCTCTTGCGCCGGATTCAATTGCTCCGGCGCCCCTTGCACCGGATTCAGTTCCGCCAGATTCGACTGCTCCGGCAAGAATGAACCCTTCGCGGTCACCGGCGGGGATTTTCTGAGCGCGGGCCCCGCGCCCGTGACCGCGAAGGGCGCATTGGGCGGTTTGAGTCCCTTCGCCGAAGCTCACCCTCGCGGCCTACCCGCTGGGTAGCAATGTCACCACCTAGGATGGTCACATTACAGGTCGCGCCCGCCAGAAGCCGGCGTGGGCAAACTATTTTTGCCGTTTTCCGGCCTTTTCTGCCCTCTCCCCTAGCAATGCTGTTCGCTGCCTAGCTTTAGGTACATGGCGATGTGGACGACTGCGCGGCTGCGGAAGGAGGGCATCGGCAAGCGCCGGATTCGAACGCTGCTGGCCGAGGGCCGACTTTTTCGCATCCACCGCGGGGTCTACACGGACCAGCAGCCGAACACTCGCGAGGTCGCGGCGTGCCTGCTCGCGGCGTATCCGCACGCGGTGCTGGCCGGGCGCAGCGCCATCGAGGTGCATTGCGGGCTGCCGCTGACTTTCCCGTTGACACTAGAGGGACCGCGGACCATTGTGGGCGAGAATTTCCGCGTCGTGCATTCGCGGATGCGCTCGGCGGAGGTGGTTGACAGGTTGCGGGTGGTGGAGCCGCTGTGGGCTGCGCGGCGCTGCCCGGAACGCAGCCACCCGATGCTGGAAGCGCACTACCACGGCAAAAACGGGCGGGCCCAGCTGGCTAAGGACAGGCGCCGGATGGGGCGAATACCAAGGGGCTTGCGGGCGTGCCTGCGCGAGTGCGCTATCGGCACGGATTCGCTCCGTGAGCGAGAACTCGCGCGCGAGATGCGCAAACAGGGAATTTACCCAATCCATAATTCGGCCGTGGCCGGCTACCGCTTCGACCTTGGAGCTGCGGCGGTGGAAGATTCTCATCGAGGTCGACGGGTATACTTACCATAGCCAGCACCGCAACTTTATCCTCGACCGCATGAAGTCCAACGCAGGCCAGAACCACGGGTACCTGGTGCTGAGGTTTACCGGCGACTGCATTCGCTTCAATCTCCCCAGCGTAATCAACCAGATTCGCGACGCGATTCGGCGCCGCACGCGAGGGCATCCCGGGCAAATGACCTATGTGAGCCGCGAACCGGCATGGAAATGGCACTGGAATCTCTAAGCTTTGCCAGGTAGCCCGGGATTCTCTACGCTAAGTCACGAAGATGGGCAAGTCACGCCGCCGGCACGGTACTGATGGGTAGTCCCGTCTACCTCACGTTCCGTTCTTGCCGGCGGGAGTGGCACGAGCTGAGAAAGGACTACCTGGCATGTCGATCGCCGATCACATCGCGAATCACACCTTTGAGCAGGTCGAGGCGTGCACCGAGGACGAGTACCAGCGGGAAATGGTCTACAAGTCCTTCGCCGTGGGGTATTCCACGATGGTCTTCAGCCTGTACACCGTCGGCGCAATCTTCGCCTGGCTCCTAGACGGGCAGCTCTCCCAGGTCTCCGTAGTGGTGGTTTTGCCCTACGCCCTCGCTGAGGTGATCAGCACCCAATGGATGACCAAGCACATACCCCGCCCGAAGCCCGCCACCCCTCGTCTTCTTCCCACCGCGCTAGTCG
Source organism: Corynebacterium sp. 1103A (assembly GCF_055700955.1). Classification (NCBI taxonomy): domain Bacteria; kingdom Bacillati; phylum Actinomycetota; class Actinomycetes; order Mycobacteriales; family Corynebacteriaceae; genus Corynebacterium; species Corynebacterium sp. 1103A. The sequence goes on from NZ_JASTTF010000001.1 coordinate 212,411, forward strand.
CTCTACCAGCTGCAATCATGATGGCGGGCATGTTTTACAACACCTACCAGGCAGGCAAACTGGATACGGCTAGCGGCATCATCGTCGGTGGCGTCTTGGGATTTCTCGGCGGGCTGGTTTTCACCCCTCTTATCATCAACCTCCTCCGCGCACGCGACCTGAGGCGTTTGGACGCCTCCTTCGATGACTAGACAGCAGCTGGCTGGCTCGCCGGAGGGATAGGCCATGCCTGAACCCTTCGCGGTCACCAGCACGGCGAAAATGCGCTCCTAGGCTCTGCCCGTGAGCGCGAAGGGCGCGCGGGGCCGGCGAAGAGCCGAAAACAAGCGCTAGGCGGGCTCCTGCTCGTGGACGACGCGCGGCCCCTCGGGCCGTGAGCGGAAGGTCCAGAGCTTGTTGATGATGAAGTTGACCGGCATGGCGAGGATGACGGAAATCATGTTGGCCCAGTAGGACATGGTGCGCAGGCCGGTGGAATCATCAAAGATCTCGCGCGGCAGGCCGATTGGCGTGGTGGGGTTCATCAGCAGGACCATGAAAATCTGCGAGACGATGAGCGCGCCCAGCCCGGTGAGCAGGAAAGGGAAGAAACCGCGCAGCCAGGACACGCTGCTGACTGATTTGAAGGTCCACATGCGGTTGAGCTGGTAGTTCCACGTGTTGGCCACGAGAAAGGCGATCACCATGAACACGTTGTACCAGCGCACGTTGAATTCGGTGCCTAGAATCGGGAACCAGACGTCGGTTTCGTGGACGTGGAAGAAGCCCTCGGCGATCTTCTTGCATAGCACGAAGACGGCAAAGTTAACCAGCGCGCCCGAGCCGCCCACCATGCCGAACTTGATGAACTGCCGGAGGTTGGCCGCCATGCGCGCGATGCTCTGCTCACTCATGAACTACCTTTTCAGGCCTGCGGATAACAACAATAACTACTCGAGAATACTCCGCCACTACTGCGGGAGTGAAAACCGGCGCTGCGTGCCTTGCAACGGATCGGTAAAACTAAGGCTGGTGTGCCAGAGCTTCAGCCGCCGGGAAAAATCGTAAAGCTGCAGGCCACGGTCGGTTGGGTAGGTGTCGTCGCCGGCGATCGGCGCGCCCAAATGATTCAGCAACACCCGCAGCTGGTGCGTGTGCCCGGTCTCCGGCCACAGGTCGGCCACCCGCCCGTGCGCGCGGACTCGGGTGCGGGTGGTGGTGCCGGCGGCATCGACGGTTACGCGGCGCTGGCCGGGCTCTTTGCGCATGGGCAGGGTGATGAGTGCGTCGACATATAGCGGGGCGCTAAGCTCCGCGCGGTAGTGTTTGCGCACGCGGCGCCGGGCGAAAAGTTGCTGGTAGGCGCCGCGGGTAGCGCGCCTGCGGGAGCAGACCACCAGCCCCGCGGTCAGCCGGTCCAGCCGGTGGATGGGCACAATCTCGTCTTCGCCGAATTCCAGGCGGAGACGGGTCTGGACGGTGTTGCGGACAATGCGCCCGTTGCTCGTCGTCGGCAGAAAATGCGGCTTGTCCACCACGATGAGGTCCTCGTCGGCAAAGAGGACGCGGTGGTAGAACGGGATCTCCTCTTCCTCAGCCACGACGGGGTGAAACCACGCGGGAACGGGCCGCGGCAGCGGCTGGCTGGGGCGGAGTTTCTCGCCTTCGGCGAAGGGGGAATCGCCGGCGCGGGCGGCCCAGTACTCCCCTTCCGAAGGAACGTGGCCGCGCAAGACGGTCTTTTGCGGGGAGATGCCCTCCCGGCAGCCGATGGGTGGCACTAGCGCCCCAGGCGCTCCACCGCGGCGGCGATCCCCGCGTCGGTGCCGTTAAGCCCCATGCGTATGTACTGCTTGCCGGCCGCGCCGTAGAAGTCGCCGGGCGCGACCAGGATGCCGCGCTCGGCCAACCAATCGACGGTCGCGCGGCAGTCCTCGCCGCGAGTTGCCCACACGTAGAGGCCGCCGTCGGAGTGGTCGATGCTAAATCCCGCGGCCGTCAGCGCCTTCATCAGCGCCACGCGCCGGCGGGCGTAGAGCTGGCGCTGGAGCTGCTCGGAGGCGTCGTCGTCGAGCGCGGCGACCATCGCGGACTGGATGGGGCCGGGCACGATGAGGCCGGCGTGCTTGCGCACCGCCAGCAGCTCCTGGACGAGGTCGCGGTCGCCTGCGATGAACGCCGCGCGGTAGGACGCGAGGTTGGCGGTCTTGGACAGCGAGTGCATGGCCAGCAGACCGGTGTGGTCGCCGGCGCACACCCGCGGGTCCAGGATGGACACCGGCGGGTTGTCGTCGTTCCAGCCCAGGCCGAGGTAGCACTCGTCGGAGGCAACGATGGCATCGTTAGCGCGGGCCCAGGCGACGACCTCGCGGAGGTGCTCGACGGACGCGACTTGCCCGGTCGGGTTGGCGGGATAGTTGAGGTAGACCAGCGAGGCGTCACCGAAGTCGGCGGTCTCGTCGGCGCGGATGGCCTCGGCACCCGCGAGCCGGGCCCCCACCTCATAAGTCGGGTACGCCAGGCTGGGGATAACAATCCGGTGCCCGCTAAGCCCCAGCAGGGTGGGCAGCCACGCGATGGCCTCCTTGGAACCGATAACCGGCAGTACCGACTTCGTGTCCAGGCCGGTGACGTGGTAGCGCCGCTCCATTGCGCTCACGATGGCCTGCTGCAGCTCCGGCGAGCCGGCGGTGGCGGGGTAGCCTGGCTCCGCGGCCGTCGATGTCAAACCCAGCTGCACCCCCGGCGAGACCGGGTCCACGGGGGTCCCTACGGACAGGTTGATCATTCCGTCCGGGTGCGCGGCGGCCTTGGCCTTGGCCTCAGCCAGCGAGTCCCAGGGAAAGTCCGGTAGCTTTTCCCCCAGCGGGGTGCGGTTCATGGTGCTTCTACTCCTGATTCTGTGGCGGCAACGCGGCGATCATCGGCGCGTCGAAGTCCTGCGGTCCCAAGGCGGCGGCCCCGCCCGGGGAGCCCAGATCGTCGAAGAAGGCGGCATTGGCGTCGTTGTAGTCGAGCCACTCGTCCGGCACGTCGTCCTCGTAGAAGATGGCTTCCACCGGGCAGGCGGGCTCGCAGGCGCCGCAGTCCACGCACTCGTCGGGGTGGATGTAGAGGGAACGCTTGCCTTCATAGATGCAGTCAACCGGGCACTCCTCGACGCAGGACCGGTCCATCACGTCAACACAAGGTTGGGCGATTGTATAAGTCATGGGTGAAAATTATCTCCTGATCCAGTTTTTAGGCCGTTAATTAGTATGTCACTTCGTCTTGACAAAGCGCCAGACACCGCCCACGATGCCCGCGAAAAGCAGGCACACGGTGCGAATATTATTGGCTAGTAGCTGATCCCCAGTTACTTCAACACCAAACAAAAATATCGCGAAGAGCAGGATCCACACAACCAAAGGCAGCAGCACCACCAGGGTGTTCGAGCTCCACAGGCGCGCCGTTGTGGTCAGCACGTGGTTGAACAGGAACGCCACCACAATTGTTACCGGGAACGGCACGGGCCCCAGCCACACGTTGAGGTAGACAACCTCCAGCAGGCAGGACAGCGCCGCCCCGACGCAGAGCCAGGCTAGCCCGCCTGCGGCCTCGGCGCGCGTGAAGTCGGTGCGGATGACCGCTTGCTCGCCACTCATGAATCCAGCTCCCCCAGCAGCCCGCGGATTCCCTCGCCGAGCGGCGACGGACCCTGGGCCAGCTGGTAGGACTCGGTGCGCGGCAGCGGCATCAGCAGGCGGTTGGACAGGGCGTAGCCGGTGGGCACCTCGGCCGGGTTGGCCGCCTGCACCCAGGCGGGTTCCGGGTTGGTCTCGGTGACGGTGCCGTCGCCGAGCCAGATCTGGGTCGCGTGCGCCGCCATCGCGCGGCGCTTGGCCTGGTAGGCGGCCGGGATGAGCCGGACCTTGAGGTCGGCGCCGGCGTTGGTGAAGTTCTCCAAGTACTCGGCACTGGGCAGCTGCCAGCCCTCCGGCGGGTGCAGGGTCTCCAGGGCGCCCAGCGTCAGCTCGCGCTCGTAGATGGCCCACCACACCCGGGGAACGGCCCAGCCGGCCTGTTTGAGGGCCTGGTGGGTGGCCTGGTGCACCGCGATGTGGTCGGGGTGGCCGTAGCCGCCGTCGGGCCCGTAGGTGAGGACGGCATTGGGGCACAGCTTGTCGATGAGCTGGGCGATGGACTGGGCCGCCTCCGGCACGCGGTTGACCAGGGCCCGCGGGTTAGCGTGGGCGGCTGATCCTGCCATCCCGGAGTCGCGGAACTGACCGGGCCCGCCCAGCAGCACGGAGCGCGCACCCAGGTGGCCCACGGCGGCGTCTAGCTCCCCGATGCGGAATCCGCCCAGCTGGTCGGCCTCGTCCACCACCAGGTGCTGGTATTTATCCCCGATGACCTCGCCCTCTTCGCCCAGCGTGGCCGTTGCGACGGTCACCTGGGCCCCGCGCCCGCTCAGGCCGGCGATGGTGCCTCCGGTAAAGAGCGTCTCATCGTCCGGATGCGCGTGCGTGACCAGCACGCGGTAGCCCGCAAGATCCAGGTTATTCTTCGTCACGTTCTCCTTCTTTCCAGGTTGGGGCGGATTCCAGCGACCACTCGGCGGGCCTCCCCGCAGGGCCAGCGATGCCCCGGCCCACGGCGTGCACTCGGGTCTCGTCCACAATCGGCACGTAGAGGGTCTGGGCCGCGTTCAGGGCGCGCACCTGCTCGAGGGCCTGTTCGCCCGAGTATTCGCCTCCGAGGATACGCCCCAGCTGCGCCGCGGCGTCCTCCGGACAATAGCCGGACAGGTCGCCAACGGCTCTGTTCTCGGGGCCCGGGCAGACGAAATAATCCGCGAAGTCCGCCGGCTGCAGGCTCAGATCGTGCCAGGCCAGGACGGCATCGGCGCGCTCGTTGGGCAGCAGCGTGGAGGCGATAACGGACATCTTCTCCCCGACCACCTCGGCGGGTATTCCCTGGCTGGTCAGCACGTCCACGAGGGCGTTCGCCGCGTTCGTGGCGGGCACGTCGGACGGGTCCGCGGCCAGCCGGATGGGCCGGTTCTCGGCGAGCTCGCGCAGCGGGGTGAGATCCGCGCCCGCGCCGACCGGGTTGCGGGCCACGGAAAGGTCGGCGCTGCGGCCGGTGGCCAGGCGCGCCAGCTGATCAGTGTCGACGAGGCTGGCTAGGGCACGGCGGGCTGGGGTATCGGCAAGCGTGCGGGTGGACAGCTGGAGGCGAAGCTGTCGCAGCCCGCCCTGGGTCTGGGCATCGACGCCGGGAACCAGGGACAGCGACTCCATGGTGGTCTGCTCCGGGCGGATGTCGGTGAAGCCGACCTGCCCGGTGCGCAGCATGTTGACGGCCTGCTGAGACGAGCGCATGTAGTGCAGCTCGACCACGTCCAGCTGGGCCGGCTCCGCGCCCCAGTATCGGTCGTTGCGGTTCAAGGTGATCATCCCGCGGGCGTTGTCCACGGAGGCGACCAGGAAGCGCCCGGCCGAGGCCGGAATGTCGTTGGCCAGGGCCGCGCTAAAGGAGGCGTCGCCCTCCTCCAGCAGATGGGCCGGAAGGAGGTGTTGGAACAGCGCGCGCCAGTCCGCCACGCGGGTGGACAAGTCCACGGTGACGATCTTGCCGCCGTCGGAGCTATGGACCGCGCTAATTGCCTGGTAGGCGGCTGGGGACTTGACCCCCGGGGTGCTGCGCATCTTCTCCCACAGGTAGCTGAAGTCGGCCGAGGTCAGCGGGGTGCCGTCGGACCATTGGGCGGCCGAGGAAATCTCGTAGCGCAGGCGCTGAGCCACACCCTCCGGGGGCTCGACTTCCTCGGCGGAATCCACCACGTCGGTATCGAGCCGATCGCCGTGGAAAACAGACGGCAGCACGAGGTCGGCGATGTCTTCGACGACTTGCTGGTTGTCGGCGAGCAGGTGCGGGTTGAGCCCGGCCTGCAGCGGGTCGACGCCGACGGCCACCCGGGAGCGCTCGGTCGGCTCGGGCGGCGGGGTGGTCGTGGTCGACGTGGCCGAGGGCTCCGACGGCGCCTCCTCCACCACCGGCGGCGGGCCCGGGTTCGCCGCGCAGGCGCTTACGACCCCGCTGCCCAGCAGGCCGGCGCTTAGCAGCGCTATCGCGCCGCGAAACGGCTTTGTCACCGGTGCACCTGCCTTCTGGAAAAGAAATAACCCCCGCCCCACTTTAGTGCAGTGGGGCGGGATGAGGTAGTTAACGCTCGGGCGAACTACTTATTGAGCTGCTTGTTGCGGGAGGCCGCGCGCTTGCGGTCGGTCGCGGACAGGATCACCTTGCGCACGCGCAGGGCGTTCGGGGCGACCTCGACGCACTCGTCGGTGCCACAGAACTCGAGGGCCTCCTCCAGGCTCAGGGTGTGGGCCTTGGCGAGGGTGACCGTGGCGTCGGCGGTGGCCGAGCGCATGTTGGTCAGCTTCTTTTCCTTCGTGATGTTGATGTCGATGTCCTCATCACGGTTGTTGGCGCCGACGACCATGCCCTCGTAGGCCTCGTCTCCCGGCTCCACGAAGAAGCTGCCGCGGTCGGCCAGCTGGGTCAGCGCGTACTGGGTGATCTGGCCGGTGCGGTCGGCGACCAGCGAGCCGGTCGGGCGGGACTTGATCTCGCCGGCCCAGACGTCCAGGCCGTCGGAGATGGAGTTGGCGATGCCCGCGCCGCGGGTCTCCGTCATGAACTGGGTGCGGAAGCCGATAAGGCCGCGGGCCGGGATGCGGAAGACCATGCGGACCCAGTCGCCTTCGCGCACGTCCATGGACTGCATCTGGCCCTTGCGGGTGGCCATCAGCTGGGTAACCGCACCCTGGTGCTCGGAGGGCACGTCGATGGTGATCAGCTCGTAGGGCTCGTGCACCTTGCCGTCGATTTCCTGGGTGACGACCTGCGGTTTGCCGATGGTCAGCTCGAAGCCCTCGCGGCGCATGGACTCGATGAGCACGGACAGCGCCATCTCACCGCGGCCCTGGACCTCCCAGGCGTCCGGGCGTTCGGTCGGTAGGACGCGCAGGGAGACGTTACCGATGAGCTCCTGGTCCAGGCGGGCCTTGACCAGGCGAGCGGTCAGCTTGTCGCCGCCGCCGCGGCCGGCCATCGGCGAGGTGTTGACACCGATGGTCATGGAGATGGCCGGCTCATCGACGGTGATGCGCGGCAGGGCCTCCGGGTGCTCCAGATCCGCGATGGTGTCGCCGATCATGATGTCGGAGATTCCGGAGATAGCCACGATGTCGCCGGCGATGGCGTCCTCGGCCGGCTGACGCTCGAAACCGACGGTGCGAAGCAGCTCCGCGACCTTGACGGTCTTGGTGTGCTGGTTACCCTCGTCATCGTAGTGGATCCAGGCGACCTGCTGGCCCTTCTTGATGGTGCCGGAGTAGATACGCAGCAGCGCGATACGGCCCAGGAAGTCGGAGGAGTCCAGGTTGGTCACGTGCGCCTGCAGCGGGGCGTCGATGGTGGCCGACGGCTCCGGCAGGACGTCGTAGATGACGTCGAAGAGCGGCTGCAGGTCCTCGCCGGCGGGTACGTTGCCGTCGCCCGGGTTCTCGGTGGAGGCGATGCCGGCGCGGCCGGAGGCGTAGAGCACCGGCAGGTCCAGCAGCTCCTCGGCGGCGGCCGCCGCCTCCGGATCGTCCAGGCCGGCGGCGATTTCCAGCAGGAGATCCTGGGATTCGGTGACGACCTCGTCGATGCGGGCGTCCGGGCGGTCGGTCTTGTTGACGGCGATGATAACCGGCAGCTTGGCCTCCAGGGCCTTGGTCAGCACGAAGCGGGTCTGCGGCAGCGGGCCCTCGGAGGCATCGACAAGCAGGACCACGCCATCAACCATGGAAATACCGCGCTCGACCTCGCCGCCGAAATCGGCGTGGCCCGGGGTGTCGATGACGTTAATAATAAGGTCGGCGCCATCCTTGCCCTTGCCCTTACGGGTAATGGCGGTGTTCTTGGCCAGGATAGTAATGCCGCGCTCTTTTTCCTGGTCGTTGGAGTCCATGACACGGTCCGTGTGTTCGCCGTGTTCGCCGAAAGCGCCGGACTGCTCCAGCATGCCGTTGACCAGGGTGGTTTTGCCATGGTCAACGTGGGCGACGATGGCGACGTTACGGAACTCAGTATGGGTCACGAATCGATTCTCCTTCAATGGAATCTTGGGTTGCCCGCCTTCCTTGCCGGGAGCAGGCTCTTGCCGCCCAGGCTCCCAGGAACGGGACATTTTTCAACGGGGTACAACGATACCCCGCCTGCTAGTTCGCTGCAGAATTGGCCACCGAAAAATGGACCCGACCTCAAAACTCGCCGCCCGCCGAGCCCCGCAGCCACGTCCGCATTTACCGCAGCGCTGGGATGTGTAACGAAACCATTACATTCGACGAAAGATGAAGTAATAGCCACGTTCACGGTTGACTGTTGCCAAAAATTAAATATTGTTACTGAAGGTGAAGTTGTTACGGCTGTGACTAATGTGACCCAAGAGGCTTGCAGACACAAAACCCGGGGCCAGTTTAGTCACCGCCGGACAACGCCTTCTTCTACTAGAACTTATCCCCCACCCAAGGACTGCGTTCATCGTGACCATTTCCTCCGCGGACCACGCCAGCACTCCCGCAACGCGCCGCCGGAGCCCGAGCTCCCGGCTCGGCCGCGCGGTAGCCATGTCAGCCGCGACCGCCGGGCTCATCGGCGCTCTCGTCACCGCGGTCTCCCCCGCCGAAGCCACCCCGCAGGTCCCGGCTCCCGCCTCCTCGGCCGCGTCTCCTGCCGCCGAGCTGAGCGCGCAGTTCGAGGACGCCGTCGGCTCCTCGCTCCCGGTGGATCACCTGGGCCGGCCCACCCCGGAGGCAGCCCAGCAGGTGCGCGACTTCGCCTATCAGCCGTGGATGCCAGAGGACGCCCGCAACGCCATCCTGGCGACCCTGGCGTATACCACCGGCCAGGACGGCGGCGAGGCCGGCGTGGACATGCCCGTCGGCGGCCCGAACTTCCGGCAGTTCTACTGGCCGACCGCCTCCGGCCGCTGCATCGGCGGCACGCAGGATTCCGTGGGCTCGGCCATCGCGGTGCCGGGGCCGACCGAGATCCCCGCCCCCGGCGCCGGCGCCGGAGAAACCGCCTTCCTGTTCACCGCCATGGGCACCAAGCCCGCCACGCCCAACCAGGGCCAGATGAACGTCCACTGGTTCAACCTGAACAACTTCCGCAGCGGCGTCACCCCGCTGGGCAACCACGGGATCAACCCGGAGGGCCCGGCAACCATCTCGGGCCGCGCCGCCACCGGCCCCGGCACCGTGGTCGCCCTGCTCAGCGGCGCCGTCAACACCGAAGAGGGCAGCTGTCGCTTCGCCCCCACCGCCGCCATCGTGGAGGTTAAGTAAACCCATGAGCGTTGACTTGCACCCCGTCAAGGAAGAAACCTTCGACACCCGCGGGGATTTCAACATCGACCCGAAGGGCTTTAACCGCCCTGTCGACCGCTACGAGCGCACCGACTTCGGCCTCTACATGGGCCGCGGTGCCGACCACCCGCGCTTCGGCTACTTGGAGTCCTGGCTCCTGCCGGAGCTGCGCCTGCGCGCCAACATCTTTCACTTCCGCCCGGGCGTCGAGCATTCCCAGGACTTCTACTTCGACATTGCGGATATCTCCGTGACCGACGAGGTGTGGTCCACCCGGGATCTCTACGTCGACCTAGTCTCCCTGACCGGCAGCCCGGTCGAGGTCTTGGACATCGACGAGCTCGCCGCCGCCACCTCCGCCGGCTACCTGAGTGCCGAGGAGGCCGAGGGGGCTATCGATGCCACCCTTGCCGCCGTCGAGGGCATCACCCGCCACCGCGACGACGCCATGGAGTGGCTGCGCCAGCTGGGTTTCCCGCTCACGTGGGCCGACGAGGTGGAACTCGTCCCGGCCGGCAACGCCTGAGCCTTCCGATAGCCGCACGTGTTGCAGCCGCCGGGGATCCGGGGTAGATTGCAAACGCTTTAGCTGTTGCTTTTAGCTTCTATTTCCTGCTGTGGCCCTTAGGCTTTTGCCCTAAATACGCCTAGCACTAATTCTTTTAGCACTAATTCGCCTAGCACTGCCCGGAGAGTGGTTCCATGGCCGGTGGCCTTCTTGCCTTGTTTGATGACATCGCGCTGATCGCGCGTTCCGCGGCGTCGTCGGTGGACGACGTCGCCGCGCTGACCGGCAAGACCTCCGCCAAGGCGGTCGGGGTCGTGGTCGATGACGCCGCCGTGACCCCGCAATACGTCGCCGGCGTGGACCCCAAGCGGGAGCTGCCGATGATCTGGCGCATCACCAAGGGCTCCCTGGTAAACAAACTCATCATCATCCTGCCGGTGGCGCTCCTGCTGTCCTGGCTGGCCCCTTGGGCGCTGACCCCCATCCTGATGCTGGGCGGGGCTTACCTCTGCTTCGAGGGCTCCCACAAGATCTCCGCGAAACTGCTGCCGGGCATGGAGGATCAGGAAACGCCGGTGCGCGAGTCCGGCCCAGACGCGGAGGACTCGCTCGTGTCCTCGGCCATCCGCACCGACCTCATCCTGTCGGCGGAGATCATGGTCATCGCCCTCAACGAGTTGATGAGCGAGTCCTTCGGGCTGCGCGTTATCACGCTGATTACCATCGCCATCGTCTTTACCCTGGGCGTTTACGGCGCGGTGGCCGTGCTGGTCAAGATGGATGACATCGGCCTGCGCCTGCTCAAGCGCCGCGACGGCAACTCCCTGGTCGGCAAGGCCCTGGTCAAGGGCATGCCCTACGTCCTGCACATCATCGGCATCATCGGCACCGCCGCCATGCTGTGGGTCGGCGGCCACATCCTGACCTCCGGCCTGGCCGAGTTCGGCCTGAGCGCGCCCGCCGATGCCGTCCACCACTTCAGCCATCTGGTTCCTGCCGGCGTGCTGGAATGGCTGGTGGATACCGCCGGCTCGATGGTCTTCGGCTTCATAGTCGGCGCCATCATCGTCGCCGTCGTCGAAGGTGTTCAGCATGTCCGGGCGGCCAAGTAACACCACCCCTTCCCCGGGGATCAAGTCCCCGCTCGTCTACGTGGCCCTGGTGGTCGCCGCCGGCCTGGCCGCCGGCATCGTTGGTTTGGTAATGACGCTTTGCGTCGACGCCCTGCTCTTGATCGGCGCGCACGACGACCCGGGCCCCGCGCACTGGGCCACCGTCGTCAGCGTGCCGGCGGCCGGCGGGCTGCTGGCCGGCGCCGGCTGGTGGTGGCTGCGCCGCGTCGGCCCGGTACGCACCGTCGGCGACGCCCTACACGACGGCCGCGACCTGCCGCTGGGGCGCACGCTGGCCGATGCCGCCTTCCAACTACTCGCCGCCGGCACGGGCAGCTCCATCGGGCGCGAGAACGCCCCGCGCCAGGGCGCGGCCGCCGTAGCCGCGGCCCTAACCCGGAACAAGAACTCCGCTAGCGGCGTCGCCGTTGAGCTGGTGGCCATCGCCGCAGGCGCCGGGTTGGGCGCGGTCTACAATGTCCCGCTGGCCGGTGCCATCTTCGCCTTCTCCGTGCTGCACATCACCCCTACCCTGCGCACGGTGCTCACCGCGCTGGCCGTGTCCGGCCTGGCGACCGTGACCGCCTGGCCGGTGGTGGGCCACCAGGCCTTCTACACGCTGCCTGAGTTCTCCCCCAGCCGCGGGCTGGTCCTGGCGGCCGTGGCCTGGATGGTGGTGGTGATGCCGCTGGCCGGCGGCATCGGCGGCGCTTTCGCGGCGGGCGCGGACTGGGCCGGACGACACCGCACCCCGCCGCGGTGGTACCTGCCGCTGACCGTCGGCGCGGCCGGGGCGGCCGTGGGCGCCTGCGCGCTGGTCCTGCCGCCAGTGCCAGGCAACGGCTTCGACATCATCCAGCTCACCCTTCACCTAGGCGGCAGCGGCACGCTCTTTGCCTGCCTGCTGGTGGCCAAGCCGGCCCTGACGGTGCTGTGTTTGCGCTGCGGGGCCGTGGGCGGCACGCTCACGCCGGCGCTGGCGACGGGGGCGTCGCTGGGCGGGGCCGCCGCGTTCTTCTTCCACTGGGCAGGCCTACCGTGGATGGACAGCGAATACTCGATCATCAGCTGCGCGCTCATTGGCGCGGCCGCGGTGCTGGCGGTAACCCAGCGGGCTCCCCTCTTCGCCGCCGTCGTCGCCTGGGAGCTGACCGCGGCCCCGTTGTGGCTGGTCGGACCGATTGTCATCTCGGCGCTGGGCTCGTTCTACCTCACCCGCTGGGCGCGGCGGGCGACGGCGCGCAGAGCCTCTACAGGAACAGCAGCAGCGACAGCGCCATGATGGCCATGCCGGCAATGACGCCGTAGATGGCGAAGTGGTGCTTGCCGGTCTCCTCGGCCGTCGGCAGCAGCTCGTCCAGGCTGATGAAGACCATGATGCCGGCGATGGCGGCGAAGCTAATGCCCATCGTCGCCGGGCCCAGCAGCGGCATCAGCAGCAAAAAGCCGGCGAGCGCGCCGAGCGGCTCCGCCAGGCCGGAAACGAGCGCCCACCAAAAGCCCTTGGCGCGCGATCCGGTGGCTTCCCGCAGGGGCACGGCCACGGCAATGCCTTCCGGGATGTTGTGGATAGCAATCGCTACCGCGACCGGCAGCGCGACTTGGACGTCCTCGAGGCCGGCCAGGAAGGTGGCGAAGCCCTCCGGGAAGTTGTGGATAGCCAGCGCCCCGGCGGTGAACACGCCGGTCTTCATGAGCCGGCGCCGGCGGGCGACCTCCTCGGTGGTGCCGGGCTCATGCGGGTTGATTTCCTCCGGCACCAGGCGGTCGATGATCGCGATGACGGCGATGCCCGCGAAGAACGCGCCCACGGCCGCCCAGGTCCCGGCGCGCGCGTCGGCGAAGGCCTCGGTCAGCTGTGCTTTGCCCTCGGGGAGGATCTCGACGAAGGAGACATAAAGCATCACGCCGGCCGACAGGCCCAGGGCCCCGGCCATGAATCCGGGGCCTGGGTTGCGGCGGCTAACGGCGATGGCGCCACCTATCGCGGTGGACAGGCCGGCCAGCAGCGCCAGCCCGAAGGCGAAAGCGACGGTGGGCAAATCGTGCATGCCCCTACCTTAAAGGGCAGGAATGCCGGCCGCCGTTATTAGTCCGCCTTAACCCCGCTGTCATGGTCCGGATCGACGCCGCTGTTGTCCTCGGCGATGTACTCGCCGGTCTCGTAGTCGTAGCCGACGGTGTTGCCTTCCTCGTCGGTACGGGTGTACCACTCGGTGACCTCATCTGCGGTGGAGTCGAAGTTGGCCCCGGTGGCGTAGTCGGATTCGCTGGGCGTCGGCTCGATGCTCAGGGCGAAGTCGTCGCCGTAGTCGCGCACGCCGTGGACGACGGCGTTGGAGATCGCCTGGGACTCGTAGTGGGCGCGGATACTCATCGGGTCGTTGCGCAACTCACGCACCAGGGCCACGCACATGGCCACGATGATGACCGCGAAAGGCAGCGCGGTAATGGTGATGAGGTTCTGCAGGCCCTGCAGGGCATTGCGGCCGCCGGCTAGCAGGATCACCACGGCGATGCCGGCCATGCACAGGACCCAGAAGATGGTGATCCAGGGCTTGGGCCGCGGGTTGCCCTTCTGCGTCATCTGCGAGTTGACCAGCGAGGCCGAGTCCGCGGTGGTCACGAAGAAGACCGCAAGCATCACCATCACCAGCGGCGCGACGATTTCGGTGCCGGGGAGCTTGTCCAGCACCACGAAGAAAATTTCCTCCGGCGCGGGCATGGACTCCGCGGTGCCATCCGGGGCTACGGCGTTGGACTGGCGCTGCAGCCAGATGGTGGTCCCACCCAGGATGGTGTAGGCACCCACGATGATGGCGGACGGGATGAAAAGCACGCCCAGGATGTACTGGCGGATAGTGCGCCCGCGCGAAATCTTGGCGACGAAGACGCCGACGAACGGCGCCCAGGACACCCACCAGGCCCAGTAGAACGTGGTCCAAGCCGAGAGGTAGGCCTGCATCTCCTCGCCCTCGCCCATGTTGGCGGCCAACATGTCCGGCATGGAGCCGACGTACTCGACGACCACGGCCGGCAGCATATTGGCCAGGAATGCCGTCGGTCCTACCACGAAGAAGAAGATCGCCAGGCCGAGCGCCAAGGCCAGGTTGATGTTGGACAGCCAGCGGATACCGCGGGCCACGCCGGAGACCGCCGAGGCGATCGTGCCGACCGATAGCACCATGATGATGACCAGCGCCAGGGCGTTGCCCTCCGGCGACCAGCCGGTGACCACCTCGACGCCGCGGCTGATCTGCAGCGCGCCGATGCCGAGCGTCGCCGCCGTACCAAACAGCGTGGCGATGATCGCCAGGCCGTCGATGACCCGGGCCTGCCAGGAGTCGTTCTTCTTGGTGCCCAGAAGCGGCAGCAGGATGGAGCTCATCAGCGGCACGCGCCCGCGGCGGTAAGACACATAGGCCACAGCAAGGCCGACGATGGCGTAGATGGCCCAGGCGTTGAGGCCCCAGTGCATGGCCGCCTGCGCCATCGCGCCCATCATGGCTTCCTCGCTGGCGGCCTCGTAGGCCCCGGGCCGCGGCGACAGGTAGTGGCTGAGCGGCTCGTAAGGGCCGAAGAAGATGATGCCGATGCCGATGCCGGCGCCAAAGAGCATGGCTGCCCAGCTGACCGTGGAGAACTCCGGTTTTTCCCCGTCCACGCCCAGCGGGATGCGCCCGTAGCGGGAAAAGGCTAGGATCAGCAGCAAAAAGACCAGCCCGATGGCCAGCACGGTAAAGATCCAGCCCAGGTTCGTCATGACCCATTCGAGGGCGACCGAGGAGGCATCGAATACCTGCTGTGGGGCCAGCACACCCCAGATGATGAAGGCCACGATGAGGCCGCCGACCACCACCAAGATTGGCTTGTCCACCCCGTACTTGATCTTCTGGTCCTCGATGGACACGCCGGGCACCAGCGCCGGGTGGATGTTGTGCGGGTAGATGATGTCCTTGAGCACCCGCTTGGCCTGCGGCAGGCGCCCCGGCTTTCGGTTGTGCCCTGCGCCGCGCGTGGCCGGAGTGGGGTCCGGCTGCGAGCTTGCCGGCGAGCTAGATGAAGACTCTTGCTGCGAAATGAGGATCCTCCTTGCCCTAGAAACTTAGAACCCAAGTGGATATCCGAGTGGATAACAGAATAGACAGAAAACACATAAGTCGATACTTCTGTGGCGTATACCATAACGCACTGTGTGCTGGACCTCTCCACTTTGCGCGAACCTTCACCCTAGTAATCGGGTAAGGGTGCCGGAATGCTCGATAGACTGTCTGGCAGAAAGGGCTTTTCCTCATCTGCTAGCTCTCACCTGCTAGCTCTAATATGTTAGCCGAGTCCTGGCCGAGCCCACCCGTTTCCTCTAGCAACCGCAGGAGCGCCGCCTAATGCGTAACTACCATCTGCCCGCCCAGTTCCTCGGCGTGGAGCACCTGGCCCTCCTGGATCACATCACCGCAGCCCCGGTGCTGAGCCTGCCCGGCCTGGCGCACGAGCCGCTGGTCCTCGAGGTCAGCCTGGAGCCCCTGCCGGCCGGTTGGCGGGTCCGGGCGTCTGTGGGCATCATCGCGACCATCGCGGCGGACGAGGCCGTCGCCTTCCCCAGCCTAGACCGGCTGCGGCGCGCCGGGTTAGTTCCCACCACGTGGGCGCAGTGCGAGATCGCCGACCGCGCAGTCGAGGTCGGCATCCACCTGGGCCCTAACGAATGGTTGGTGCCGGTCAACACGGTTCCCGCCCAAGCGGTTATCGTCGACGGCGGCCAGCCCGCCGCGGTGGATACTTCCCGCGGGGATCTGCCAGACGATTACGCCGCGTACAGCCACGCTTGCCAGCTCATCGTGCGCGTGGACAAGAAGGCGGCGGAGTTATTAGTCAGCACCGAGGACAACGTCTTGGGCACCATCGGCACCCCGGCCGACTACCCCGCTCTGACCGCGGCCCTAGACGCCGCCGGGACCCGCACCGTCTGCGCGCGCGCCTATGTGGCCGACTGCAGCATTGCCGTCGATGTCCCCGCCGACGCAGAATCGCTACGCTTCCGCCCGGCCCCGCCCGCGCTGCCGGACGCCAGCGCCTGGCCGGCCCGCCCGCAGCCGCTTACCCAAACCTGGGACGTCACCCTCGACTGCGCCGCCTTCCCGCTGCCCACCCCGGGCGGCCGGCCGGTCCTAGGACCCGACCACGCCGAGCATGACGAGGCACCCAGCAGAACCTTCGGGCCTTTCCCGAAGCTACACCACGACCCGCCGGCAACGGATTAGCCGCCGCGGCTAGCGCAGCTCGCGGTGCCCGGCGTCGATCCGGCGGGTGATGCGCTGGGCATCGAAATGCTCGAGCACGGGGATGACCACGCGGCGGGTGGTCCCCAGGGCCTGCCGCGCCTGCGAGGTCGTAAACGGCTGCTCCAGCTCGCCCAGGCGGGCCTTGGCCCATTCCAAGCTGGCCGGCACCAGCACGATCCCGCCGCCCAGGCGCACCACGCGCCCGGCGCGCTCGGCGGCGGCCAGTTCGGTCTGCCCCAGGCCCCACGCGCTAAGGTCGCCGGCCTCCGGGGCGGCGCACGGGGCATCGGCCAGCCGCTTTTCCAGCTTGGCGATGCCCTCCTCCGCCGCGCCCAAGTCCGCCTGGCGCCCCGGCAGGCTGAGCAGCCCGCCGCTGGAGCTCACCTTAGCCGCGGCGATGACGACGTCCACAAGCTCCTCGCCGGGCAGGGCCAACAGGTGGACCGCGGCCACGCGCGGCATGCCGGCGGCTAGCGGGTTGTCGGCGAAGTAGGCCTCCAGCGCACCGAGCAGCTCGGTCTTCCACTCCGTGACCGCGCGGGCGCTAATCCACCACCCGCGGAAGGCGACCACGCCGGTCGGCCGGTTTTCCGTATCCAGCCCCTGACGGGCCAGGTCCTCGACGCGTACGGCCTTACGGCGGCGCACCTGTTCCCCGGCATCGCTGGCGTCGGTAATACCCGCCAGCACCTGGCCGCGGCGGGTCCCGTCCCCGCGGCGGTTGAGCTCCGGCGGGGCGACGTCGATGACCTCGACTCCGGCCAGCACGTAGCGCGCGCCCGAGCCGCGCAGGATGAGGCGGTCCCCGACCACGACGGGCAGCGGCTCCGGCAACTGCAGGCGGGCGTGCTGGGCGTCGAAGGGGCGTACGTGCACTCCCACCCCGGCGCTGCCCAGGTGGGCGACGACCTCCTGCGGGATAACGTCCAGGTTCCGGCCCGTCGTGCGCCGCACATCGATGACGCGGGTGGTCTCCCACTTGCCCGGGGTGGTCAGCACGTCGCCGCGGTGGATGGTGCCGGCGTCGATGCCGCGCAGGTTTACCGCCACCCGGCTGACCGGCTGAGCGAGGTCAATGGCGGAGTTCTCACTGTGTAGCCCGCGCACCTCGACCTCGCGCACGCCGGTGGCCTGGAACAGGCTGAGCGTGTCCCCTGGGCGCAGCGTGCCGGCCACCAGGGTGCCGGTGACCACGGTGCCCGCGCCGGTGATGCTAAACGACCGGTCGATCCACAAGCGCACGGCGGCTGCCGGGTCCGGCTCCGTCCCGACCAGCCCGTCGAGGGCCTCGCGCAGCTTTTCGATGCCCTCTCCTGTCACTGCCGAGACCTCCACCACCGGCGCCTGCGCCAGCGGCGTGCCGGCCAGCTCCCGCTGGACCTGGGCGGCGGCGTTTGCCCGCTGCTGCGCGTCCGCCTTGTCCGCGCGGCTTAACACCACCACCGCGCGCTCGATGCCCAGCGCCACCGCGGCATCTCGGTGGTCGCTACTCTGGGCCTGCCAGCCCTCGTCCGCGGCGACGACGAAGAGCAGGATGGGCGCCGGGCCCAGGCCGATGGGCCCGAGCCCAGCCAGCATGTTGACCAAGAAACGCTCGTGCCCGGGCACGTCAACGAAGGCGACGTCCTCGCCGCTGGGCAGAGTGGTCCACGCAAAGCCCAGGTCAATGGTCAGCCCCCGGCGCTTCTCTTCTTCCCACCGGTCCGGTTCCATGGTGGTCAGCGCCTTAACCAGGGTGGACTTGCCGTGATCGACGTGGCCGGCAGTAGCGATGACCTGCATTTAGACAGCCTCCTTCAAGGCTGCGAGCAAGGTTTCGTCCGCGGCGGGTGGCACGCAGCGCAGATCCACCAGGCAGCGGCCTTCGTGGACGCGCGCGAGCACCGCCGGGGTACCCAGCCGCAGCCGCTGGGCCACCTTGTCCTCCAAGGCGATGGCGTAGCCGGGCAGCGGGTACTCCGGCGCCCCGCCGCCGCCCACGCGCCCGGCGTGTTCGACGACCTGCGCGCCCAGCTGCGCGGCCATCGCCTCGGTGCGTTCTTTCAGTGACTCCGCACTCACGTGCAGCGCATCCGCGACGGGATTTCGCGGCGTGTTCAGCGCGGCCTCCAGGGCGTTCAGTCGCAGCTTATCCACCCGCAGCGCGCGGGCCAGCGGGTGCTTCTTCATGCGGGCGATGGCCTCCCGCGTACCGAGGAGGATCCCGGCCTGCGGACCGCCCAGCAGTTTGTCTCCGGAGGCGATAACCACGTCCGCGCCGGCCACCAATTGGGCGTGCAGGTCAGGCTCATCCGGCAGCGTCGCGTCCGAGGCCAGAAGGCCCGAGCCCAAATCCACGATGAGGCGCACGTCGTTTTCCTGTGCGACCGGGCGCAGCTGCTCCACCGAGACCGAGCTGGTAAAACCGGTGATCCGGAAGTTCGAGGGGTGCACCTTCAAGATGGCGCCGGTCTCCGGACCAATAGCTCCGACGTAGTCGTGGAGGTGGGTTCGGTTCGTCGCCCCGATCTCGCGCAGGCGCACGTGCGAGGATTCGATGAGCTCCGGCAGGCGGAAGCCCGCGCCGATTTCGATGAGCTCTCCCCGAGAGATAATCACTTCCTGGTGCGGCGCCAGCGCCGCGGTGGCCAACAGCAGGGCGGCCGCGCCGTTGTTAACAATGAGCGCGTCCTCGGCCGCCGGGCACGCCGCGAGCAGCGCGTTAACCGCCCCGCGTCCGCGGTGCTTGGAGCGCAAACCCGTCTTCAGATCCAGCTCCACGTCGGTGTAGCCGGCGGCGGCGACTAAGGCATCGACGGCCGCGGGCGGCAAGGGGGCGCGCCCCAAGTTTGTGTGCACGATAACGCCCGTGGCGTTGATGACCGGCCGCAGCGAATACGGCTGGGCGCTGGCGACGCGCCGGGCGATCTCGGCTGCCACGTCCTCCGGCGGCACCTGCCCGCGACGGGCCTGGTTGAGGACACCGTCGATGATGGTGCGAATCACAGGCTCAGACACGTGGGTCCGGGCCTGCTCAACCTCGGGCAGCTTCAGCAGATCATCGGTGCGCGGGATGTTGCGGCGCGGGTCAGTCACGGCACTCCTGGAAAATTTAAGCTTATTGGCGGAGACGGACAGGAATCGAACCTGCCAGGCCGAGATACTCGGCCTCACCGGTTTTGAAGACCGGGGCGCCCACCAGGACGCAGACGCCTCCACCGGAAACTCTACCAAGCGCCCCCTCCGCCAACGCCAGCAGCACCCGTGAGCCTAGGTGCGCCCCGCCCGGGCGCCGCTTGAACTCTTAGCACCCCATGAACCCTTCGCGGTCACCAGCGCAACCAAAATGCACACATTCCTGCTCCCGGTGAGCGCGAAGGGTTCATCGGCGAGCCGACAACGGGGAAAGGTTCACGGGCGGGGCAATAGTTGCGGGCTGGATTAGGCGGAGTGACAGCTGTGCCGGCCCGGGCATTTTGACGAGTAGGCTCGGGGCATGGACGATATCAAGCTGACCTCATTCGCAGCAGGCGGCGGTTGCGCCTGCAAGATCCCCGCCGGCGAGCTCGAATCCGCCGTCGAAGGCCTGGTAGGCCACGCGGACCCGGATGTCATCGTCGGGCTGGACGCCGGCGACGACGCCGCCGCGGTCAAGATTCAGGACGGGCTGGCCGTCATCTCCACCGCCGACTTTTTCACCCCTATGCTCAATGAGCCTTATGACTGGGGTCGGGTCGCCGCGGCGAACGCGCTGAGCGACGTCTACGCGATGGGCGGCACGCCCGTTACCGCCATCAACCTCGTGGGCTGGCCGCGCGAGGCGCTGAGCTTGGACATCCTGCGCGAGGTGCTGCGCGGCGGCATGGACGTTGCCGAGCAGGCCGGCATCTCGATTACCGGCGGGCACTCGATTACCGCGCCGGAGCCGCTCTACGGGCTCTCGGCCACGGGCATCGTGGACCCAGACAAGCTCATGCGCAACGATGCCGCCGAGGCGGGCCTTCCCATCACCCTCACCAAGCCCATCGGCGTTGGTATCTTGAACAGCAAGCACAAGGCCACCGGCGAGGCTATCCCGTCGGCGGTCGAATCCATGACCACGCTAAACCGGGAGGCCGCCCAAGCCGCCACCCAAGCCGGGATCACGGCCGCGACCGATATCACCGGCTTTGGCCTGCTGGGCCATCTGTACAAGATGTGCCGGGCCTCCGGCATCGCGGCGGAGATCGATCTCGCGGCCGTACCGGCCATCGACGGCGCCCGCGAGGCGCTCGCCGACGGCTTCATCCCGGGTGGCTCCCGCCGCAACCTAGACTGGGTCCGGCCGCACCTAGACGGCGGCGAGGCCAGCGAGGAAGACCTCATCTTCTTGGCCGACGCGCAGACCTCCGGAGGCCTGCTGCTCATTGGCGAGGTGCCGGGCTACCCGGTCGTCGGCCGCACCGTCGCGGCTAACGGCGAGACGCTGATTAGCGTGCGCTAGCGGCCCAACTTATTTCTCAGCTTGCCCAGCAGACTCGGCTTGGTCTGCTGGGTTTTGTTGTCCATCCGCGGCCCCGTGACGTGCTCAACGCGTTCGAAGATGAAAGTCATGCGCGCGCCGGTGCGCTCCGGCTCGCTTACTAGGCGGTGTCCGGCGGCGGTGGCATCGTCCGGCACGTTGCGGAAGGCCTGCGGGCAGTCGGTGGTGATCTGCAGCTTCTGGCCCGGGTCCATGTCCTCCAGGGCACTGAGTGTCTGGATGACCGGATAGGGGCAGGATTCGCCCCATATATCCAGCTCGAAATCGGGTAGCTCGTTCACCAGTTGTCCTTTCCGTACTGGGCGTCGAGGCGACCACGGCGGTCGGTGCGCAGCGGGGCCTGCACCAGCCACCATAGGCCGAGGGCGGCCAGGGAGGCGATGAGCGCCAGCCACGGGCCCCAGGATTCGTAGAAGTTGAATTTGACGGCGTTGGCCACCAGGGCATCGTAGACGCCCCAGTGATTCCAACCGTAGGCCAGGATGGTGGCGCCGATGATGTTGCCGGCGAAGGTAGCCCAGGCCACCAGCTGGCCCTCCATTGCGCGATACATCATGCCGGTCTCGTAGGCGCCGGCGAAGATGATGCCGATGCCGAAGAGGAAGCCGCCGAGGATGGTGCCCCAGCCGGCCGGCTTGGTCAGCGGGGTGGCATCCGTGAGCAGCAGGACCGCGAAGGTCACGACGACCGCGGCGGCCAAGCCGATAATCAGCGAGTCCGCCAGCTTGGTCTTCTTGGTCAACCACAGGTCGCGGAACGCGGCGGTAAAACAGATCTGGCCGCGCTGGATGAGCACGCCGAAGGCCAGGCCGAAAAGCACGGCCACGCCCAGCAGCGGCTGGCCAGAGGCGAAGTAAAAGCCGGCGATGCTAAGCGTCACGATGGTCACGGCGATGCCCAGCCAGCGCTTGCGCTGCTGCCGCCGGCGCACGTCCCCAAGGCCCACCTTCGGGGTGTTGACCGGCTTGGGCTTGGAGGGACCGCGCCACCACGGCATTTTAATAATCTTGACGCCCACGGCCGTGCCGACCGCGGTCATGATGGTAAAAATCCAGGCGTGCAGAGAGAACTGCGGGATGCCGGTGAACATAGCTGCCAGGTTGCAGCCAAACGCCAGTCGGGCGCCGTAGCCGGCGATGATGCCGCCGCACAGGACCTGCACCCAGCGACGCTTCAGCGGCGGGATCCGCCAGCAGAAATCGCCAGCGATAAGGGCGGCCACCAACGAGCCCGTGAGTATCGCGACGACGATCCAGCCGTCGGTGCGCTGGAGGGGTCGCCCTCCATGGTGGTGACTTCCTGGTAATACTTCCATGACTGGATGTCCGCGCCGAGGGCTTCGGTTAGGTGGCCGCCCAGGCGGGTAAATTCGCCGGTCACTGCCCAGACAGTGCCAGTCAAAAGGAAATAAATACCACTGAACACGCCCAGAATGGCGAACCCGGGCCCAGGGGCAAGGCCTACGCGGCTGCGGTAGAAGGCGTCGTACGAGCGCTTGTCATAGGATGACTTCCTGCGGGGAATAGTCACGACTATGCAATCTTTCATTCGGTTATAGCTCGTGCCGAAGGCTGAGTCCCGCCTTGGGCACACGAGCCAATATTGTGCCGCCCAATCCCCAGGGCTAACAAACCGAAAACTAAGACTGCGCCGACCCCGCCTAGTCCGGGGTGACGACCGAGGTATCCAGGCCCTGCTCGGCGCGGCGTGCGGCGGCGCGGCGCTTCTGCGGGCCGATAGTGGTCATCGGGTCTTTGACCGCCTCCAGGCCCGCGTTGAGCACGCCGAAACGCGTGCACGCAGAGCCAGCCAGCAGACTCAGGCCGGAAGCGACCGCGCCCCACCGCGACTTGGTCAGCGCGGAGATCGCGGTGCCCACGCCCCCGGCGGCGATGAAGTACTCGGAGGCCTTCATCAGCTTACCGGGCGTGCCCTTGTGCAGGGTCTCCCGCGGTTCCGGCTCCATGTTTTCTTCCATAACGCGGGTGGCAACCAAATCGCTGGCCGCGGCCATCATGCCGAGCGCTCGGGCCGGCCCGGCGAATTGCTGCGGGGTGGTCACCATCGCCAAGCCGGAAGCTGCCGCCGAGGCGGAGGAAACGAAGACGAAGGCCAGGTGACGCTTCGTGTCGTTCCAGGTGGGGTTCGAAGTATTACCCAGCAGCACAGCGGTGTAACCCGCCAGCGGGCCACCCAGCACGCCGGCGACGACACCGGCCGAGCCGGCGGCGCTGTGCACGGCCTTACGCGCGAACTTCGGTAGGGGGACCCGACGGCCGGTGACATCGTCCAGCTCGGACAGGGCCGGCAGCGACGCCGCCGTGGCGAAGGTAGCCAAGATCCAGGAGCCGATGCTCATCGGCGAGGTCACCTTGAATACACGGAACATGTTCAGCAGCCGCTCCGGGCGGCCGAGGTCGAGCACCAGGCAGACCGAGCCGGCCGCGGCCGCGCCGAAGGCGGAGATGGACGTCGAACGACGCAAGGCGCGGTTGCCGGTGGTCTGCGCGCCCAGCGATAGCAGCGCCGAACCGCCGGAGACGCCGCCCAGGAACAGGTAGGCGCCAATCGGCCACTCCCACGGTGGGGCCTTGACCACGGGCTTGCCGTAGTAGGAGGAGAACTCGAAGTCCTCCGCCATCCGCTGCTCCTTGGAGCCGTCCTGCGCGCCGGCGCCTACCTTGCCGCGCTTCTTGCGCTTCGGCTTGGTGTCGTCGAATTTCCTGTAGCGGTTGGCCCGCTCCGGCTGCGGGGGCCGGTACTCGTCGTATGCGCTCACTTCTTGCCTCCCAACACGAAGGATCCGGCGACCGCCAGCGCCATCGCG
Organism: Corynebacterium sp. 1103A; assembly: GCF_055700955.1. Lineage (NCBI taxonomy): Bacteria > Bacillati > Actinomycetota > Actinomycetes > Mycobacteriales > Corynebacteriaceae > Corynebacterium > Corynebacterium sp. 1103A. The sequence goes on from NZ_JASTTF010000001.1 coordinate 236,027, forward strand.
CCGATGGCCTTCGCCGCCGTCTTGTACATCTGCGGCAGGTCCGCGGTGGGCACGCGCGGATCCGGTGGCAGGCCGTAGACCTCCGGCGAATCCAGCAGCAAGAACAGCGAACCGGTGCCGCCGACGCCGTCCTCCGAGTTCGCGCCGTAGAGGCGCGCCTCGTGCAGACCCTGCTCGTGCAGCTCGCGCACGCGCTCCTGGGCGGCGGCGAGCATGTCGTCGTAGGTGCCGAACTGGATGGAGTTAGTCGGGCAGGTCTTGGCGCACGCCGGCTCCTGCCCCATCTTCAGGCGGTCGTAACACATGGTGCACTTCTGGGCAATGCCCAGATTCTTGACCGGCATGGGCTGACCCGCGGTGTGGTCGTCGCCCTGCGGCTTGAGCTGTTTGAGCTTAGCCAACACGTTGATGCCCGAATGAGTGTGGTCTTCGTAATCTACGGTCGCGGTCTTGTCCGTCTTCAGGGTCACGCCGCCGTCATCGCGGCGCTCAATCACGCCGAACGGGCAGCCGGCCACGCAGGTGCCGCAGCCGTTGCAGACATCATCCTGAACAACCACGGTGCCGAACTCGGTGCGGAAGAGCGCTCCCGTCGGGCACACGTCCAGGCAACCGGCGTGGGTGCAGTGCTTGCACACGTCCGAGGACATCAGCCAGCGGAAATTGGAAGTATCCGGCGGGGTGGTGTCAATCTCTTTTTCCGCGCCGCCGATGGTGGGCATACCCAGCGAAATGAGCTTACGGCCCTCCTCGCGCGCTTCCTGAATGCGGTCGTCGCCCTGCTCCACGAACGCCACGTGGCGCCAGGTGTTCGCGCCCAGCGCGCCGGTGTTGTCGTAGGAGTTGCCGGTGAGCTCATAACCCTCGACCGGGTTACGGTTCCACTCCTTGCAGGCGACCTCGCAGGCCTTGCAGCCGATGCACACGGAGGTGTCGGTGAAAAACGCCATGCGCGTATACGAGTCGTACCCGTGGGAGTGCTCGGTCAGCGCGTTGGAATTAGCACCCAAAACGTTAGTCACCTAGAGCTCCTTTCCTTCGTCATCCGCCGCGTTGCCAGCGGTCCGGTCCGTGCCGTTACCGCCGTCCTCGTCGGCGTTTTTGGACTCGATGGTGAACTCATCGAGCACGTCGACCAACTGGTTGCCCGAATCCAGATCCAGGTTGGCGCGACGCTGGTACTCGTGGAGCAGCTCCAGTTTGGCCTGGCCGCGCGGGCGGCGGCCCGGCCGGATATCGCAGGCGCCGATCTTCGAGTTCTGGATGAACACGTTCGGCTCCAGCGTCAGCCCCAGCAGATCGTTCGGGCCGTCGCCGGCCACGACCGCGTTGTCGGAATCACCGTAGTGGAACGGCAGACCCAACTGGTGGAACTCCTGGCCATTGATGACCATCGGCTCCATACGGTCGGTGACCAGCACCTGCGCCTCGATCACGCCACGCGGCGATACAATCGTGGCCCAGCCGCCGTTTTCCAGGCCGCGCTTTTCCGCCAGGGCCTTGGAGACCTCGCAGAACAAGCCCGGCTGGAGCTCCGCCAGGTACGGCAGGCGGCGCGACATTGCACCCGAGGTGTACATCTCCGTCAGTCGGTACGTGGAGAAGACGAACGGGAAGACCTCGGATCCCGGCGTTCCGGCCTCCGGCTTCGACAGGTTGTCCGGGCGCTTGATGGTCAGGCGCGTCGGCGACTGCTGCTGCTTGTACAGGATGTTGCGCACCGGAGACTCATGCGGCTCGTAGTGCGTCGGCAGCGGGCCGTCCGACAGGCCCGACGGGGCGAACAGCCAGCCGCGGCCGTCGGTCTGCATGATGAAGGCATCCGTGCCGTCCAAGGCGGCCGGGCCCACCGCATCGATGGGCGCCTTGTAGTCCGGCGGCAGTGAGGCCGGGAAGTCCGGTACGTCGTCGCCGACCCACTTGCCGGCCTCAGCGTCCCACCAGATGTACTTCTTGCGCTCCGACCACGGGGTACCGTCCGGCGCCGCCGATGCCCGGTTGTACAGGATACGGCGGTTCGCCGGCCACGCCCAGCCCCATTCCAGAGCGACCTCGTTCTGCTCCGAGCCCGGGACCTTCTTGGCCGAGTGGTTGATGCCGTCCTTGTAGACGCCGGTGTAGATCCAGCAACCACCCGAGGTGGTGCCGTCCGCCTTCATCTCGGTGAACGCAGGCAGCAGCTGGCCCTTCTTCGGCCCCTCCAAGTAATAGCCGTTAATCTCCTTGAGGATGTCCTCCGAGTGTGGCTCGCCTTCCTCGTTTTCCTCGTAGTTCCACGCCAGCGCCTGAATGGCGCGGTCGCGCGGGTCGGTGGAGTCAGCCAAGCGCTCCTTGATCTTCTTACCCAGCTGGTAGAAGAACCACAGCTCGCTGGTGGCCTCCCCCGGGGCATCGACAGCCTTGAAACGCCACTGCAACATGCGCTGCGTCTGCGTAAAGGTACCTGCCTTTTCCACGTGGGTGGCCGCCGGCATGAGGAAGACCTCCGTGCCGATCTCTTCCGGCTTGAGCTCGCCGGTCTTAATCTCCGGGGAGTCGTGCCAGAAGGAAGCGGTCTCGATCTCCTGGAAGTCGCGGACCACCAGCCACTTCAGCGCGGCCAGGCCACGGCGCTGCATACCGCCGTTGGACTGTGCGACTGCCGGGTTCTGGCCGAAGACTAGGTAGCCCTCGACCTGCCCGTCCAGCATGCCCATGAGTGTCTCGTAGGTCGAGTGCGCCCCGGAGATGCGCGGCATCATGTCGAAGCCCCAGTTGTTGTCTTTCGTGGCGGCGTCGCCGAAGTAAGACTTCATCAGGGACACGGCGTAGTTTTCACCAATCTGCCAGAAGCCCTTTGAGCCCCGCTTCGCGAAGTTGGCCACGTAGCTCTCCCAGCCATCGTCCTGGACGTGCGGCATGGGCAGGTAGCCCGGCAGGTTGTTAAACAGCGTCGGGATATCCGTCGAGCCCTGGATGGAGGCGTGCCCACGCAGCGCCATAATGCCCGAGCCCGGGCGGCCGACGTTGCCCATCAGCAGCTGCAGGATAGCCGCCGTGCGGATGAACTGTGCGCCCAGCGTGTGCTGGGTAAAGCCCAGAGCATAGGCGAAGCACGTCGTGCGATCCGGCTTGGAGTTATCCGCGATCGACTGCGCCAGGTAGTAGAAGTCCTCCTGCGAGATACCGCAGGTCTCCTCCACGATCTCCGGCGTGTAGCGGGCGTAGTGACGCTTGAGAATCTGGAACACCGAGTTCGGGTGCTGCAGGGTCTCGTCGCGCTCCACGTTCCACGCCTGGCCCTCATCCTTCTTGACGTACTGCCACGAGTCATTGACGTACTTGCCGGTCTCCGGGTCGAAGCCGGAGAACAGCCCGTCTAGGTCCTCAGTGTCCAGGTAGTCCTCACTGATGATGGTCGGCGCGTTGGTGTAGTTGACCACGTAGTCGTAGAAGTACAGACCGTTGTCGATCATGTACTTGATCAACGCACCCAGCAGCACCACGTCCGTGCCGCCGCGGATACCGATGTGCCGGTTCGCAAAGGCAGAGGTACGCGTGTACCGCGGGTCCACGTGGATGATGCGGGCACCACGCTTCTTGGCCTCAACCACCCACTGGAAGCCCACCGGGTGGCACTCGGCCATGTTCGAACCCTCAATGACAATGCAGTCCGCATTCGCCATATCCTGCAGCGGCTGGGTCGCGCCGCCGCGGCCAAACGAAGTTCCCAAACTGGGAACGGTGGCGGAGTGTCATATGCGGGCCTGATTTTCGACCTGCACCGCGCCCGTGGCGGTAAACAGCTTCTTAATCAGATAGTTTTCCTCGTTATCGAGCGTCGCACCGCCCAGGCCAGCCACACCCATGGTGCGGTTGAGCGGACGGCCGTAATCGTCCGTGTCCTGCCAGCCGTTGCGGCGGGACTCCAGGTACCGGTCCGCGATCATTTCCATCGCGGTATCCGTGTCTAGGTCCTGCCACTCGGTGGCGTACGGCGCGCGGTACTTGATGGTGGTCAGTCGGGACTCGGAGTTGATCAGCTGCTCCGAGGCCGAGCCCTTCGGACACAGGCGCCCGCGCGAGACCGGCGAATCCGGATCGCCCTCAATCTGGATAACCTTGTCGTCTTTAACGTAGACGCGCTGGGAACAACCCACCGCGCAGTAGGGGCACACGGACTGGACAACCTTGTCCGCTTCCGCGGTCCGGCCGTGCAGGTGCTGGCTCTTGGCGGACTGGGTATTCACGTCCCGGCCGAAGGCGTCACCCGAGCGGAACTGGCGCACGACAGGCCAGTTGAGAGGGCTAAATTTAGACATGCCCTCAATCTACGGCGCAGGCCCGCCAATTTCCAGAAAGGCTATCCTAATTAATCCCTGTTAGAGCCACTGCCACGGCTTTTAGTTGCCGCATCAACTTCCCGCGGCCTAGACCGGATCGTAGACGCGGACTCTCAGCCCGTAGCCACCGCCGCCCAACGCCACCATCTGCGGGATGAAATCCTCCGGCCGAGGGTGGTCGGGTAGCTCTTCTAGGTAGCGCTTGTGCTCGCTCAACGATGCCACCCCACCAGCCACCGCGTCCTCACTCAGCGTCTGCACGTGGGTGCTGTCTGGGTCGTTAGCCACCAGCAGTCGCTGCGCCTTGTGGGCCGGCAGGCCCAAGTCCTGAAAGATCCAGGGGTTGTCAGCATCCCGGATGGCGTCAATCGTGGACACGCCCACTGCGCGGTGGTCGACGTGGTTCAGCCCCCACCGCGCCTGCAGGCCGTACATCATGATGGCGACGGTGTCCGGCTGAAACTTCCGGATCTTGGCGGCAATGGCCAAGCGCACCTGCGGCGAGGCCTCCACCAGGCCGTCCGGGAAATCCAGGATTTCCAAGTCCTCCACCCCGACTGCCGCGCAGGCGCGCCGCTGCTCCTCGGCGCGCAGCGGGCCACATTCTTCCGGCGGCAGGCTCCTAATCCCGGCCTCGCCGGCAGTGACCAGCAGGTAGGCCACCTCCTTGCCGGCGTCGCTCCATTGCTTTGCCGCGCAGGAAATCCCGTACTCGGCATCATCCGGGTGTGCCACCACCACGAGAATGCGTTCCAGCCGGGAATCATCCAGTATCTCGAGTGCCATGTCCCCATTCTGCCAGGCGGCCCAACTCCCAGCTAGGGACGGCAGGATTGTGCGAGTAACCTGCCAGGGGCTAAGGTAAAACAGGCAATCAAAAGAACTACCCTGTCTATTTTTCCTAACCTAGTCGGTTCATTTTTCAGAAAAGGTTTGTCATGTCCTCTTCCACGCCGTCGTCCTCGGCCACGCCCGCCGATGACCACAACACCCGCGGCTCCTCCGGCCTGCCCAAGTGGGCCACCGGCTTCGGCGCCCAAGTTATCGCCGGCCTGATTGTCGGCCTTATCCTCGGCTTTATCGCCGCCGGCATGGGCGGCACCTCCGAGGATCCCAACTGGCTGACCTCTCTGCTCACTGGCGTCGGCTCCGCCTACGTCCAGCTCCTCAAGGTGATGGTGCCGCCGCTCATTTTCGCCGCGGTCATCACTTCAGTCGCCAACCTACGCAAGGTCGCCAACGCCGCCTCCCTGGCAATTTCCACCCTCATCTGGTTCGCCATCACCGCATTAATCTCCGTGGTCATCGGCATCCTCGTCGCCGTCGTCATGAAGCCGGGCGTGGGCACCACCGTGGACGCGACCACCGCCGCGGAGCCCAGCAGCGTCGGATCCTGGCTGGGCTTTATCCAATCCATCGTTCCGGAAAACTTCATCGGCCTGGGCGCCTCCTTCAGCGACAACGAGGTCTCCTTAAGCTTCGGCGCCCTGCAGATCCTCGTCGTCTCCCTGGCGCTCGGCATCGCCGCCGTCAAGACCGGCAAGGCCGCCGACCCGTTCCTGAACTTCACCGAGTCCTTCCTCAAGGTCATCCAGGTCGTGTTGTGGTGGATCATCCGCCTGGCGCCTATCGGTACCGCCGCGCTCATCGGTAAGGCCGTCTCCTCCTATGGATGGGACGCCCTCGCCTCCCTGGGCAAGTTCGTGCTTGCCATGTACGTCGGCCTGGCCCTGGTCATCCTGGTTGTCTACCCCGCCGTTTTGGCCTACAACCGCATCCCGGTCATGGGCTTCTACAAGCGCGTTTGGCCCGTGTTCTCCCTCGGCTTTGTCACCCGTTCCTCCATGGGCGTCATGCCGGTGACCCAGCGCTTCACCGAAAAAGCCATGGGCGTGCCGCGCGAATACGCCTCCTTCGCCATCCCGCTCGGCGCGACCACCAAGATGGACGGCTGCGCCTCCATCTACCCGGCCATCGCCGCCATCTTCGTCGCCCAGTTCTACGACATCCCGCTGAGCCCGACTCAGTACCTGCTCATCATCTTCGTCTCGGTCATCGGCTCCGCAGCCACCGCGGGCACCACCGGCGCGACCGTCATGCTGACCCTGACGCTGTCCACCCTGGGGCTGCCCCTGGCCGGCGTCGGCCTCCTGCTGGCCATCGAGCCCATCATCGACATGGGCCGCACCGCCGTCAACGTCACCGGCCAGTCCGTGTGCGCCACCATCGTGGCCAAGCGCGCCGGCATCCAGGACAAGCAAGTCTGGGACGCCGCCGAACACGGCGTCGGCGACATCATCGAGCCGTCCAAGCACCCTGCCGCCTAAGCCGGCACCGAATGAACTAGCCCCTTCGGGGGCTTTTCATGTGCCCTTCCCCCCTTGATGAACCCTTCGCGGTCACCAGCAAGGCCTGGCTGTCCAAAACCTGCTCCCCGTGAGCGCGAAGGGCACGCCCCTAAATGTCCTCGGTGTGCAAATTGCTCCCCTTGGCGGCATCGGTACGGCCGTGCACGAGGTAATAGACGCAACCCGCCACCACGATGAGGCCGGCGAGCAACCAGTACATTGCCGAGTAGCCGGTCGCAGTAACGAGCATGCCCAGGAAGATCGGGCCCAAGCCCACGCCTAGGTCGAGGAAGAGGAACATAGTTGAGATGCCGGCGCCCATTTCCTCGCGCTTAACAAGGCGCACGGAAATAGCTTGCACGGCCGGCATGATGGAGCCGTAGCCCCAACCGACGAGCGCACCCGCAATGACCACGTGCCAGTCGGCGGTCGCGGTGGCCAGCAGGGCGAGGCCAGCAATAAAGCCCGCCAGCGTGATGTAGATTACGCTGTTGTCACCGCGGCGGTCTTGGAGGCGCCCCAGGAAGAAGCGCATGGCGAAGGTCATCGCGGAGTAGGCGATGAAGAACAGCCCTGCGCCGGCGGTCAGCCCGGTCGCGTGCGCATAAGAGTTAAGGAAGGTCACCACTCCGGCGTAGCCGATGCCGACCAAGAACATGAACATGCCGATGGGCGCGACCCGCGGATGGACCACCGCGGCCAAGGTCAACTTCGGCCGGTAGTCGCGGTTGTTCTCCGGAACCTTGAGGAACCAGGCGACAACCAGATCGATGATGGTCAACGCGGAGACGACCACGAACATCGTGGTATACCCCGGCCCGTTGGCTAGGAAGAGGCCAACGGCCGGGCCGACTGCTGTTGCCAGCGTGGTACCGAGTGCGAAGTAACCGGTACCTTCGGCGCGCTTGCGGTTCGGGATGACTGCTTGGGCCACGGCCATGATCGCGGTGGAGGTCACTGCGTAGCCCACGCCGTGGATGAAGCGAACGGGAATCAGTACCGCCAGCGAGTGCGCTGGGAAGTACAAAGCACAGCTGACCACAACCAGCACCAGCGACACCATGAGCGAGGACCGGCGCCCTACAGTGTCGACCACATAGCCGGAGAAAAGCCGGGCCACGGTGGCGCCCACGACGAAGGAGCTAGCGGCGAAGCCACCGGCGGTATCGGAAGCACCGAACTGGGTGACGGCGTAGACCGCCATCGTGGTGATTAGGATGTAGAAGACCAGAAACTGCGCGAAATTGACGATCCACGCGAGGATGAAAGTCGGGTTAAGCAGCTTGTCGTTGTCGGCATGCGTTACGGACGTATGGGTCACCTTCTTGAATCTTTGAAAGCTGCACGTGGCAGCGGGAACTATTGGAACCGAAATATCTTATCAGTATCACTCGCCCGCCGGCGCACCGGCCCACCGACCACAAAAGCCGAACAGAGGCCTACAGCCAGCCCGAAACCGGCAGGTAAACTACAAAAACCGGCAGCTAGAAGACTGCAGGCAGCACAAAGCCCCGGCAGGCGCGGGCCTGCCGGGGCGTGCTAGTTAGACGAGGAAGTGTTTACTTCTTGTCCTGGGTACCGATACCGTCGGTGTCGATCTGCTCCTTGCGCAGCTCCTCGGTGTGACGCTGGGTCTCGGTGACCTGCTCCTTGTTGAGGTTGATCTTCTCGACCGGGACGGTCTCCTTGTTCACGTCGACGCGCTCTTCGTGCAGGGTGACGGAAGCCTCATCGGTGTCGCCGTCCTTGATCTCGCCGGTGAAGTTAGCGGCTTCTTCCTCGGAAATCGGGGTGCGCTCGACGCGAACCTCTTCGTGGGTGACTGGGACCTCGACGGTCTCGGTGTCGGTGACCACGTACTTACGCAGGCGAGTCTCGCCGGTGGCAACCTTTTCCTTGTTGACGTTGAGCTGCTCCTCAGAACGGATCATGGAACCGTCGTTGGCCGCAGCGGTGCGGTTGTTAGCTGCAGCCTGACGGTCAGCGGTTGCTGCCTCACGGTCAGCCACGTTCTTGTCAGCAGCGTGCTCGCCAGCCACCTTCTTCTCGTCAGCTGCGGTGCGCTCACCGGCAACGCCAGCACCTGCAACACCCGCGCCGGCGCCGGCGCCAGCAACGCCAGCTTCGGTGCGACCCTGCCCGCGGTTGATCTCGCGGTTAGCGTCGCGGTATTCGGTGCGGTCCTCGGCCTGCTCCAGGCCGTAGTGGCGGAAGATGTCGTTCTGCTGTTCCGGGGTCAGTGCGGAGTCGGAATCGAAGTCCGGCGCGTCCTTGATGCGATCCTTGGAGAACGCCAGACGCAGCTCGTCGCCGTTGAAGTCGTGGCCGCGTAGCGGGACCAGGCTGCTGTTCATGCCGAACAGACCGTGCTTGACGTCCACGAAGGTGGGCTTACCGGTGTTGTCGTCCACGAAGATCTCGTTGACGTCGCCGAGCTTCTCGCCGTCCTTGTCGTAGGCGGTGGCGTTGAGCAGGTCCTTAATATCCTTAGACATAGTCACACTTTCCTCTCGGTTAGTTATTGGTAATTTCGTCTGTCAGAAACACACGGCCTACACCCGTGATTTGCTTTCTTCTCACCGGTGTAGTTAACTTATTTGCTTTTCCGTGCTGCCGCCCAAGATACGCCCCCAGCTCAATATCGCCATGAAAAAGTCTGTGTTTTCCATAAATGGCCGCGAAATGAGGCCGTAATCGCAGGCCAGGCCTTGATAACAAATTGACTACATTTGATTCACACCGGATGTTTAAGGTGTCTCGCGTCGCTTAAGTGTCGTTTATAGGGCTCCAGACACGCTACCCCCGCGGCCCGGGCCCAAATATTTCCGCCACCGAAGCAACACCGAACCAACACCGAAGCGACACCGAAAAAACTCACACCACCTGGCACGCACCGACTAAACTAAAAGAAACTGAGTCCGCCGGCCCCCAGCTAGAAAGCTAGAAAGTCAGTCCCTCCATGTTCAACCACTCCGGCGCCGCTGCCCATGCCGTGACCGGCATTATCAACTACATCCGTTCCCGGCGGCTGACCACCGGTGATATGCTGCCCTCCGAAGCCGCACTGTGCGAGGAGCTAGGCTGCTCCCGCTCCAGCGTGCGCGAATCAGTGCGCACACTGTCGAGCCTCGACATCGTCGAGGTCCGCCACGGCCACGGCACCTACGTGGCCGATATGTCCCTCTCCCCCATGGTCACGAGCATGGTCTTCCGCATCATTTTGGACACGGACCACTTCCTCGAGCGCCTCCTAGACGTGGTCAACACCCGCCAGGCCCTCGACCTATGGATGACCGACGACCTGGTCATTCACTACCGCGGCGAAGACATGTCCCAGCTGCAGACCATCGTTGAGGGCATGCGCGCCCGGCGCGCCAAGGGGGAATTGTTCACCCGCGAGGACCGCGCCTTCCACGCCCAGCTGGTTTCGGTAACATCCAACCCACTCATCAAAGAGCTTTCCGATGCCTTCTGGCAGGTCCACATGGCCGTCCTTCCGCACGTGCGCATCGCCCTTTCGGAAAACCTCGATCTGACCGTCGAGGCCCACCAGGACATCATCAACGCCCTCTACGCCGGTGATGCCGAAGCCTACCGCCGCGTCGTCGTCGAGCACTACTCCCCGCTCAAACGCGCCATCGACCGCCACACCATGGGGAATCGCTCTAGCGCCCGCTCGAGCTAGAAAACTAGGCACGCAAAAACCCGGCAGCGGCGGAAGCGAAACTCCAGCGACCGGGCATCGTCAAGCAGGGTTTAGTGCTGCCCCTCTGCGATCTCCTCAACCAGCTTATCGTTGAAGGCCGGCAGATCGTCCGGCGTGCGGGAGCTAACCAGGCCCTGGTCGCAGACGACCTCGTCGTCGACCCAGGTAGCGCCCGCATTGCGCAGGTCCGTCTGCAGGGACGGGAAGGAGGTCAGGGTGCGGCCCTTGAGCACGTCCGCATCAGTGAGGATCCAGGCGCCGTGGCAGATGACCCCGAGAGGCAGGTACGCGTCAACGTGCTTTCCTACCAGCTCAACCGCGTCCTTGTCCATGCGTAGCGCATCCGCGTTGCCGGTGCCACCGGGCAGGATGATGCCGTCGAAAGACTCCCCCTTGGCCAGGGCCGTGGTGGTATCGACGTCGACTTTGGTGCCATTCTTGCCCTCGATGACGCCGCCCTTCGGGGCGATAATCTTCACGGTCGCACCCGCGTTCTTCACGACCTCGACCGGGGAGGTCAGCTCCGAATCCTCGAAGCCGTCGGTAGCGATAACCGCAACGGTCTTGTTGGACAGATCGGCCACAACAATCACTCCTTGAAATTCGAAAGTAACGTACGGCCCCGATCGTAGGCGCCATTTTTCGTTCTTGCAGAAGCCCTCCGCACGGGATGAATCTGGGCCCAAAAGGCTTACACTTCTATGCCCGCGGCCTTAGCCACCTTCCGGTACCCAGCCGCATGGTCCGCGACGCTGGCATGCGCGTTAAGTCCGCTGGGGTTGTCGAGCACAAACAGGCGGGTGCCCTCCCACGGCGAGTCCTGCTCCCCGATGACTGCCTTGGGCAGGCTAAAGGCCTTGCGGTAGGCGGTAATCCCCAGCACGGCCACGACTTTCGGGTGGTGTGTGCTAACGATGTCGTCCAAGCGCGCCGGCGCCTGGCGCAGCTCTTCGGTGGTTAGCTCGTCGGCCCGGGCGGTGGCGCGCGGAACGAGGTTGGACACGCCGATGCCTCGTTCTTGCAGCTCGGCAAAGTCGGCGTCCGCGTAGCCGCCCGTGGCATCGAACTGGTGGGTAGTCAACCCAGCTCGGAAAAGGGCCGGATAGAAGCGGTTACCCGGGCGGGCGAAGTGCGCGCCGGTAGCGGCGGTCCACAGGCTCGGGTTGATGCCGACGAATAACAAACGCAACGGCTCCGGCAGCAGATCCGGCACGGTGGCGCCGCGGTAGGCGGCCAGTTCTTCTTGGCTAAAACGCATAAGCCCCAGGCTAGTCCCGATAGCCACTAGACTTTGGCACCATGCCTTCCCTGTCGGTCACCGCCTTCGCCCCATTCGGGCCGAGCTCCTACAATCCGACGCGCGCGGCGCTGCCCGGCATCGAAAGCGCGCTTGCCGATGCCGCCGACGTCACCACCGCCGTACTGCCCGTGGAGTTCGCCGCGGCCCGGGAACAATTGGACGAGCTGATCGCCGGCCACAGCCCGGATTTCGTCGTGTGCTTAGGCTTGGCGGAATCCCGCCACCGGAGCGCTCACCAGGGAGGGACTAACGCAGGACGCCATCACGGCCGGCATCGTCGCTGCCTTGCAGGCGCTAGTCACCGGCGCCGCGGACGAGGAGGACAGCACCCCTCCGCCCGCCGGTCACGTGGATTAGGGGTACTCGCCACATATAAAAATCCGGCCCAGGAACACACTGCACTGGGCCGGAAAAGTATTAAGGCTTAGACGTTGAACTTAAAGTCCACGACGTCGCCGTCCTGCATAATGTAGTCCTTACCTTCCTGGCGGACCTTGCCGTGGTTGCGGGCCTCGGCCATGGAGCCTGCGGCATCAAGGTCCTCGAAGGAGACGATCTCGGCCTTGATGAAGCCCTTCTCGAAGTCGGAGTGGATAACGCCGGCGGCCTGCGGAGCGGTATCGCCCTGGTGAATGGTCCAGGCGCGGGACTCCTTCGGGCCGGCCGTCAGGTAGGTCTGCAGGCCGAGGGTGTTGAAACCGGCCTTAGCCAGGGTCTGCAGGCCCGGCTCGGTCTGGCCGACGGACTCGAGCAGCTCGAGGGCCTCGTCGTCGTCCAGCTCCAGCAGCTCGGTCTCAGTCTTGGCATCCAAAAAGACGCAGTCGGCCGGGGCGACCAGCTGGCGCAGCTTATCCTTCTTGGCCTCGTCGGTAAGCACCTCTTCGTCCGAGTTGAACACGTAGAGGAACGGCTTCGCCGTCATCAGGTGCAGCTCCTTGAGGAGGTCGAGGTCGACCTTGCCATCCTTGGCGGCGGCGAACAAGGTGGTGTCGTCCTCCAGGATCTCCTGGGCCTTCTTGGTCTCCTCGACGGTCTCGGCCAGGTCCTTGTTCTTCTTTGCCTCCTTCTCTAGCCGCGGCAGGGCCTTTTCGATGGTCTGGAGGTCGGCCAGGATGAGTTCGGTGTTAATGACCGAGATATCGCTGGTCGGGTTGACCTGGCCGTCGACGTGGATGACGTTGTCGTCGGAGAAGGCGCGCACAACCTGGCAGATGGCGTCGGCCTCGCGGATATTGGACAGGAAGGCGTTACCCATGCCTTCACCCTCGGAAGCACCCTTAACGATGCCGGCAATGTCTACGAAGGAAACCGTCGCTGGCAGAATGCGCTCGGAGGAGTAGATGTCCGCCAGGCGGTTCAGGCGCGCATCGGGAAGCTCCACCAAGCCCACGTTGGGCTCAATGGTGGCGAACGGGTAGTTCGCCGCCAAGATGTCGCTGCGGGTCAGGGCGTTAAACAGCGTGGACTTGCCAACGTTGGGCAATCCGACAATTCCTAATGTAAGACTCACGTGCCCAATCCTAACGCACCGAAGGCCGGTAGCCGACAGCCGGTTGCAGGTATTTCCCATTCTTACGCCCTTTTAAGGCAAGATAGTGAACGTGAGTTCTCAAGAAGATGAAGCCGCTAACCCGGCCTTAACCTCCGCGGAGGGCCAACAGAAGTTACTGAAGTCGGTCTCTCCCCACCCACCGGGCGACCAAGTCGACCGCTTGGTCGTGCTCGGGCACTACATCCGCAGCACCGCCCTGTGGTCGGTGCGCATCTTCGTCATTGGGCTGCTCATGTACGCCCTCGGCTGGCTCATCGGCAGTTTCTGGCAGGGGATCCTGCCGGTCATCTTGGCTCTGATCGTCTGTACGGTGTTGGCACCGATTGCCGGCTGGCTCCGGCGCTACCACTTCCCCGCTTCCCTGGCCGCGGCGATCACCATGCTGACCTTCGTGGCCTTGGTCGGTGGCCTCATCGCATTCATCGCGCCGGATTTCGCGCGCCAGTCGCAGTCGCTTTACCTGCAGACCGTCGAGGGCATCCAGCGCCTGCAGCTGTGGGCGCAGGGGCCGCCGCTGAACCTGGACAGCGACGATATGGGCCAGTACATCGACGACATCGCCTCCTGGCTCCAGGCCCAGGCCGGCGATATCGCCGGGTCCGTGTTCACCGGCATCGGCACGGCGACCTCCCTACTGATTACCCTCGTGATCGTCACCGTGCTGACGTTCTTCTTCCTCAAGGACGGGCACAAATTCCTGCCCTGGCTGCGCGAAAGCGTCGGCCGCCGCGCCGGCTGGCACCTGACCGAGCTGTTCACGCGCGGCTGGAACACGCTGGGCGGGTTCATCCGGGCCCAGGCGCTGGTCTCCGGTATCGACGCCATCTTCATCGGCGGCGGCCTCGCCATTATTGGCGTGCCGCTAGCGATGGCCCTGGCGATCATCACCTTCATCGCTGGGTTCATCCCGTTCATCGGCGCCATCGTGGCGGGCGCGCTGTCCGTGACCATTGCCCTAGTCTCCTTGGGCTTTACCGAGGCCCTCATGGTGCTCGGCCTGGTCCTACTGGTCCAGCAGCTGGAAGGCAACGTGCTCTCGCCGTGGCTGCAGGCCCGCGCGATGAGCCTGCACCCGGTTATCGTCCTGGTCTCCGTCACGCTGGGTTCGGCGCTCTTCGCTCTGGTCGGCGCCTTCCTCGCCGTGCCCGCCGCAGCGATGATCGCGGTGGCCTACCGCTACGTCCAGGACATCCTCATGCTGCAGTCCGGCGAGAAGACCACCGACGACGTCGAGTTTTCCACGATGGCCGGCTACCTCGTCGGCCGTGTCAAGCAGGAGCAGGGCCTGCGCCAGCGCCGGGATTGGCGCGAGGAAGCCCCCGCGCCCGACGGCGCGGACGTGAGCGAATTGGTCGATCTGAGCTCCCCGCCGCCGGAGTACGAGCGTCCGGCGGCCCGCACCGGGATCCGCAAGCTGAAGGATAAAATCGCGCGGATGTTCGAAACGCGGGAGGAATCTTAAGGCTTCCGTCCGGCGGGTGTGCGAAGTTAGATGGTATGAGTACTTCCACGCTCGCCACGGTTGCCTTCCTTCTCATCAGTGTGGCCCTCGGAGCCGTCCTGGGCTGGCTCGGGCATGCCCACTGGCAGCGCCGGCAGCCCACCGACCCCACGGCCGGCCCCAGCGCCGCCCAACAACAGCAGGCCGCCCTGCAAGCCTCCCAGCAACGGCGCGCCGACGTCGCCGAATCACTAGCTCCCCTGGAAAAAGCTATGGACCGGCTGGGCCTCCACCTGCGGGAGCTGGAAGCCGACCGCGCCAGCGAGTTTTCCTCCCTGCGCGGCCAGGTCCAAGCAATGATGCGCACTTCTACCCGCCTGTCCGACAGGACCGACCAGCTGGTCACCGCCCTACGCTCGCCCAATGTGCGTGGCCGGTGGGGCGAGATGCAGCTCGAGCGCGTCGTCGAACTGGGCGGCATGGTCAAGCACGTAGACTTTAATCCGCAGGTCTCCGCCCACTTCGGCAGCCACCAGGTCCGCCCGGACCTGCTGGTCCACTTGAGCGGCGGGCGGCACATTGTCGTGGACGCAAAGGTGCCGTTTAGCTCCTACCTCGACGCATTGGAGGCCCAGGACCCCGAGGAACACGCAGCCTTCCTGCGCCACCACGTCCACCAGATGCGCAACCACATCACCACGCTGTCAGGCAAGGACTACATCGAGGCCTTCCAACCCACCCCAGAATTCGTGGTCCTCTTCGTGCCCGCGGATCCCTTCTTGGACGCCGCTCTCAGCGTGGACCCCGAGCTTTTGGAATTCGCCTTCTCCCGCAACATCGTCATCGCGACCCCCACCACGCTGTTCGCACTGCTGCGTACCGTGGCGTTGGGCTGGCGGCAGGAGGATCTCTCCGACAAGGCCCGGGAGGTCCAGCGCCTGGGGCGCGAGCTCTACAGCCGGGTCAACACCGTGGGCGAGCATTTCAACAAGGTGGGCCGCAACCTGGAAAAGGCGGTCGATGCCTTCAACTCCACGCTGGGTTCCTTCGACAGCCGCGTCATGGTCACCTCCCGGCGGCTCGCAGAGATGGATATCCCGGCCCGCACCGACAAGCACCCGCCGCAGATCTCCCCGGTAGAGTCCTCTCCGCGCCACGCCGCCGAGTCCGACTAGCCTTTTGCTCCCGCCTGCTCCCGGCCCCGTCCCGAAAACCCCGGCCCTGCCTGGGAGACTTAGGGCACGCGGCTAAATGATTCCCAGGACACGATGGGCGGCAGGTAGAATAACGCCCCGTGTCACATGCGAACGCTTTTCATAAAACCCAGGCTCGAACGGCCCGCGGTGGGCTGCCGCTCGGCATGGCAATTGCTATCGTCGCTGCGGCTTTGACCACCGGGCTTCTCCTGTCCCTCCTCTTCGGGGACCTGGGGTGGCCGTACCTGCTCTGCTACATCGTTAGCGTTCTGGCTGTCACCTGCACCGTGGCCCCGCGGGGGTTGTACCTGACCGTGGCCACTTCCCCGCTCCTTTTCACTGTCTTCACGCTGCTCTGCGGCTGGCTAGTGACACAGGGCGGGGCCAGCGAGGGGGCCTCGGCGTTTTCTACCACTGCCCTGGTCACCGGCGCTTTCCCGTTCCTGGAGCACTTCATTCCGTTCTTCCTGACCACGCTGGCGTCTATCGCCATCATGGCCTTCCGGCTGTGGCGGCTTCGGTCTAACGCCCGAGCGGAAAACGAGAAGGCCCAGGTCGCCCGCCGGGCTGAGGCCGCCGCAGACAAGCGCAACCGCGACACCAGGGCCCGGGCCCGCGAGCGCAGTAGCCGGCTCACCGTGGCCGAGCTCATCGCTCGCAACGAGGAGCAAAAGCGCCGCGCCCAGGCCGGCAATATCCCGCTGGGCCGCAGGTCCGGGCAGGGCTCCGAGCAGCCCGCCCCGCGGGGTGGCCGCGTCCGCGAGCGCGACCGCGAACAGCGCCGGCAGGAGCAGGCCAACCAGCAGGCCTACCGCCCGGATCCCAACCGCCGCGCGGGTGGCCCGGGCTCCTCCCTTCCCCGCTACGGCGAGGCCACCAGCCGCCCGGCTCAGACGTCGCGCCAGTACCCGCCGAAGTCTCAAGCCCAGTCCCAGGCGCGCCGCGTACGGCAAAATCCCTCCCGCGACGACAACCTCTACGACGACTAGGCGAAGGGTTAGATGCGGCACGATACATACCACCGGCGAGGCAGTCACTTCCGATCAATGTGACTGCCTCGCCGTTTTAGTTGTGCCCCGGTACTGGGGCGGTGGGTCTAAGACTGGTTTGCTGTGGTTTCCTTGGCTGCCTTGGTACGAGCCGGGCGCAGTTCACGCGGAAGGGCGAACTGGATGGTCTCAGTGGTGGTGGTTACCTGTTCGACGTCGCTGTAGCCGCGCTCGTCGAGGTACTCGAGCACCTCGCGGACCAGCAGCTCCGGAACGGAGGCGCCACAGGTCACGCCGACGGTCTGCACGCCA
The DNA here is from genome assembly GCF_055700955.1 of Corynebacterium sp. 1103A. Taxonomy (NCBI): domain Bacteria; kingdom Bacillati; phylum Actinomycetota; class Actinomycetes; order Mycobacteriales; family Corynebacteriaceae; genus Corynebacterium; species Corynebacterium sp. 1103A. The sequence goes on from NZ_JASTTF010000001.1 coordinate 253,193, forward strand.
TCTAGCCAGGACTCGTCAATCTCCTTGGCGAAATCGATCAGGTGCGACTCCTTCGCGCCCGCGTCCAGGGCCACCTCAACTAGGCGGACCGAGTTCGAGGAGTTGCGGGAGCCGACCACGATCATCAGGTCGCACTTCGGGGCGATGGCCTTCACCGACTCCTGACGGTTCTGCGTGGCGTAGCAGATATCGTCTGACGGCGGGTTCTCCAGGTGTGGGAAGCGCTCGCGCAGCTTGTTGACGATGGTGATGGTCTCATCGACCGACAGGGTGGTCTGGGACAGCCACACGAGCTTTTCGTCGTGGAGGAACTCCGGCAGCTCCGCCACGCCTTCCACGCCGTCGACCAAGTGGGTAATCTCCGGGGCCTCGCCGGCGGTTCCTTCGACCTCCTCGTGGCCCTTATGGCCCACCAGGAGGATGTGGTAGCCGTCGCGCTCGAAACGCTGGACCTCCTTGTGCACCTTGGTCACCAGCGGGCAGGTCGCATCCAGGGTCAGCTGGCGGCGCTGCTGGGACTCCTGGCGAACGGCCGGGGAAATACCGTGCGCAGAGAAGACCAAGTGCGCACCCTCAGGGGCCTCGGATGCCTCGTCGACGAAGACCACCCCGCGCTCGGCCAGGGATTCCACCACGTAGCGGTTATGCACAATCTGCTTGCGCACGTAAATCGGGGCGCCGTATTTCTCCAGCGCCTTTTCTACCGTCTCCACCGCGCGGTCCACACCGGCGCAGTACCCGCGCGGGGCCGCGAGAAGCACATTCTTTCCAGCATCAGTCATGCCCCCAGAATAACGAAATCCACTGCAAAACAATAGACTGGGTGCAAACGCCTATAATCACGGCAGAACGGGAGGAAGCTCACACATGAACGCACCGGCGAATACCCCGGATACTCCGTGGCCGGTGGGCAAGGTCAACGACCAAGTCAAAGGGTGGATCGAAAGGCTAGGCTTCCTCTGGGTCGAGGGCCAGCTGACCCAGATCAACGTCAAGAATAGCTGGAAGCTATCCTACCTGACCCTGCGCGACGTCGAGCAGGAAAAGTCGGTACAGCTAACCTGCCCCACCAACCTGATCCGCTCCCTGCCGACCCCGCTCAAGGACGGCGACCGCGTCATCATCCGCGGTAAGCCGGCCTTCTACGCCGGCCGCGGCAGCTTTTCACTGTGGACGACGGAGATCCGCCACGTCGGACTGGGTGAGCTACTCGCCCGCATCGAGATGCTGCGCAAGCAGTTGGCCGCCGAGGGGCTTTTCGATCCGGCCCGCAAGAAGCGCCTGCCCTACCTACCGGTCAAGGTCGGCCTGATTACCGGCCGCGGATCCGCGGCCGAACGCGACGTCATCTCCGTGGCCCAGGACCGCTGGCCGGCCGTGCAGTTCCGGGTCATCAACACGGCCGTGCAGGGGCGCTCTACCGTCCCGGAGGTCATCGACGCCCTGCAGCAGCTGGACCGGGATCCGGAAATAGACGTCATCATCATCGCCCGCGGCGGCGGCTCGGTTGAGGACCTGCTGCCGTTTTCTGAGGAGGCCTTACAACGTGCCGTGGCGGCCGCGGCTACCCCGGTGGTCTCCGCCATCGGCCACGAGCCGGACAACCCGGTGCTCGACAACGTGGCCGACCTGCGGGCGGCTACCCCGACGGACGCGGCCAAGCGCGTCGTGCCCGACGTCATGGAGGAAAAAGCGCTTATCAACGAGGCCCGCCAGCGCATGGCCGGCGCGCTGCGCGGCTGGGTGGACAATCAGCGCCGCGGCCTGGCCAATATCCGCTCCCGCCCGGTGTTGGCCGCTCCCCTCTCCCCCATCACCGCGCGCCGCGAGGAGATCGACCGTGCGAAGGCCGCCATGCGCCGCGACGTTAAATACCTGCTCGACCGCGAAAACAACCAGGTCAGCGCCCTGCGCGCCCAGGTCTCGGCGCTCGGGCCGGCAGCGACCCTGCAGCGCGGCTATTCCGTGGTCCAGGTCCTGCCCCGCGACGGCAGCGGGCCCGAGGTGGTCACCTCCTACCAGCAGTCCCCGCCCGGCTCGCAGCTGCGCATCCGCGTCGCCGACGGTTCCGTTACCGCCGCGGCGATGGCCGCCAAGCCGGCCGACTAGCCACGACCTAAAACCCGCAACTTACGCCCCCATTAAGAAAGGCAGACCAGCATGAACGAAGACACCATCGGCACCGGCCAGGCCGGCGACGACGCTTTCCCGCCCGTGGAGAAACTGACCTACGAGCAGGCCCGCGACGAGCTCATCGAGACCGTCAAGATTTTGGAGCTCGGCCAGATGAGCCTGGACGAGTCGCTGAAGTACTGGGAGCGCGGCGAGGCTCTGGCCAAGGCCTGCGAGTCTCACCTCGACGGCGCCGCCCGCCGCGTGGAGAAGGCACTGGGCAACGACCCAGATGCCGAGGGCGAGGAGCCGGCTGACCCGGCGGACTAAGCCCCACTAATGCTTGAGGCTATAGAGCTAGCTAGTTAAAAAACGATAGAAAGGCACCACGTTGCAGATTTATGGTTACCCGGGCGAACGCGTCGACTTCGTCTCCGCCTCCGGATCGGCCGGGGCGATCTTTTTCGGTGATTCCCGCGCGCTGGTCGAGGAATTCTTCGGCCCGGCCCACCAGGCCGCCGGCGACGTCATCAGCTATTTCAACGGCGCGATCGCGCTGACCTTCGAGGACGGCGGAGTCGCAGACGTCATCGTCAAGCCGCAGCTAAGCCGGGAAAAGATCGATGTTTTCCAGGCCAAGGAAAAGCTGACCGGGCTGACCCAGAACGAGCTAGCACAGCTGGCCCAGGGCCCGGGCGTGAGCGTGGAATTTAGCGACCGCCTGGAGACCGTTACTTTTGCTCGCCGCTAGACGCGGCCACCTCGCCGACGGGCTCGGCGTCGACGATGGCGGAAATGAGGGTGCGGTAGTCGGCATCGTTAGCAGAGCCGGAGACCATAAGCCGCACGTCGCCTAGGTCGGTGACCCACAGATCGCGGACGTCGTTGTCGTCGCTGGTGTAGATCTCCACGGTTTGGCCATCGATCACCGCGGTATCGGTCAGCTCGCGATAGTTGCCGTCGTAGCCGCGGCGGGCCTCGTCGTAGTCGACGGTGGTCTGGGTGGCCTGCAGGTAGCCCTTCTCGGCGGTAACGAAGCCGACGATGGGGGCGGGCTGACCCGCGACTTGGCCGCGGCGGGCGGAGTTGGCGTACCACCCGTCGGGCAGCTGCGGCAGGCGGGCCGGCACGCCGGTGGCCTGGGTCTCCATGCGTAGGAAGTTCTCCGCGTCCACCTCGGTGACCTCGGCATGCGGCGAGTCCTCCGGGTTGACCGTGCACAGGCCGGTCGCACCGACGACCGCCAACATCGCAATCACGGTCACGCCCAGCGACAGGATCATGTCCTTGCCGCCCTCGAAAAGCTTGGGTTTATTCTCTGCAGGCACGCCCTCCAGTATGGCAGTTGGCAACGCGATAAGAAAAACCCTCTGCCCGGCCCCCTACATTCGTCGCCTGGCGCGGTTCTTCCCACTTTCGGGGGCGTTTCCCCAAAGGTAGGGCGTACCGCGGGTGGAAATGGCTATCGGCGTGGATAATAGAAGATGGATAATTTTCACATCCTCACAGCATTAAAAGGAAGGTAATCTCCTCGATGTCGAATTCTCACGCTGGAACCCCGGAGGCACCAGATCGCAACCTAGCCATGGAGCTGGTGCGGGTGACCGAAGCCGCCGCCCTGGCTTCGGGCCGGTGGGTTGGCCGCGGACAGAAGAACGAAGGTGACGGCGCCGCCGTGGACGCGATGCGCAAGCTCATTAACTCCGTGTCCATGGAAGGCGTCGTTGTCATCGGCGAGGGCGAAAAAGACGAGGCACCGATGCTCTTCAACGGCGAGGAGGTCGGCACCGGCGAGGGCCCGGCGATGGACATCGCGGTGGATCCAGTCGACGGCACCCGCCTGATGGCCGAGGGCCGCCCGAACGCGATTTCCGTCATCGCCGCTGCCGAGCGCGGCACCATGTACGACCCCTCAGCCGTGTTCTATATGAAGAAGATCGCCGTTGGCCCGGAGGCCAAGGGCCACATCGACATCAGCGCTTCCGTCGAAGACAACATCAACGCCGTGGCCAAGGCCAAGAACCTGCGCCCATCGGACATCACCGTCGTGGTCCTGGACCGCCCGCGCCACGAGGATCTGATCTCTCAGATCCGCGCCGCCGGCGCGAAGGTGCGCCTCATCATGGACGGCGACGTCGCCGGCGCCATCGCCGCTGCCCAGGATGGCAACTCCATCGACATCATGATGGGCATCGGCGGCACCCCGGAGGGCATCATCACCGCCTGCGCCATGAAGTGTATGGGCGGCGAGATCCAGGGCCAGCTGTGGCCGAAGGACGAGCAGGAGGCGGAGAAGGCCAAGGCCGCGGGCCACGACCTAAACCGCGTGCTGACCAATGATGACCTGGTCTCCTCCGAGAACTGCTATTTCGCCGCGACCGGCGTGACCAACGGCGACATGCTGCGCGGCGTGTCCTACCGAGCCCACTCGGCCACCACCCGCTCGCTGGTGATGCGCTCGAAGTCGGGCACCATCCGCTACATCGACTCGATCCACCAGATGTCCAAGCTGCGGGAATACTCCGTGGTCGACTACTCGGATCCCAACGAATAAACCGGACATATTCAACACAGCCACCCTCCGGCGTGCTTTTTGTCATACTGGAAGGTGGCTGTAACGCAGTTTTCAACAGCTCAATTAATCCAGCTTAAGGAAGACGAGGTTTACATGACTGAGTACCGCATCGAACACGACACGATGGGCGAAGTTCAGGTCCCGAAGGACGCCCTGTGGCGCGCCCAGACCCAGCGAGCGGTGGATAACTTCCCGATTTCCGGCCGTGGTCTCGAGTCCGCCCAGATCCGCGCCCTAGGCCTTCTGAAGGCAGCCTGCGCCCAGGTCAACAAGGACTCCGGCGCCTTGGTTGCGGATAAGGCTGACGCCATCATCGCCGCCGCCAAGGAGATTGCTGACAACCAGCACGACGACGCCTTCCCGATCGACGTTTTCCAGACCGGCTCCGGCACGTCGTCCAACATGAACACCAACGAGGTCATCGCCTCCTTGGCCGCGAAGGCCGGCGTCGAGGTCCACCCGAACGACCACGTCAACATGGGACAGTCCTCCAACGACACCTTCCCGACGGCCACCCACGTGGCGGCTACCTACGAGGCCGTCAACGACCTCATCCCGGGCCTGGAGGTCCTGCACGAGTCCCTGACCAAGAAGGCACAGGAGTGGAAGGGCGTCGTCAAGTCCGGTCGTACCCACCTGATGGACGCCACCCCGGTCACCCTGGGCCAGGAGTTCGGCGGCTACGCCCGCCAGATCGAGCTCGGGATCGAGCGCATCAAGGCCACCCTGCCGCGCTTGGGTGAGCTGGCCATCGGCGGCACCGCCACCGGCACCGGCCTGAACACCTCCGCCGACTTCGGCGCGAAGGTCACCGAGGAACTTAAGAAGCTCACCGGTCTGGAAGAACTGCAGGAGGCCCACAACCACTTCGAGGCGCAGGCTGCCCGCGACTCCCTAGTGGAGTTCTCCGGCGCCATGCGCACCGTGGCCGTGAGCCTGTATAAGATTGCCAACGACATCCGCCTGATGGGCTCCGGCCCGCTGACCGGCCTGTCCGAGATCCACCTGAAGGATCTGCAACCGGGCTCGTCGATTATGCCGGGCAAGGTCAACCCGGTCCTGTGCGAGACCGCCACCCAGGTCTCCGCCCAGGTCATCGGCAACGACGCCGCCGTTGCCTTCGGCGGTTCCCAGGGCCAGTTCGAGCTCAACGTCTTCATCCCGATGATGGCGCGTAACGTGCTGGAATCCGCCCGCCTGCTGGCCAACACCGGCCGCGTCTTCGCCGAGAAGTGCGTCGACGGCATCACCGCCAACGAGGAGCGCATGAAGAACTTCGCTGAGTCTTCTACCTCGATTGTCACCCCCCTGAACTCCGCCATCGGCTACGAGAACGCCGCGAAGGCCGCCAAGCACGCTCTGAACGAGAAGATCACTGTGCGCGAGGCCGTCATTAATCTGGGCTTCGTCGACGGCGAGAACCTCACGGAGGAGGAGCTCGACCGTCGCCTGAACGTGTTGGACATGGCCAACACCGATCGCGACAACTTCTAAGGTTCCCCTAGGGCTTTCCCACCCACCCACGCCTCCCACCGGTCCACCTAGGACCGACGGGAGGCGTTATGCTTTTGCCATGCCTGCCGACACCTTCACGCGCTATCGCGAGTCCCGCCGCACCGGCCGCCGCCTCATCTTCGCCGGGGTGTCCGTGATAGTGCTCGCGCTGCTCGCCGCCGTTACGGCTTACTTCTTCAGGCCGTCCCCCAGCGAGCCGGAACCGTTTTCCCTCCCCTCCGCCCACGACGGCACGGGCGGCAGCTTCGAACTCGACGCCAAACCAGACTCAGCCTCGGCCCGCGGCATGTTTTACGGCGAGCTGAGCGAGGAAGGCTCCGCTAAGGGGACCTGGACCGCGGTGGCCGCGCTGACCGGGCAGACCGGGATCGTGACCTACCCGGACCAGAACTGCCAAGTCTACCTTTTCGATCCGGTGGCCGACGGCTCCCGCGTCTCCTTCGACGCCGAGACCCTCGCCGGGCGGTGCGAAGCGGAGGGAACCTGGGCTTTTGAGTCCACCGGCAACGCCCTACGCGCGACCTATACCCCACTTGAGACGGCTGCTGATGCCGCCCTGGTCCTAGGCACGCTGACCGCCGAATAGACCGATGCGTAATGCCGACCACACTCGGCCAAGAATTCTCCAGAAATCATAGTGCTTGCACTTGGTGCAAACTTGCACCGCGTGTAAAGTTACACTCCGTGCAAGACGATGACCGTGTAGGACTACGTGAACAAAAGCGCCGCAAGACCCGGCGCCGGATCGAAGACTCCGCCACCAAGCTCGTGGACGAACACGGCTTCGGGGCGGTCACGGTAGAAGAGATCTGTGCGGATGCCGGCATTTCCCGGCGCACCTTCTTTAATTACTTCGACTCCAAAGCCTCGGCGGTCATGGGGAGCCCTTCCCAGGAATTCGCCCCTGAGCTGACCGAGTGGTTCCTTACCACTCCCACCGACAACGTGCTGGAGCTTAGCCTCACCCTCATCGCCACGCACATCGACGATCACTACGATCGCCCGGAAATCCACGCGCGCCGTCAAAGAATTGCCCAAGACAGCGAGGCAGCCGCCGAGTCCTTCGCCCGCAAGAGGGCCAAGGCCAAGGAGCTGCGCGAGCTCATCCAGAAGCGCTTGGAGAACAACCCGGGTGATAAACAAAACCCGAGTATGTCCCCGCGGTGCGAAGCCGCGCTCATTGCCTCCCTACTGCGGGAGTCGCTGTGGCTGGTAGCCACCGCGGACTTCTACTCCACTGATAAAACCTTGACGGAAAATCTTCGCCATTCTGCACAAATTCTTACTTCTTATGCGAAAGGCCTGGCATGGTAGTTGCAAGCCCCCACGCGGGTAAAAAGAGCGCCGATAACCTCGGCCTCATCTTCAGCGCGCTCGTCCTGACAATGTTGATGTCTTCGCTCGGCCAGATGATCTTCTCCGCCGCCCTGCCCACCATCGTGGGCGAGCTCGGCGGCGTCGACCACATGAGCTGGGTTATTTCCGCCTTCCTGGTCACAATGACCATCGCTATGCCGATTTCCGGCAAGCTGGGCGACCAGAGGGGCCGCAAGTGGATCTACATCGCAGGTACCTTCACCTTCGTCGTCGGCTCCACCATCGGCGGCTTCGCCAATTCCATGACGCTGCTTATCATCAGCCGCGCCGTCCAGGGCTTCGGCGCCGGCTTCATGATGATTTCTTCCCAGGCCATCGTGGCCGAGGTGACCTCCTCCCGGGAGCGCGGCAAGTTCATGGGCATCATGGGCGGCGTCTTCGGCCTGTCCTCCGTGCTCGGCCCGGTGCTGGGCGGTTGGTTCACCGACGGCCCCGGCTGGCGCTGGGGCATGTGGATGAACATCCCGCTGGGCATTTTGGCCATGGGCGTGAGCATCGCCGTGCTCCACCTGCGCGTCGGTGAGAAGAACCTGCAGAAGTTCGACACCCTGGGCGCGACGTTCATCGCCATCACCACCGCCAGCCTGATCCTCATGACCACCTGGGGCGGCACCGAGTACGAGTGGTCCGATCCGATCATCCTGGGGCTTGCCGCCACCACGGTCATCGGCGCCATCCTGGTCGTACTGGTTGAGCTGCGGGCCGCTGAGCCGCTCATCCCGATGCACCTGTTTAAGAACCGCAACATGGTGCTGACCACCGCCTCCGGCATGGTCCTGGGCCTGGCGATGTTCGGCGTGCTGGGTTATATGCCCACCTACCTGCAGATGGTCCACACCCTCACCCCGACCGAAGCGGGCCTGATGATGATCCCGATGATGGTCGGCCTTATCGGCACCTCTACCGCAGTGGGCTTTGTCATCTCCCGGACCGGCCGCTACAAAATCTACCCGATCGTCGGCCTAGCGATCACCGCCGGCGCCCTCTACTGGCTCTCCCAGCTGACCGTTAAGACTTCCCTGCCCCAGCTGGGCGTGCGCTTCTTGGTCTTCGGCGTCGGCCTGGGCTTGGTCATGCAGGTGCTAGTCCTTATCGTCCAGAACTCCTTCCCGCTGTCCCAAGTCGGCACCGCGACCGCGGCGAACAACTTCTTCCGCCAGATCGGCTCCGCGCTGGGCGCATCCCTGGTCGGCTCCATGTTCATCCACAACATGCAGAACGAGATGGCCACCCGCCTGCCCAAGGCCTTCGCCCAGATGGGTGAACAGGGCGCGGCTATGGCCCAGAAGTTCAGCGAGAATGGCGGCGGCGCTAACTCTCTGACCCCGAGCCTGGTAGCTAACCTTCCCGGCCCGGTCAAGGACGCCATCCTTAATTCGTACAACGACGGCCTGACGCCCGTCATCCTGCTGATGGTCCCGATGGCCATCATCGCCCTGCTGCTCCTGCTGCCGCTACGCGAGGAACACCTCAAGGAGACCATCTCCTAAACCGTTTACCTACTCCCATGCCAACGATGGTCACCCTCGCCGCACCTTCTTCCAGCCGCGGCGAGGGTGGCCATTGTGTTTTTCGCTTCCCTTCCAGCAAGTACTAAAAACAAAACGCGTCCCTACCTAAGGTAGGGACGCGTTGCGTTCAGTTGCGGTTGAGCGGAGCTAGTCCTCAGCGGGCGCGGTGCCCGGGGCATCCGGCTTGGGCAGCAGCTTTTCGTAGACGACGGTGTCGCGCCACTGGCCAGCGAGCTCGCCGTAGGTCATCTTCGCCAAGTGGGAATAGGTACCTACCTTGGCAAAGCCCCGGGACTCGTGCAGCTTGGCCGAGCCGGTGTTTTCCGGGAAGATCCACGCGTGGATGGCCCACTTGTGCAGCTCCTGGCAGACCTCAATGAGCTTGTCCAGCAACGCCCCGGCCACGCCACGGCCCTGCGCCGAAGGATCGACGTAGATGGAGTCTTCCACCACCCCGTGGAAGACGGAACGGGAGGAAATCGGGGCGGCCGAAACCCAGCCGATCACCTTGTTGTCATCGTCTTCTTCGACGGCGACAAAAACAGTCGACGAGATCTTGGCGTTGGTGAATTGCTCGAGTGACAATGCCGTCGTTTCATACGTGGCGTGGCCCGTGTTCAGGCCCTCCTCGTAAATGTGCATCATCTGTGGGTAATCGTTTGTCCGGAACGGACGAATATTGAACGACTTTTTAGACATGCTGCCCATTATTCCTTGCAGTTGTTTTTCCGCGCCAGTCGGCTTCTAACAAACCCGTTAATAAAGCGCTTACCAGCTTCTTTAGTGGTCACCTTCCAACAAATCCGTGACCAATTCCGCGATGGCAGAACGCTCCGAACGCTGCAAGGTCACGTGTGCGAAGAGCTGATGTCCCTTGAGCTTCTCGATGACGGCCTGCACGCCGTCGTGGCGCCCGACGCGCAGGTTGTCGCGCTGGGCGACGTCGTGGGTAAGCACGACGCGCGACCCGCGACCCAGGCGAGAAAGCACGGTTAAAAGCACGTTACGCTCCAGCGACTGCGCCTCATCTACGATGACGAAGGAGTCGTGCAGGGACCGGCCGCGGATATGGGTCAGCGGGAGGACCTCGATGAGCTCGCGGTCAAGGACTTCGTCCATGACGTTTTCGGAGACCAGCCCGTCCAGGGTGTCGTAGACGGCCTGCGCCCAGGGGTTCATCTTCTCCGATTCGGAGCCCGGCAGGTAGCCCAGCGACTGGCCGCCGACCGCGTACATCGGGCGGAAGACCACGATCCGGCGGTGCTCGCCACGCTCCAGCACGGTTTCCAGCCCGGCGCACAGCGCCAGCGCCGACTTGCCGGTGCCGGCGCGGCCGCCGACAGAGACGATCCCGACGGAGTTGTCCAGCAACAAGTCCAGGGCGATTCGCTGCTCCGCCGAGCGGCCCTGCAGGCCGAAGGCGTTGGCGTCCCCGCGCACGACCTGGACGGAACCGTCCTCGGCCACGCGCCCCAGCGCCGCCTGCTGGCCGGCCCACAGCTTCACGCCGCAGTGCACCGGCAGCTCGGCCAACGGCGTTCCCTCGCGGGTGCGCACGTCATCAATCACGACTTCCCCATCGCGATAGAGTTCGTCAATCACCTCGCCCGACACGGCCGCGTCCGCCATCCCGGTGTACCCGGTCAGCACGACGTCCTGCGCGTGGTACTCGTCCGCAGGCAGTCCCACGGCGCCGGCCTTCACGCGCAGCGGCACGTCCTTCGTCACCAGCACGGTCTCCTTGCCCTCGTGCGCCAAGTTGAGCGCGCAGGCCAGAATCCGGTGGTCCCCCTCCGGGCCGCGGAAGGCGGCCGGCAGAAGGGATTGGTCTTGGTGGTTCAGCTCCACACGGAGGGTGCCGCCCTCTTCGTTGGCCGGGACCGGCTGATCGAGGTGGTCATAGGCGACGCGCAGCTGCTCCAAATGACGAAGAGCTTGGCGGGCGAACCAGCCAAGCTCTGGGTGATGACGTTTTCCTTCCAGCTCCGAAATAACAACAACCGGCAGGACGATGTCGTGTTCGGCGAATTTCTTCAGCGCCCAAGGGTCAGACAACAGTACGGAAGTATCCAGCACGTAAGTCTTGGTCTTGACGGAGGCGTCAAGATGGGCGTCGGCAAGCGGAAGGATGGAGGTCGTGGTCGGATAGGTCATGGCTTTAAGGTGCTCCCTTAAAAATTGGCGGTCAATCACGAACCAGTGGTGCCCGGCCCGTGCGGACACCACCCAATGTAGGCCGGCTAGGTTGAAATTACATGGGTGAAAGATGAACTTTAGTCAAACTAGCCGCGACATCGCGGCCACGCCTGCCTGAGCAATCACTAAACCCGCGGGGCCGCGGCCACAATTGCCGCCGCTTCCCGCGGGTGGTGCATCAGCGCGCCAGCTAAAGGCGCGGCTAGGTATTAGTCGTCGACGTCGACGTCAGCCTCGTACTGGCCGTGGCCATCGTCGTAGTCCCACTCGATGCTGCCCTGGGTGAAGCTCTGCTTCCAGCCCTCGAAGCCGTCGTCGTCATCGTCGTCGCGCTGCTCCGGAGCGGTCGGCAGGCCGACCTTGCTGTCGACGCCACCCTCGGCGGTCCAGGTCTCAGCGATCTTGCCAATGACCGGCTGGGCACCGGTCTCCGCGGAGTAAGCCAGCAGTTTGTCATCGTCGAAGGTGGCAACGGAGCCGTTCTCACCCTCGGTGATGTCCTTCGGCTCGCCCCACTCGGAGGTCTTGTCCTCGATGGCGGAGGCGAAATCAGCCGGAACTTCCTTCTCGCCGGCGCCGGTAGTCACGGCCTTCTTGTCGCCGTTGGAGCCCTTGTCATCGGCGTTGTCGCCCTTGTCGTCGCCGTTGGACTCGCCCTTGTCGTCGCCGTCGTCATCGTTGGAGTCGATGGCCTCGTTGGCGGCGGAGCCGGCGGCCTCGGTGGCGTCGTTGGCGGCGGAGCCGGCGGTGTCCTTGGCGTCGTTAGCGGCGTTCTCAGCGTCGGAGCAGGCAACTACGCCAAAGGACAGGGTGGCGGCTGCCAGGCCGGCAACCACCCGACGAGAAATCTTGTTCATGGTCAATCCTCACTTTCGTAGATAAATGCGCTTTAACAGCAACTTCCACCGTAAGAACCCATTCAGAGTTTTTCAACAATTATCCCAAACTTTAGCCAGAAATTATGGGATTCAGTCAAACTATTTGCGCCGTTTATGCTGGTCAGAGGATTTCTTATTTTTGGGTAACGAACGCCCGAGCCGCCGGGCCTGCTTGGCCTTGGCCTTCTTCCGGGCACTGCGCTTCGGTTTTTCCTGGCGGGAGGAGTTCTTCGTCCGCCCCTTCGCCACGCCCACGAAGTCCTGGATATCGTCGGCGTCGCGGTCCTTCTTCCATACCAGGCAGATCTCCGTGCGCGGCACCTCGGCGTCCACCAGCCCCAGCGGCACTACCTGCTTTTTCGACAGCACCTTCAGCAGCGGGCGCGGAGCGATAACGATCCCCACGTTGGCGCCGACCACCTGCAGCCCGGTACGCACGGCCTCGACGTCCACGAGCCCGGAGTTGGGGATGCGATAGTTAAGGTATTCGTCCGCAACGTCCTCCTCGCGGACGTCCTCGCCGACCTCGGCGTAGACCGAGTCCTTCGGGACAGCCACGCCGGGGGCTTCGGCGTACAGGCGCACCACGTGGAAGGAGCTGTCGATGCGCTCGTCCCCGGCCGCCGGCACCCGCGCTAGGGCGAGGTCGGCGTCCCCAGACAGTAAGGTAGCGAGCGCGTCGTCAGCATCCAGCGTCTCCAGGCCCCCGTGGGCGGTGTTTTCCCGGAACCGACGAAACCACTTTCCCGGCTCCGTGCCGGTGGCAAATGCTAGGCGCAACATGGCCCTTATCCTAGCGAAAGTGCTACCGTTATCTTTGTGACTGATTACCAAAAAGATTCCCCGCAGCAGCCTTCCGGCACCGCCATGCGCCCGCAGACCGCGGCCAAAAAGCTTGGTATCTACCTGCCGGCTACCCCGGAGTCCTTCCAAACTGGCGCGATAACCCACGCCGAGCTCCGCGAGCTCCAGCACAATCCCCCGCAGTGGCTGGCCACCCTGCGCCGCGAGGGCCCGCATCCGCGCCCCGTCGTCGCCCAGAAGCTAGGCATTTCGGTGACCTCGCTGAAAAAGAACGACATGGACGCCCCGCTGACCACCGCTCAGATCAAGGAGCTGCTGGAAAACCAGCCCGAGTGGTTGCGCGCCGCGCGCACCCAGCACGCCCAGGAACGCGACGAACACTTGGGCGCCGACGAGGCGTCCGAATAGAAACTGCAGCTAGGCCCTTATTGGGCCTAGCTAAAGGACTTAAATCCTTAGAGCAGCTTCCAGTCCTCGAGTCCCTCGTACAGCGGGAACTGCTTGGTAATCTCCTCCACACGGGCGCGCAGCGCCTGCTTGTCAGCCTTATCGCCATCCACCAGGGTGGTGGCGATGATATCGGCGACCTCGGTGAAGGCCGCGGCGTCCAGGCCGCGGGTGGCCAGCGCCGGCGTGCCGATGCGCAGGCCCGAGGTCACCATCGGCGGGCGCGGGTCGTTCGGCACAGCATTGCGGTTGACGGTGATGCCGACCTCATGCAGCAGGTCCTCGGCCTGCTGACCATCGACCTCCGAGTTGCGCAGGTCGACCAGCACCAGGTGCACGTCGGTGCCGCCGGTGAGCACGTCGATGCCCGCGGCCTTGGCGTCGTCCTGCATCAGGCGCTCAGCGATGATCTTCGCGCCCTCCAGGGTGCGCTCCTGGCGCTCCTTGAACTCCGGCGTGCCGGCGATCTTCATGGCGATGGCCTTGGCCGCGATGACGTGCATCAGCGGGCCGCCCTGCTGGCCCGGGAAGACGTTCGAGTTCAGCTTCTTGGCGAACTCCTGCTTGGCCAGGATCATGCCGGAGCGCGGCCCGCCCAGGGTCTTGTGAACAGTGGTGGTGACCACGTCCGCGTACGGCACCGGCGACGGGTGCAGGCCGGCGGCGACCAGGCCAGCGAAGTGCGCCATGTCCACCCACAGGTAGGCGCCGACCTCATCGGCGATTTCGCGGAAACGCTGGAAATCTTGGGTGCGCGGGTAGGCGGACCAGCCGGCGATGATGACCTTCGGCTTGACCTCCAAGGCCTGCTCGCGCAGCTTGTCCATGTCGATGCGCATGGTCTCCGGGTCCACCTCGTAGGCAGCAACGTCATAGAGCTTGCCGGAGAAGTTCAGCTTCATGCCGTGGGTTAGGTGGCCGCCGTGGGCCAGGGACAGACCGAGAATCTTGTCGCCGGGCTCCGCCAGCGCGGCCAGCACCGCAGCGTTGGCCTGGGCGCCGGAGTGGGGCTGCACGTTAGCGAACTCCGCGCCGAAGATTTCCTTGGCGCGGTCGCGGGCCAGGTCCTCGACCACGTCGACGTGCTCGCAGCCGCCGTAATAGCGGCGGCCCGGGTAGCCCTCCGCGTACTTGTTGGTCAGCACCGAGCCCTGGGCCTGTAGGACCGCGCGCGGGACGAAGTTCTCAGAGGCAATCATCTCGAGGGTGTCTCGCTGCCGGGCAAGCTCACCAGTAATCGCCGCATGCGTGTCCGGATCCAGGTCACGCAGCTCCTGGTAGCGAACGTCCGCGTTATTCGAAGCAGTCATAGAAATTCTTCCGTACCTTCCTTGTGGGGCTATACTCACCCGCCACTCCCCAGCACGTTCGAGAACCAAACGCCCCGGGGTTGTATTAGGCGCGCTACTTATCTTAACGAAAGTGCGTACTTTCTCGTTTAGTTCGGCCTTTCCCGCTACCCGTTTACACCCGGTTGGAGGGAGCTTTGGAACAATGGGTGTCATGGCGCGCACGCATGACCCCAGCCCCTACCTGAACTTCGACCGTGATTCCTGGCGCGAGCTGCGCAAATCCATGCCCCAGGTGCTGACAGAAGAAGAGGTAGCCAAGCTCTCCGGCTTGGGCGAGAACATCGATCTCAACGAGGTCGCAGAGGTCTACTTGCCGCTGTCGCGTCTTATCCATATGCAGGTCGAGGCCCGGCAGAAGCTCACCGCCGCCACCGAACAATTCCTGGGCAATCCCCCGGCCAACGTGCCGTTCGTGATCGGGGTGGCCGGCTCCGTGGCCGTCGGCAAGTCCACCACCGCGCGCCTGCTCCAGGTGCTGCTGCAGCGCTGGGCGCACCACCCGAAAGTCAGCCTGGTAACCACCGACGGATTCCTCTACCCCACCAAGGTTCTCAAAGAGCGCGGCCTGATGCAGCGCAAGGGCTATCCCGAGTCTTACAACCGGCGCGCACTGCTACGCTTTGTCACCGAGGTCAAGTCCGGCGCCGCGCAGGTCAAGGCCCCGGTTTATTCCCACGTGGTCTACGACATCCTGCCGGACGAGCACCAGGTCGTCGAGCAGCCCGACATTCTTATCCTGGAGGGCCTCAACGTGCTGCAGACCGGCCCGACGCTGATGGTCTCCGACCTGATTGATTTCTCGGTCTACGTCGACGCCCGCACCAGCGTCATCGAGCAGTGGTACATCGATCGCTTCCTGCGGCTGCGCCACACCGCCTTCCGTAAGCCGGGCGCGCACTTCGCCCACTACGCTGGGCTCGAAGACCCCGAGGCCGCGGCCCAAGCCCGCGAGATTTGGCAGTCGATTAACCTGCCCAACCTGGTAGAAAACATCCTGCCCACCCGCGTGCGGGCCTCCTTGGTGCTCACCAAGGGGCCGAACCACCTGGTCGAGCAGGTGCGCATGCGCAAGCTATAAAAACGCCGCGCGCTAAAAAACTCTGCCGGGCTACTTACCGAAGCGGCGGGAGCGCTGCGAGTAGTCGCGCAGCGCTCGGAGGAAGTCAAGCTTGCGGAAGGCCGGCCAGTACGTGTCCGTGAACCAGATCTCGGAATAGGCCGCCTGCCATAGCAGGAAGCCGGACAGGCGCTGCTCCCCGGAGGTGCGGATGACCAGGTCCGGGTCCGGAAGGCCCTTGGTGTAGAGGTGGTGCGAGATGGACTCGGCGGTAACCCGCTCGGCCATCTCCTCCGCCGTGGTGCCCTGCGCAGCCTCCGCGCGCACTAAGTCTTGCACGGCGTCCACGATCTCTTGGCGCCCGCCGTAGCCAACGGCCACGTTGACGATGACCCCCGAGTTCTTCTGCGTCTTCTCCGCCGCCTGCCGCATGCGCTCGACTACGGGGTCCGGCAGCAGATCTAGGTGGCCGACTAGGCGGACCTGGCAGCCTAAGTCCCCGGTCGACAGGGTCTCTACTACGTCCGAGATGATGTCGAAGAGAAGCTTGACCTCGGCCTCTTGGCGCTTAAGATTTTCCGTCGACAGCAGATAGATAGTGACAACTTCCACCTCGGTGTCGGCGCACCAGGAGATCATCTCGCCAATCTTTTTGGCACCCTGCCGGTGCCCGTGGCTGATGTCGGTAAAACCAGCTTCCCGGGCCCACCGGCGGTTGCCGTCCGCCATAATCGCGACGTGCTTAGGCTGGGGTTTGCCCTTGAGCCCCCGCAGGAGCCGGGCTTCGTAGAGCGGGTAGAGCAAAGCTGGCACGAAATTCACGCCCTTAGTGTAGCTGGCTAATCACTCTCTCAAGTCAAATGCAATTGAATGTCTAGAATTTCGAGGACTTGCGGTGGTCCAGCACCCCGGCCTCTTCCATGGCGGCGTCCAGCGTTTCCTTGTCGAAGGGATCGATGCCGTGCGCCTCGGCGAAGAGAGTGCGGCGGCGGAAGCGCGAGTAGCGGCGATGGAAAAACCACCCGGCCATGATGACGAAGACGCCCATGACGGCGAGGATCAGCAGGCCGATGGGCGAGGCCTTACCGAATTCCGGGCCCACCGGGCCGTCGGAGCCGCCCTGGGCCAGCAGCATGAGGCTGGGGTCGGTGGCGGCGTAAATCACGTGGTCGCTGATACTCATCTAGGCTTCGTCCTCCTGGTTAGAAATGCCCGATAGATTAAAAATTACCGTCCGCGGAAACCCCGGCGAACAAGTCGTTTTCCGGCAGCGACGTAGACACCCGCGTGCGCGCCAGCTCGAATTCCTCGGTCGGCCAGTATTTCTGCTGCACCGCAACCGGGGTGGCAAGGAAAGCGCCGGCCGGGTCAATTTGCGTCGCGTGTGCCCGCAGGGCTGCCTCGCGGTTGGCAAAGTACTCACTACATTCTACCTGCGTGGTAACCCTGGCCATAATATCGCCGAAGCCCTCGTCCCAGCGCGCCATCATGGGCGCGTAGGGGCTGGTCTTGCCTTCCTTCAGCAGCATCTCGTGAAAGATCTTCATGCGCTGGTAGATAAACCCATGGGAGTAGTACAGTTTCAACGGCTCCCAGGCCTCACCGAGATCCGGGCGGCAGTCCGGATCCCCGGCCTTTTCCCACGCGAGCATCGATGCCCGGTGCACCATCAGGTGGTCCGGGTGCGGGTAGCCACCGTTCTCGTCGTAGGTGACGATAACGTGCGGGCGGAAGGAGCGGATAACGCGGACGAATTCCGCTGCCACGACGGCATCATCCAGCGCGGCGAAGCAGCCCTCCGGAAGCAGGGCCTGGATGTCCTCGGTCCACGGATCCCCAGGCAGCCCGGAGTCCACGTGCCCGAGCCAGTGGTGCTTGACCCCCAGCGCCTGGGCGGCGGCGGCCATTTCCTCTTGGCGGACCTGCTTCATCCGCTCTTTGATACCCGGCCTGTCCATAGCCGGGTTGATGATGTCGCCGCGCTCACCACCCGTACAGGTGAGCACCAGGACCTCGTCGCCTTCGGCGGCGTACTTGGCGGTGGTGGCCGCGCCCTTCGATGACTCGTCATCCGGGTGGGCGTGAATAGCTAACAGACGCAATCCAGTCACGTGCTAAAACATCCTCAATCGTAGATTTATCGTCGGGCTCCGGGCCGGGCCGCGCTACCAGCCCGCGCGGGGCGGGTGCTGCGGCCTGGCTGAGCCTATGCGGATCTATCCTAAGCGATGGCAGCGAATTCCCGAACGCCGACCACTCTGACTAGACTGTGCCTCATGAGTTCCGGAGGAGACCAGCGCGCCCCGCGTGGGGCATCGGCAGCACGGCCCACGAGCACGGATCTGTCGGCCCGCTACGGCGGCACCCGCCCCCGCACCGCCCCGAAGGATTTCACGGGCAAGGCAATCGCCCTGGTCATTGCGGCGATCGTGCTTGCCATGATCTTCTACGGCGTGCAATATTTCATGCAGCAGGAAAAGGTCAACGCGGAAATCTCCTACGTCACCCACGAGATTCGGGACGATCACACCCTACGCGTGTGGGCCGATGTGACCCGCAATTCACCGGATGAGGCCGCCTACTGCATCGTCCAGGCCTACGACTACTCCAAGGCGGAAGTCGGCCGGCGCGAGTTCCCCATCCCCGCCAACGACGAGGAAAGCATGCGCATCGCGGTTGATATCCCCACCAACGACCGCGCCGTCGCCGGCGGCGTCTACGGCTGCTCGAGCCAGATCCCGGCCTACCTCGACGTCGACCACCCCGAATACGCCGAATAACCTCGGCTTCCCCGCCGCCGCACCATCGCCGCGGCACGGTTCCGGCATGTACCCAGCTCCGTTCTGCCCGGGGCCGACCTCGGCCCCAGTCTTGGGGGACGCGACCTAGAGCGCAGTAGCCGCTGTGCTAAAATTCGGGGCGCTACGTGGGTCGACCGCGCCTTATTCTTTGTCACCGGCCGGCCCCACCATTATTCCACCGGCCAGGCAATGGCGCGGTGAACAATCTGAGATGAATTTAGGGAAGGTGCACCATGGCTGAACAGCAAAAGCAGTACATCACGCCGGAAACCAAGGCCAAGCTGGAGGCAGAGCTCCAGGAGCTTATCGATCACCGCCCCGTCGTTGCCGCCGAGATCAACGAGCGCCGCGAAGAGGGCGACCTCAAGGAGAACGCCGGATACGACGCGGCACGTGAGATGCAGGACCAGGAAGAGGCCCGCATCAAGCAGATCTCCGAAGTTCTGGCGAACTCCACCACGGAGCGCTCCGGCGTTGAGGAGGGCGTGGCCCACATCGGTTCCGTGGTACACGTGTACTACAACGGCGACGAGGACGATAAGGAAACCTTCCTGATCGGTACCCGCGCTGCCGCCTCCGACAACAAGGACTTGGAGACCTACTCTGAGCAGTCCCCGCTGGGCGCTGCCATCCTAGGCGCTCAAGAGGGCGAGACCCGCGAGTACTCCGCTCCGAGCGGTAAAACCAATTCGGTCACGATCCTCTCGGCCAAGCCGTATGATTCTGCTAAGGCCGCTACCCCGCGCCAGCAGTCTTAATCCAAATTTGTGCGATTCCCCTGATTCAGAAAAGAGCACTCCCCATGAAGAAGTTTTCCCGCCTCGCTACTGCCGGACTCGCCGTAGTCTCTGCCCTGGGTCTGGCTGCCTGCCACCCGCCGCACGAGAACCCGTCCGAGGAAAAGATCGACAACGCCTCGACCTTTACCGACCGCGCTGAGCCGTCCAGCTCCGCCGCCGAGTCCGGCGCAGGCTCTGCCGCCAGCGCCACCGCTGAGCCGACCTCGGCTCAGCCTTCCCTGGCCGCGGCCGGTGCGCCTCGCCACCTGACTTGCGAGTCCATCGCCGTCGCTGAGCCGAATTCCATCACCCTGGATTGTGAGGATGCCAGCGACTCCGTGACCGACATCGATTGGACCGAGTGGGATAATGACTCCGCCCGCGGCACCGGCACCCGCGCCGGCGGTGCCAACACCGAAGAGGTCGAGGTCGGCCTCTCCAAGCCCGCCGAGTCCCCGCAGGGCTTGACCTTCACCGAGATTACCGTTGACGGTGAAGTAGTCGGCGGGAACTAATCGCCCGAAACAGATACCACCGCCCCGCTGGAGCATCCAAGCACTCCGGCGGGGCGGTTTTTCGTGCCAAAATAGGGCCCCCAATTTGGCCTAGTCCTCGCGAACCCAGGCACCAATGACCCCGGGGACGACCGCCGGCCGCTGGCCCAGCAGTGCCCGCCGGTTCGGGTCTTTTTCGACCTCGGTGACAACCGCACGCACCGCCCGGGACGAGTCCTTGGGGCCGTTTCCGCCGCGGTGCATGCCCATCATCGGCGCCATCCCGCGGCCGATGCCACCGGAGCGACCATTCTGCGACGCCCCCGCCACGGCCTTGTTGGCCTGCTGCGCCGGGCTCTGCCCATAAGAGCCACCGGCGCCCGCACCTGCCCCGGCACCCGAGCCCAGGCCACTACCTGCCGCCCCCGGCACTGCGCCTCCCGGGGCACCGGACAGACCGGCCGCTCCCGGCAGCCCGCCGCGCAAGGCCCCACGCGCACCCGCTGCCCCATTGCCGGCTGCGCCCGGCGCCGCCGACGTCATCCCGCCGAAAGCGCTGCCCGGCAGGAACGCCGTCCCGCGGTTGCCTCCCGCCAGGCCTTGGCCTGCGCCGGCACCAGCCAGACCAGCCCCGGGTGCACCGGCCCACGCCCCGGCCGGGGTGACGGTTGTCGGCGCGCCTGTCAGGCCACCGGCCGGCATCGCCGCGCCACCTGCTGCCGATGCGCCCGGCGTCACCGCACCCGGCGCACTCGGTGCGGCCACGTTCGCCGCCTGCGTCATCAGCTGTTCCCCGCGCAGCGCCGATTCCCCGGCCGGAATGAGCCCTTGGTCAGCCAACCACTGGCCGCTGCGCTGGACGGCGTCGCGCATCTCCTGCCGCGTCGCCGGATCCAATCCCACGCCGTCGACCGCACTAATCTGCCCGTCGGCGACCTCGAAGGAACCCGGCCCCACACCCGGGCGGTTCATCAGCTCCTGTATCTGCCTCGGCAGGGTCACCCCCTCAGTGGAATAGCGCTGTCCGTTACCCTCCACGGCGCCCATTCCCAGTTGCAAATCCCCGCCACCACTGGCCGGGGCCTGGTCCATCAGACTGCGCTGAATCGGCATGGATTGCAGCACAATATTCTGCAAAATCCCCTGGTGTTTCATCAGCAGTGCCCGCTCCACCGCCTTCCGCGCCGCCGGGTCTGGGATAGCCAGAAGCTTGCCCCAATCCGCTGACGCCACCACCTGGTCGGCTTGCAGTCCTGCCAACATGTTGGAGTTTTTCCCCGCCATGACCGTAGCATTAGCCGCGAACTGGCGGCCCGTGGCCGCAACCTCCCGAATCTTGGCCGCCGCCCGGTCCGTGGTCTCCGATTGGTTTCGCGATTGCAACTGCCCGGCCAGCGCTTCCATCTCAGTCGAAATCCCATTGACCCGCGACGCGAACTGCTGCCAGCGGTGAATCGTGTTGCTAATGCGCCCCATATTCGTAAACAGGAAGCCTTGCACCAGCCCGAACAACGACGAGCCCGTATTAACCACCGGCGGCACAAAACTAAACGGGCTGTATCCCGGCTCCGGCTGGTCAACAAGCGGCATCACCGACTTATTCACCGTCCCGCCGGCATCCGCGATATCCAGCCCATGCGCATTCGCATCTTCCTGCTGCTCGAAGCCCTGCGCCTCATCCCCCAGCACTGAGGCCATCCAGCCCAACTGGCCAGCAAACTTCTCCAACGTACTAAACGCCGACGCCGGGTCCATATGCACCGCCCGACCGTGAATATCCCCCGTGCGGTCAACACCAGTAATAGGCGAGAAACCGAAGTCTAAGACGTCGAAACCGAAACTACTTAAAAGGCTCACGCTTTCTCGAAGTCTCCTCATCGACTCTGAAGCCATCTCGAGCTCACGGACATCGATGTTAATCATTAGCTTAAACCCGCCAATCCCTTAACGCCTGCTTTAACTCCTTCGCAGACTTGAGAAGTGGTTTCTTTTTCTAATGAGGTTCTAACTAACACTATTGCCCCTCCGATAGTATCCAGATACGCGATACAAGAATTCCCCGCCGATTCGTTATTCGTCTCAAGATAGAGACCATCGACTTCGTCGTCTTTCATCTCTTTCTCCGGAGAAGAAAACTCTTGCGAAGCCAGAGTTACTACTACGTCTCGCTCCTTCCCCTCCGTGAAACTACAAACTAGCTCTCCCCAGTAGCTATCCTCGGGCTGCCCAAATCCGGCCTCCAAGAATTCTTCCCGGGTGATTTCCATACAAGGTTTAAAAAGCTCAAACCCCGGGTCCATAACATCCGGCTTCCCTAATGGGGGAAGCAAGGACTCAGTGGACTCAGGGTTTGAGCTGTGGGGTTCTGCTTCAGATGCAACATCCGCGGGCTCGGACGCCGCCCCCTCGGCACCAACGGTGTTGTGCTCATCGTCAGCAGTAAGCTCCGAACCGATTTCAGAGAAACCGATTCCGGAACAACCCCCGGCGAGAAAGGCCGCGGCTACTGCCACGCTGCTCAGTACCTTTCTAACCATGTGTTCCCCCGATCTTTCTGCGTGCCCCACCTCAACGAGTGAGACCGCCACCCCAGCAACAAAAGCTACCCCGAGCTTGGCTTTTATTACCGGGGCGAAGCACTTGGAAGTCCCTTTTCGGTTCTCCCTCGTGCCCCTTAGCGGCGGCCTCGGTACCTAGTGTGCATGAACATCAAAGTTTTGTCTTCCCGAGCCGTCAAATTATTTCTTCCAACCGTCTCTCCCGGATTCGGTCAAATAAGCCAATTAACAGAAAGTTGACAGCGTAGGTGCAGGCCATTAGCGGTTTAAAAGCTGCATGAAAGTGACCCACTTCATTTTTACCCCAACTGAAACTTGAAGAAATGGGGGTACCCGGAATTACATATTTGTCATAAGCCTACCGGCAATTCTGGCCTTCTCCCGCAGCTCACGACGTCGTGCCAATCGGACTGGCGACGGCAACCTGTCTACTCACTGAAGGTTTAGCGAATCCACTTGACGGAAGGCCGCCAACGTGGCCGCCACAAAGTCCATCTCCCCAGCCCCGCTCTCGCCCGATGAACCCTTCGCGCCCACCGGAACAGACGATCTGTGCAATTTCCCTCTCCCCGTGACCGCGAAGGGAGCCCGTGAGCCGCAGACCGGTAAAACCCGTCAAGCCACGGGGTGGCGTGCGCCAGATATGCAAAACCGCCCCTCCCCCTGAAGGGAAAGGCGGTCAAGAGAAAGCTTGGTGCGAGCTAGCGGTTCTGGAAGTAGCTCAGCAGGCGCAGGATCTCGGTGTAGAGCCAGACCAGGGTGACGGCCAGCCCGAGGGCCACGCCCCACGCGTGGGATGCCGGAGCGTTGGCGCGGATGAGGCGGTCGGCTAGGTCGAAATCATTCATGAAGGACAGGGCAGCCAGCACAATGCAGACGATGGAGAAGATGATCGCCAAGGTGCCGCCGTCGCGCAGCGGGTTGTTGCCGGTGAACAGGGCCAGCAGCAGGTTACCGATGACCAGCACGAAGACGCCGATGATGGCGCCGGAGACAATCTTGCGGAAACGCGGGGTCACCTTGACGGCGCCGGTCTTGTAGCCGAAGAGCATGCCCAGGAAGACACCGACGGTGCCCAGGATGGCCTGGCCGATCAGGGCGCCGGCATCGGAGCTGCCCACGGTGAAGTAGCCGGAAATCAGCAGGGAGAACCCGCCGATGAACAGGCCCTCAAATGCCGCGTAAATAAGGGTGACGACTGCGGAGTCCCACTTCTTGCCGAAGGTGGCGACCAGGACGGTCACGAAGCCGCCGATGCCGCCGACCAGCGTCAGGATCATCGACAGCGAGGCGTCACCGGTAACCACGGCGATCCCGAAGTTGACGACTGCCAGTGCGATAATGACGCCGAGCGTAATACCCGTCTTGGTGACGACGTCGTCGACGGTCATCGGGCGCTCAGGAGCCTGGCCGTAAGCCTGCGGATCGTTGTAGCCGTTCGAAGATTGTTGCTCCGAGGTGGCAAGCGTGTTCATGACCGGGTTGCTACTGCGCAAGGGAATCCCGCTTCCTTTCCTTTTCTTGGGAATATGTCTAGGGGTCTAGGGGTCTAGGGTCTAGTCACTAGTGTCAACGCGTCGCGTTTCCAGAAAGTTCCCACGCTGTTGACTTATACCCAAAATTCTAGTTGGCCGGTGGCTCCGGGGGTGTACCGCCGCCTTCATCCGGGCCGCCTCCGCCGGGCCCCTGGCCCGGGCCATTGCCGCCGGCAGGAGGTTGTCCGCCGGTCGCCTTGTCGATGATGTCGACGGGAACGTCGATCTCCAGCTGATAGCCAGCGTTTTTTGATCCAGATACCGCCGGGGTCTGGGCGTCCCAGCCGTCGGAAAAGACGTTGTCGGTCTCCAGGGTTATGTTGTTGAGGTGGTCGGCCGAGCCAGAGTAAACGCTGTCACTGTAGCAGGCACGGGCGACCTCTTCCGGCACCACTATCTGCGAGGTCAGCACGGAATTGGAGGCATCGGTAATTTCGTCAATACTGGTGAATACCTCGAAGAGGATGTGCGGCCAGCGCCCGCTGTAACAGCCGGGAACGATGGAATCGAAAGCCACGCTGCCGTTGTCGTCAGTGACCTGGACCCTGCGCAGCCAAGTTTGGTCCGTCGCGCCGTCGGAGTACATGGAGTACTCGCCCTCGCCATTGCAGTGCCAGACGTAGACTGCGGCACCGCCCAGCGGTTGGTTGTCGTTGGCGATGTCGATGAGGTTCATCGTCAGCGTCATGGGTACGCCTTCCACCGAGCCGTTACCGTCGACGGAAGTGGTCAGGTCACGGCGTTCGACGCTGCTTTCGTCCAGGATGTCAGGACCATTGGAGCCGTCGCCTGGGTACGGTCCCGCGGTTTCGTTGTTCAACCCGGACAGTTCTTGGCCGGCGTACTTCGAGGCGGCGTTGGGGTTCGTGGCCGAAGCTGACGATGCCGCACTGCTCGAGGCCGTGCTCGTCCCACCAGGACTGCAGGCGGCCAGGGCAGCCGCGCCGGCGCCGATGCCGAATATTCCTAGGACCCGGCGTCGGCTCACCATCGTGCGCATGTCGAATGCGAGTCCCTGATCTTCGATGTCGTCACCCGGGCGATCAAGCCGGCGACCTTCAAATAAAGATCTTGTGTGCTCATGACTTCAACCCTAAAGCGCAATCTTGTGCGCTCCCCGGACAATAACGGGTAGGTTCACGTGCAGTTGCTGGGAAGGTCCCGGATAGTTACTGGATGACGCCTATATCCAATTTCGAGTCTGCAGCCTCAGAATTTTCCTAGTGTTTACCTCGTCGTCGAGCCCCGGCTACCGCGGGCGCATAAGGTGTAGTCTGCTCTTTTCTCTCTGTCCCTATAAGAAAGGAACCCTGCCCATGTCCGCAGTCTCCCACCGTCGTTGGCTCCCGGCTACCGCCGCTGCCACGATGACCTTCAGCGCCTTGTCCGTACCCACCGCCCTGGCGCAGGAGACCCCTAAGTCCCCCGTGGTTATCAACGAGGTGGAGTCCAACGGCGACCCGGTCGGTGACTGGGTTGAGCTGGCTAATACCGACGAAGTGAAGTCGGTAGACATCAGCGGCTGGTCCATCCTCGATGATGATGACGACCACACCCCTGTCGTCTTCCCGGAGGGCACCGAGATTGAATCCGGTGGTTATTTAAGTTTCTACACCGACTTGGAGGACGACGGCTTCGGCCTGGGCGGCAACGACTCGGTCCGACTCTACGATGCCGACGGCCAGCTCGTCGAGACGACCACCTGGGAAGGCCATGCTGCCACCACCTGGGGCCGCGTTCCGGACATGACCGGCGAGTTCGACGTCACCGGTGAGCCGACCCAAGGCGCCGCCAATATCGCCGAGGGTGAGACCGAACCGGTCGCGGACGCGGAGTGGCGCTTCGATCCGCAGACCATCAAGGATGTTGACTTAGGCGCGGAATTTTCCATCGAGGATTTCTCGGGCATAGATTTCGACGCCAATGGCCGCGCCTGGGTGGTCAACAACGACGAGGGCGGCCTGCTGGCCCTCGACTACGACGTTGAGAGCGGTAATTTCACCGTCGCCGGGCAGTGGAACCTGAAGTACCCGGACGGCAGCGGCCTGCCGGACGCCGAGGGTATTACCGTGTCCGAGGATGGCTCCCTTTACGTCGCCACCGAGCGCGACAACGCATCCAAGAATGTCTCCCGCCCGTCCGTGCTGCACTTCGCTGCCCCGACCAGCGAGGGCGGAGACCTGATCGCCGAGCAAGAATGGAACCTCGCCGAGTTCACTGGCAACATCGGCGCTAACTCCGGCCTAGAGGCTATCTCCGCTCTTGGCGGCGGCGAGTTTGCCGTCGGCGTTGAGGCTAACGGCGAGGTCCTCTTCGTCGACCTGTCCGCCGATGCCCCGGTCCTGGAACAGCGCTACCGCTCCCCGTTCGAGGGCGTCATGGCACTGGACTACGACGTGGAATCCGGCGTCCTGCGCGCCCTATGCGACGAGGTCTGCGAAGGCGCGTCCATCGAGCTGACAAAGGCCGATGGCGAGTGGAAGGCCACCTCCGAAATCCAGGCCCGACCGGCCGAAATGGACAACGTGGCCAACGAAGGCTTCGCTACGCACACTTTCGCCGGCGAGTGCACCGACGGCAAGCAGGAAGAAACCACCGTCTTCCTCTGGGCCGATGACGGCGTGACTGAAGGCATTCCTTTCCGCGCTGCGGAAAACACCCGCACCGCCGACTGCGACATCGACAACGGCCAGGACGACGATCAACCATCCCAGTCCTCCGGTTCCTCGGCTTCTTCCGCGTCTTCGGCGTCCTCCCTGTCCTCCCTGGGTGGATCTAGCGTCGGCGGAATCCTCGCGGCCGTGGTCGGCATCATTGCCGTCGTGGGCGGCACTCTGGCTTTCTCCAAGGCGCTGCCACAGCAGCTGCTCGACCTGCTGCCCGCCGAGGTTCGCCAGTTCCTGGGCTAAGCCACTCCAGCCCGCATCCCCCGCGAATCTAGCCGGGTTCTAGCGGGCTTTAGACAGACAAAAAGACCAGCCATCAGGCTGGTCTTTTTCGTATTCTACGGCTCCCGCAGGCCCTGGTTCTAAGGTCTCTGGCTTGCTTTCCTAGGTCTTGCTAGCCGCGGACTTGTAAGCCTTGGGCTTTAAGCCGGCTCGGCGCTCTCCACGGTCTTGACCTCACCATGATCTTCCGGCTTGCGCAGGAACAGCGCGGCGATGACGGCCACGACAAGCAGGCCGCCGCAGACCATGAAGGCGGTGGCGGCGCCATCGCCCTGGGCTGCGCGCGTTCCCCCGCCGGCGCCGGCAACGTGGCCGAAGATGGCGATCATCACGGCGATGCCCGCCGCGCCGGCAAGCTGAAGCAGCGTGTTGAGGATGGCCGAGCCGTGCGAGTAGATTTCGGACGGCAGCGACGACAGCGCGGTGGTAATCAGCGGGGTCAGAGACAGCGCCATGGCGACGCCGAAGATGGTGTACTGCACCACCAAGAGCCAGACCGGAGACTCCTCATTGACCGTGCCCATCCAGAGCAGCGCGGCCGCGCCGATCATGGTGCCGGGGACGACCAGCGGGCGGGGCCCGACGCGGTCGTAGAAGGCGCCGGCGATCGGCGAAAGGACCGTTTCCACGAGGCCGCCCGGCAGGGAGGCCAGGCCGGCGACCAACGCGGTGGTCAGCAGCGCGCCCTGGAGGTAGAGCGGCAGGGTGTTGGCCATGCCCAGCATCGCGGCCTGGAAGAGCACGATGACGATGATGGCGACGACGAAGTTCTTCACCGTCAGCGGGGTCAGATCCAGCAGTGCGCGGCCGCTCGGGGCCAGGGCGAGCTGGCGCCAGATGAACAGCGCGAGCCCGGCAACGCCGGCGATGGACACGCCGATGACCACGCCGGCACCGTCGCCACCATCAATGAGCACGCCCACTGAGGAAAGCCCGTAGACCAAGCCGCCGAAGGCGACGGCGGACAGCACCACGGAGAGGACATCGAGCGGGGCGCGCTTGAGTTCGCTGACGTTCCGCAGCTTCCAGGCGGCGAAGGCGGCGGCCATGGCGACGAGGGCAGCCATGATCCAGAAGGTGGTGTGCCAGGTAGACACGGACATGACCGCGCCGGCGAAGGTCGGGCCCAGGGCCGGGCCGACGGCCATGACGATCGCGATAACCCCCATGACGGTGCCGCGCACCTTCGGCGGCACGACGGTCATGACGACGGTCATCTGCAGTGGCAGGAGGATGGCGGTGCCGACAGCCTGGAGGACACGCCCGCCGAGCAGGATTGCGAACGTCGGGGAAAAGGCCGCCACGGCAGAGCCGATAAGGAAGGAGCCCACCGCGAAGAAGTACACCGAGCGCGTGGTGAAGCGGTCCAGGATCCAGCCGGTCATCGGCATCATGATGGCCATGGTCAGCAGCACGCCGGTCAGCAGCCACTGCACGACCGCGGAGGTGACCTCGAATTCGGTCATGATGGCCGGCAGCGCCACCGACAGCGCCGTCTCATTAAGCAGCATCACAAATGTGGTCAGTGCGAGCACCGAAATGATGAGCGTGGTCTCCCCCGACAGGGAGCGCGAACGCGGATCGGGTGTGGTCATCCGGCAATCTCCTAGAAAAACAAATTAAAAGGGCCGCACGCCCCTTAACTAGGGACGGGCGGCATAAACGTGATAAGTCAACAATGCTGGACATGTGCAGCGCTGTCAACTTGAAAGAGCAGTGAGCGGGTTCAGCGACTTCCCGACGTGCGGAACTTCGACACGCAGGGGGGCACCCACCACGGTTTGCGCCCCGGCTCTACCGCTGGGCTAGGCCGGGCGCTGTTGGCTCGACTGCGCGGGGACCGGTGCCGTGGCCAGACCAAAAGTCTACAATTC
The DNA here is from genome assembly GCF_055700955.1 of Corynebacterium sp. 1103A. Lineage (NCBI taxonomy): Bacteria > Bacillati > Actinomycetota > Actinomycetes > Mycobacteriales > Corynebacteriaceae > Corynebacterium > Corynebacterium sp. 1103A. The sequence goes on from NZ_JASTTF010000001.1 coordinate 282,006, forward strand.
TTCGACACTTATTGGACACTACACGCGGATTTCGCGCGGCCGATGAAGTGTTTTAGCTGGTAGTGGTGCCCCCAGTGGGACTCGAACCCACACTGAATTGATTTTAAGTCAACTGCCTCTGCCGATTGGGCTATAGGGGCTTGTGCAACCCTTTGTGAGTCTAATTCACCACCGGCCCCGGGTGAAAACCGGGTTGCGAGTTGCCCTGGGCCGGTTGCTCTGGGCGAAGACCCCTTAGGCATCCATGCCGGCGACGAGGCCAGCGATGATACCGTCTAGGATGTCCTTTTCGGAGACGATGAAGGAGTGGGCATCGTTGTGCTCTTCGATGAGGTTCATGATGCCTTCGACCGCCACCGAACCGCCGCCGATGACATCGGCGCGTCCCGGGTGGATGACCGGGTTCAGGGCGCGCTCATCGGCCGGGGTATGCATGAGCTGGTCCAGGAGTACGCGGAGGGCATCGAAACGCAGCTCGGTGCCGTGGATGGCGTCCGCGTCGTAGCGCTCCAACCCCTGGGCCAGGGCCGACAGGGTGGTGAACGTGCCGGCGCAGCCGACGAAGGTCTGGGCCTTGTCCACGTTGACCAGTTGGGAGACTTCCTTCATCTTCTCGGCGACGAAGTCCTTGGCGATTTCGATCTCCGTGTCCGACGGCGGGTCGGAGGGCATGATGCGCTCGGTAATGCGCACGCAGCCCATCTGCGCGGAGTGCGAGCTGTCGATGGTGCCGTCCTCATCGCCCACGATGAATTCCGTCGAACCGCCGCCCAGGTCGATGACGCAGAACGGGGCGCGCTCCGAGGCTAGGTCGCTGACCGCGCCGTTGAAGGACAGGCGCGCCTCCTCTTCCCCGGTGATGACCTCAGCGCAGGCCCCGGGTTCGATCTCCCCGAGAAGCTCCGCGGTCAGATCGAAAAACTCCTGCTGGTTCTTCGCGTCCCGCGTAGCCGAGGTGGCGACCATCCGCACCTTCTTGACCTGCTCGAACTTCATCTGCTGGACGAAGTACTCCAGCGCGGTGCGCGCGCGACCCAGCGCCTCCTGGGAGATTTCCCCGGTGGCGTCCACGCCCTTGCCCAGGCGGATGATTTCCATGGTCCGGGTGACGTCCTTGACTTTTCCGCCAGGCTGCACATCGGAGATGAGCAGGCGGATGGAGTTGGTGCCACAGTCGATTGCTGCTACGCGAGTCATGCTGGTGTCTAGTCCTTAGGCGAGTTGCTCGAGCGGGTAAATGAGGAGTTAGTAAGCCCGGTTTAGGTATTCGAGAAGTCGAACTGATCCATGTCGATGCCGAGATCGGCTACACTCGGCCAGTCGGCGGGGATGGCACTGCCGCGCAGCTGGCCGTGCTCGGCGGCGAGCGCCACGGCCTCGGTACCCAGGCGGAAGTGCTGCGAGCCTTCGGCCAGCGCATAGGCGATCAAAACGTGCAGGCACTTGACGCGGTCGGGCATTCCGCCGCCGGAAAAATCCGTGCCCAGGTCGGTAATCTTGTTGCGCTCGGCCAGGTAGTGCTCGTGGGCGGCGCGGTAGTCGCGGGCCAAGTCGGCATCGTCAGCCAAGCGCACTTCCATCCACTTCATGACGTGGGCGACCTCGAGGCGGGAGGCCTCCGCGGTCAGGCGGGGATCCGTCAAGTAGTACAACGTGGGAAACGGGGTGCCGTCCTCCAGCTTGGGCGTGGTCTTGATGACGGCGGGTTGGCCGTCCGGGGTGTAGTAGGAAACTTCCAGCACACCCCGCGGAGTCCGGCCCAGTTGCTGGCCGACGGTGGCGAGGTCCTTATCTGTCACGGTCATAGACGCTATTGTCTCACGAACACCCCGCCGGCGTGAGCGCGGGGCGCTACTGCGGCGCGTAATCCGCGCCCTGGTCCACCGGATCCGGCTTCTCCGGGGACTTGTGGGACTCCTCGATGGCTTCCTCCACGGCCGAAGAGACTGGGCCCTCGGAGGTCTCGGCCCGGTTCTCCCCCGTGTCCTTCGGCCCGCCGGAGACCACCGAGCGCGGCTCGTCGCCTTCGGAGAGCGAGTCCCAGAGAACGACGTACCACGGCTGGCTCTCCTCGACGGCGTCCTTGCCGGTGGTCACCGAGTGACCCGGGTTCATCTGCGGGTCCAGAATGCGGTAGGCGGTCTCCCCCGGTTCGATGACACCCAGGCGCCGGCGGGCTTCCTGCTTGACGAAGTCCTCGTCCCGGTAGTGGTCAATTTCTTCCTGCAGCTGCGCCTTTTCGGCTTCCTTCGCGGCAATCGACTCGTTGAGCCGCGCGATCTCGGAGCGCCCCTGGTAGAAGTTGCGCAGCGGCACGGCGATGGCGGCAAGCACCACCACCAGCACGGCGACGATGACGGTAAAGCCGGCGACATCCATGCGGTCCGGCTTCCGCTTAGCCTTCGGGCGCGGGCGCACAGACCGGCCGGAGCGCCCCGCAGAGCGCGACGCGACCGGTACGGTGGTGCGCCGCTTGCTGGGGGTTTTCTTCTCGCGTGCCATATAGGCCACTATCCTAGCGTGGCCGCCCCTTAACGCAGCGGCGGCACGGCGGGGCGGGTGTTAAAAAGAGGCGCCACCGCGCGCACACACACCTGGCGGTGACGACGCAGCAAGAAACGGCCCCGGGAAGACCCGGGGCCGAAATTCTAGTTGCAAGTGCGCTTAGCCATTGAAGCACGGGAAGGCTGAGCGGCCGGCGTAGACGGCGGCTTCGCCGAGCTCCTGCTCAATGCGCAGCAGCTGGTTGTACTTCGCCACGCGCTCGGAACGGGCCGGGGCGCCGGTCTTGATTTGGCCGCAGCCCAGGGCGACGGCCAGGTCGGCGATGGTGGTGTCCTCGGTCTCGCCGGAGCGGTGGGACATCATGGTGCGGTAGCCGTTGCGGTGGGCCAGGTCCACGGCGTCGAAGGTCTCGGTCAGGGTACCGATCTGGTTGACCTTGACCAGCAGGGCGTTCGCGGCCTTTTTGTCGATGCCCTCCTGCAGGCGGGCCGGGTTGGTGACGAAGAAGTCGTCACCCACGATCTGGACCTTGTCGCCGATGGCGGCGGTCAGGGCGGTGTAGCCCTCCCAGTCGTCTTCCTGCAGCGGGTCCTCGATGGAGACGATCGGGTATGCGTTGATGAGCTCCTCGTAGACCTTGGACATCTCCTCCGCGGTGTGCTCGCCGCCCTCGAAGTGGTACTTGCCTTCCTGGTAGAACTCGGAGGAGGCAACGTCGAGGGCCAAGGCGATGTCTTTGCCCGGGGTGAAGCCGGCCTTCTTGATGGCCTCCACGATGACGTCGAGGGCCTCCTTGGTGGAGCCGACGGACGGGGCGAAGCCACCCTCGTCGCCCAGGCCGGTGGAAAGGCCCTTGTCCTTCAGGACGGCCTTGAGGGCGTGGTAGACCTCAGCGCCGCCGCGCAGGGCCTCGGCGAAGGAGTCGAAGCCCAGCGGGGCGATCATGAATTCCTGGACATCCACGCCGGAGTCAGCGTGTGCGCCGCCGTTGAGGATGTTCATCATCGGCACCGGCAGGACGTGCGCGTTCGGGCCGCCTACGTAGCGATACAGCGGCAGCGCAGCGGACTCGGCGGCAGCCTTGGCGGCGGCGATGGACACGCCCAGGATGGCGTTGGCACCCAGGCGGGACTTATTCTCCGTGCCGTCCAAGTCAATCATGGCCTGGTCGATCAGGCGCTGGTCGTCAGCCACGAAACCGGCCAGCTCATCAGCGATCTCCTCGTTGACGTTCTCGACCGCCTTGGTCACGCCCTTACCCAGGTAACGGTCGTCGCCGTCGCGCAGCTCGTGGGCCTCGTGGACACCGGTGGAAGCACCGGACGGTACACCGGCAAGCCCGTGGGCACCGTCATCCAGGAAAACTTCCGCCTCCACGGTGGGGTTGCCGCGGGAATCCAGGATTTCGCGTGCGAATACGTGCAGGATATCGGCCATGCTTGAAATTCACTCCTCTAGAGGTTAGATGTGGGCGCGCCCCAAAAAACATGGGACGCCTACCTAGCTTCCATTTTTACCGAAAACTTGCCCGCGGCGTGGTTATATTCGCCAAGCCGGGCGCCCTCCCTAGCTGGTGGCCGGTTGGCCGACGGCGTAAGAATTGGCCGCAGCGGCGACTTTCCGCACGTATTCCCCAGATTGGTTGTAGGCGAGCACGCCGTCGACCCACCCTTGTTCGTGCGAAAGGTCACGTCCGTCCAAGCACAACAGTTTCGCCGCCCCGGCCGCGGCGTCGTCGATCTGGTTCGGGTCTGGGTGCCCGTCCCCGTTAGCGTCCACCCCGACGCGCTTCCAGGACTCGGGGATGAACTGCATGGGGCCTACGGCCCGGTCGTACTCGGTATCCCCGTCGAATTCGCCGTTGTCCGTGTCCGGGATCTCCGCCGTGTTGTTGGTCCCGTCCAGGCTGATGCCGACGATGGGTGGCTGCGGGTAGCCGTTGTCATCCAGAGAGGAGGGCTTGAACCAGTTTCCCGAGTAGGTCCCGTGCCGGGTCTCCACGTAGCCGATGCCGGCCAGGGTGTTCCAGCGCAGGTTGCAGTCCGGCCAGGAGTCTCGGGCGATAAGCTCCGCGTTGCCGTAGGCGCGCAGCGCTTGGGCCGGGATCCCGGTCTGCTCGGATAGGTCTTGGGCCCAGTAGGTCAGCTTATCCGCGGTGCGGCCTGGCGCGTGGACGTTGATCTCGGCAACCTCTGCTGGAGCTTCCGGCGGGACGTTCTCCGGCACCGGGGCGAGCTTCCGCACGGGCGACGGCGCGCCCAGAAAGGACAGCGACCAGCCCACCAGCGCGACGACCAGCACGATTGCGAGGACCGCGGCGCAGCCGCATCCCCGTCTTACCGTCTTGCCCGTCCGTTGAGTCACGGGGTCATATCCTACCGGCTCGGTATTGCCGAGGGCGAACCGCGACATGAGGAGATTTCCCGCAGCGGAAACGGTCACAAGTTTGCAACATTTGTCACTGTTTTAACTTCTGCCACAACCTCTCGGCTATGTTCTATCTGGGCTCTCTACGGGCTTTAACCGGCCAACAGCCGGAACCCGTCCCCGCCCCACCCCGACCTCTCTCCCCTTAATACAAAAGGACATCACCATCATGCGTTCTCGCTTGACCTCCGCCGCAACCGCAGCCGCCACCGCTTTGACCCTGGCCCTGGCCCCTGCCGCCCAGGCCGCCCCGTCGATCCTGGATCTGGGCTCCCAGCTCATCAAGGGCGCCGACTGCAACACCCTGCGCACCACCCTGCACGCTATCGATACCACCACCTCCGGCGAGCTGCTGACGCCGGAAACCACCCGCAGCCAGCTCTCGCGCAACCTGCGCGAGCTCAACCCCAACGGCCAGACGCTGTCTCCCATCCAGCTGGCTGCCACCAAGTTCGCCGGGGAGACCGCGGACCGCGCCCTGAAGTGCGGCATCGTCAAGCAGGACACCATGCTCACCGGCGGCACCGGCCTGTCCTCCCAGCTGGGCGACTACCTCCCGCTGTTGTCTTCTACCCTGCGCCAGGGCGCCTAAGCAGAGCCGCTTCAGCAGCTAGGAACGGCGGCTGCGGGCCTTAGCCTCCTGCCAGAGGCGCTCCTGCTCTTCGCTGGGCACGACCGTGCGCGTGCCGTCGAAGAGATAGGGGCTGCGCTGCCGCATCTTGTTCACAAAGCTGGCCGCCACGTCCGCGAACTCGAAAGCACCCCGGCGGCTGGCGATTTCGGCGTGGAAGAGCACTTGCAGGAAGACGTCGCCTAGCTCAGCACAGAGCTCGGACTCGTCCGATCCGGAGCGCACCGCCTCGGCGAACTCGGCGGATTCTTCCTCCAGGTACGACAGGAGGCTGGTGTGCGTCTGCGCGCTCTCCCATTCCCCGATGTGCAAGGCCCGGGTCATCACGCGCTGCGCCTGGCCGACCGGGTCCTGCCGCGACTCGGCCTCGATGACCGCCTCGTCCGCAGCGAGCCGGCGCTGGACCTCCGGGTCATTCTCATCGGTGGTCACAAGCACGCCCTCAGGCGATTCCCCCGCGACCAGATCGGAGAAATTCCACCGCACCTTCACGGGAACTTCGCTGGTGAAAGACACCGGGCCGAAAAGCCGGCCATGCGCCTGCATGGGGATCAGGGTGGGCCAACGTTCATCGAGCAGCAGGACAGTCATAGACCCCGAGTATAGGGGGTCGCCTTCGCTGAATTCCCTTGCGGGCGGTATACACGATAGCTTTAACGGGTGACTAATCAAGATTCCCCGGTGGTGGCAGCGAAGGGCCGCTCCCACTCCGTAACGCTATGGACGCTGGTAGCGCTCATTATCGGCTCCACGGTGGGCGCGGGCATCTTCTCCCTGCCGCAAAACATCGCCTCCGTGGCCGGCCCGGGCGCCATGCTCATTGGCTGGCTCATCGCCGGCGTCGGCATGCTGTCCGTCGCCTTCGTCTTCCAGATCCTGGCACACCGCAAGCCCAACCTCGACTCCGGCGTGTATTCCTACGTGCGCGCCGGCCTGGGTGATTTCATCGGTTTTACCTCCGGTTGGGGCTACTGGCTGGGGTCGGTCATGGCGCAGGTCGGCTACGCCACCCTCTTCTTCAACACCGTCGGCCACTACATCCCGTTTTTCAACGCGGATCACCAGTGGACCTCCGCCCTGGCCGTCTCGGCCATGACGTGGCTCATCTTCGCCGTGCTGGCCCGCGGCATCCAGCAGGCCGCCTTCATGAACCTGGTGACCACCGTGGCCAAGCTGGTCCCCATCCTGTCCTTCATCGTTTTGGTGGCCTTCCTCGGGTTCAGCTGGGACAAGTTCACCTTCGATTTCTGGGGCCGGGCCTCCGAGGCCAGCCTCTTCGAGCAGGTCCAGGGCATCATGCTCTTTACCGTCTGGGTCTTCATCGGCGTGGAGGGCGCGTCCGTCTACTCTAAGCAGGCCCGCACCCGCGGCGACGTCGGCCGCGCGACGGTGGTGGGTTTCTTCTCCGTACTCGCGCTGCTGGTCTCCGTGTCCACGCTGTCCTTCGGCGTGCTGAGCCAGGAAGAGCTCGCCGCGCTGCCGGATAACTCCATGGCCTCGGTGCTTAGCGCCGCGGTCGGCCCGTGGGGCGGCGCGCTCATCTCCCTAGGTCTGTGCCTGTCCGTGCTGGGCGCCTACGTCTCCTGGCAGATGCTGTGCGCTGAGCCCATCGTGATGATGGCTATCGATGGGCTTATCCCCCGCCGCATCGGCACCGTCAACGTGACCGGCGCTCCGTGGGTCGCGCAGCTGATTTCCACCTCGGTCATCCAGGTCTTCATCATCATCTTCTACCTGAATGAGACCTCCTACAACGCCATGGTGCAGCTGGCCACCATCATGTACCTCTTGCCCTACATCTTCTCCGCGTTCTACCTGCTCCTGCTCACGGTGCGCGGCAAGGGCTTGAACCACCCGCACGCCGGCGTGCGCTTTGATATCTCCGGGCCTAAGGTCAGCCGCCGGGACAACCGCCGCCACTTCGCCATAGCGTTGGTCGCCTTCATCTACTCCGTCTGGCTCATCTACGCCGCCGATCCGGTCTACGTGCTCCTTGGCGCCCTGGCCGTCATCCCGGGGATGATTCCTTACGTCGGCACCCGCCTGTACAAGCGCGAGCGCGTCTTCAACGCCTTCGAGTGGGGTGTGGTCGCCATCGTGACCATCGGCGCCGTCGTGGCCATCTGGGGACTGAGCGCCGGCTCGCTCAGCCTCAGCTAGCAGCTCCACTTTAAAGATCACACGGCCCAAAAGACCACACGTCCCAGGCACACGAAAAGTCCGGTTGATTCATTGAGAGCAACCGGACTTTTCGCTGGACTTGTCGCGTACTAGCTAGTAGCGGATGACGCGTCGGCCGTCCACACCGCCGTTGATGAGGCCGTCGAAGACGTCGTTGACGTCGTCCAGCTTGACCTCGGTGACGGTCGGCTTGATCCTGCCGCGGGCGTAGAAGTCCAGCGCCTCTTCCAGATCCTGACGGGTACCGACCAAGGATCCGCGGATGGTCAGGCCCTTGAAGACGATGTCGAAGATCGGCGCCGGGAAGTCTCCCGGCGGCAGGCCGTTGAAGACGATGGTGCCGCCCTTGCGCGCCATGCCGATGGCCTGACCGAAGGCCTGCGGGTGGACTGCGGTCACCAGCACACCGTGGGCGCCGCCCTTGGTGTATTCTTCCACGGCCTGGGCCGGGTCCTGTTCCTTGGCATTGACGGCGAACTCGGCGCCGTGCTTCTTGGCGAGCTCCAGCTTGTCGTCGGCGATATCCACGGCGATAACGCGCATGCCCATGGCCACGGCGTACTGGACGGCCACGTGGCCCAAGCCGCCGATGCCGGAAATCACCATGAACTGGCCCGGCTTGGTCTCTGCTTCCTTCAGGCCCTTGTAGACCGTCACGCCGGCGCACAGGATGGGGGCCACCTCAATGGGGTCGGCCCCTTCTGGGATGCGCGCGCAGTAGCGGGTATCGACCAACATGTACTGGCCGAAGGAGCCGTCGACGGTGTAGCCGCCGTATTCGGCCTCGTTGCACAGGGTCTCCCGGCCGGTGCGGCAGTATTCGCAGGTTCCGCACGCGGACCAGAGCCAGACGTTACCCACGATGTCGCCTACCTCGAGGTCGTGCTCGCCCGGCCCCAGCTTGATGACCTCGCCAACGCCCTCGTGGCCGGGCACGAAGGGCGGTTCCGGCTTGACGGGCCAGTCCCCGCCGGCGGCGTGGACGTCAGTGTGGCAGATGCCGGAGGCGATGTTCTTAACCAGGGCTTGGTTGCGGCCGGGCTCCGGCAGGCCAATGTCCTCGAGGTTGAGCCGGGGGCCGAATTCTTCGACGACCGCGGCGCGGAATTTTTCAGACATAGCGGTTGGTTCCTTTCTACGTTGCTCACTGCCCTAGGCGGACCACTTGAACAAGTCACCCGTGGCTTCTTCGGTGGGGGTAACACGTACTGGCGCAAGTGCCGTAACCAGCAGCGTAGAAGTGGCGAAGGGACCACGCTAGGGCCTTACCCCACGTGCGAAACCTGCAAAGAACAGAGTTAACACGACGCGGCGCACACCCGTCCAGGTAGTTGCCGAGGCGAACCAAGGCCGAGGCCAATTTTACCCAATGCTATGCTCGATAACACCGTTAACGCCATAAAGTGATTTATGGCACCCGCAGGTCATGGTGCCAATTTTCATTAAGAGAAAAACTTACCCCCGTCAAACTAAATTGTCTGACGGGGAAGTCGCAGGGTGGAAGCTGTCTGTTCTCGGCTCTCAGCTCTCAGCCAGTAGCGGCTACTGCCCCACCGAAATCACGTTCTTCTTGTCCTTCGGTGCGGGCTTGCCCGGATCCTCGCCGGTGACGCCTACCTTGTCCACGTCGAACATGGCGGAGATAAAATCGGCCACCCACTGCACCAGCTCCGTATCGCGCAGCTGCGGGGAGGTGACGTTGCGGCCCGCCTTCGGGAAGGGCACCTGCAGCGCCTGGGCCGCGGCGCGGTAGTTCGACCCCGGGTACAGGCGCTTGAGGCGCACCTGCTTGGAGTCGGGCAGCTCGACCGGGTGGAACTTCAGGCGGGTGCCCTGCACCGTGACGTCGGAGATGCCCGCCCGGCGCGCCTGGTGGCGCAGCCGCGCCACGGCCAGCAGGCGCAGGACCTCGGTGGGCACGGGCCCGAAGCGGTCCTCCATCTCCTCGCGGACGGCGCGCAGGTCTTTGTCGTCCTGGGAGGCCGCCAGCTTACGGTAGACCTCCAGGCGCAGGCGCTCGGAGTTGATGTAGCGCTCCGGGATGTGCGCGTCCACTGGCAGGTCGATGCGGATTTCCTTCGGGGCCTCGTCGGTGACCTGCGGGGTCTCGCCCTTGGCCAGGGCCTTGAAGGTCTCCACGGCCTCGCCTACCAGCCGCACGTAGAGGTCGAAGCCGACGCCGGCGATGTGTCCGGACTGTTGGGCGCCCAGCACGTTGCCGGCGCCGCGCATCTCCAGGTCCTTCATCGCCACGGCCATGCCGGCGCCCAGGTCGTTGTTCTGGGCGATGGTGGCCAGGCGGTCGTAACTGGTCTCGCTGAGGGTTGCGCCCTTCGGGTAGAGGAAGTAGGCGTAGCCGCGCTCGCGGGAGCGCCCCACGCGGCCGCGCAGCTGGTGCAGCTGGGACAGGCCCATGTGGTGGGCGTTTTCCACGATCAGGGTGTTGGCGTTGGCGATGTCCAGGCCGGTCTCCACGATGGTCGTGCACACCAGCACGTCATACTCGCGGTCCCAGAAGCCCTGCACGGTCTTTTCCAGGACTTCCTCGGGCATCTGCCCGTGGGCGACCACCACGCGCGCCTCCGGCACGAGCTCCCGGATTTCGCGCGCCTTCTTCTCGATGTCCGCGACCTTGTTGTGGATGAAGAAGGTCTGGCCGTCACGCAGCAGCTCGCGCCGGATGGCGGCCGCGACCTGCTTGTCCTCGTAGGCGCCGACATAGGTCAGCACCGGGTGCCGGTCTTCCGGCGGGGTGAGGATGGTGGACATCTCGCGGATGCCGGCCATGGACATCTCCAGCGTGCGCGGGATGGGCGTGGCGGACATCGTCAGCACGTCAACCGAGGCCTTGAGCGCCTTTATGTGTTCCTTGTGCTCGACGCCGAAGCGCTGCTCCTCGTCCACGATGATGAGCCCCAGCTGCTTCCAATACACCCCGGTCTGCAACAGGCGGTGGGTGCCGATGACGATGTCTATCGTGCCATCCGCCAGGCCGGAGATGATCTCCTTGGCCTCCTTCTGGGTGGTAAAGCGGGAGAGCACCCTCACTTCCAGCGGGAAGCCCGCCATGCGCTCGGTGAAGGTGTTGTAGTGCTGCTGGGCCAGCAGCGTGGTCGGCACCAGGACCGCGACCTGCTTGTCGTCCTGGACAGCCTTGAAGGCCGCGCGCACGGCGACCTCGGTCTTGCCGTAGCCGACATCTCCCACCACGACGCGGTCCATCGGCACGGTGGATTCCATGTCGTGCTTGACCGCGTCGATGGCCAGCATCTGATCCTCGGTCTCTACGAAGGGGAAGTTGTCTTCCATCTCCTGCTGCCAGGGCGAGTCCTCCGCGAAGGCGTGCCCGGGGGCGGCCTGGCGCTTGGCGTAGAGTTCCACCAGCTCGCCGGCGATTTCGCGCACGGCGGCCCGGGCCTTCTTCTTGGTGTTCTTCCAGTCCGAACCGCCCATCTTGGACAGCTTCGGGGCCTCGCCGCCGGTGTATTTGCTCAGCAGGTCCAGCGAGTCCATGGGCACCCACAGCTGATCCGCCGGCTGGCCGCGCTTGGAGGCGGCGTATTCCAGCACGATGTACTCGCGCCGCGAGGTCTCATCCCCGGCCTTGATGGTGCGTTCGGCCATCTTCATAAAGCGGCCGATGCCGTGGGTTTCGTGCACAACGAAATCGCCCTGCTTAAGGGCCAGGGGATCGACCTTGTTGCGGCGCTTGGCCGGCCGGCGCTTCGCGCCGGCGATATCGCCCACGCGGTTACCGGTCAGGTCGGTTTCCGTGATGACGACAAGCGGCAGGGCTTCCGCGTCCTTGAGCTTGCGAACTTTGGGGAAGACCAGGCCGGCGTGGCTGAGCGCCTGGTACAGGGTGACCTTGCCCGGGCTGGGCTCCCAGCCCGGGGTGGCAACCTCGGTGGGGATCCCCTTCTCGGCGAAACGCTCCACCATGCGCTTGATGGCGCCGTGGGCGGGCGCGATGAACGCCGCCCGGCCGCCGGCCTGGGTGTGGGCGAGCAGCTCAGCCATCATCTGGTCGATGGCCTTGAGATCCCCGCGCGGGGTGGGGCCCGGCTCGAATTCGAGCGGCAGGGTCTCGGCCTCGTCGGCGGCGAACATGCCGGGCGGGGCGAAGGTCCACAGCGGGCGCCCGGAGTCGGTGACCAGGTCCGACAGTTCGTCGTAGTCGCGGAAGCTGGCCGCCGACAGGTCGAGGCCCTCCGTGGCCAGCGGGCCGTCCGCGCCCATGGCGGCGGCCTCCCAGCCGGCGGCCATGAACTCCGCGTCCGTGTCGACCAGGTCAGAAATGCGCGTGCGGATCTTCTCCGGCGCCACCAGGACCACGTGGGCGCTCGCGTCCAAGAAGTCCGTCAGGGTGACCATCGGGGCATCGCTTAGCGCCGGCAGCAGCGCCTCCATGCCATCGGCGGGGATCTTCTCGCCCAGCTTGGTCAGCAGTTCCACCAGGGCCGGATTGCCGGGGTGCTTCTGGGCCAGCTCCCCGGCCCGCCGCGCGACCGCGTCAGTAACGGGCAGTTCGCGGGCGGGATAGACGTCGACGGCGCCGACCTCAATCTCCGGGATGGTACGCTGATCGGCCACGGAGAACTGCCGGATATCGGTAATCTCGTCGCCCCAGAACTCCACGCGCACCGGGTAGTCCAGCGTCGTCGGGTAGACGTCCAGAATCCCGCCGCGGATGGCGTATTCACCCTTCCGGGCCACCATGTCCACGTGGCGGTAGGCCTTAAAGTCCAGGGCCTCCACGAGCCCGGTGAGGTCGTGTTCTTCCTCCTCCGCGAGGTGGATCGGCGCCCGGCCCTCCACCTCCTGGAGGATCGGCTGGCTAAAACCGCGCGCTGCGGTGACCACCACGCGCACGTCGCCGTGCGATAGCCGGTCCAGGACCTGCGCGCGGCGGCCGATGATATCCACGCCCGGGCTCAACCGCTCGTGCGGTAACGTCTCCCAGGCGGGGAAATAAGCCACGGCATCGCCCAGCATGGCGGCCAGTTCGGCGCTGAGATCCTCCGCCTCACGGCCGGTCGCGGTGACCACCAGCACCGGCGCCTGGTTGGCCAGCGTGCCAATCGCCCAGGGACGAGCCTGGTCAATGCCAGTGATGTGCAGGGCGCGCTCCCTCGCCTGGGCGGCCAGGCCTTTAAGCTTCGGATCGGAGGCAGCGACCTTGAGCAGGCCGGCCAGCATTGCCGTCATTAATTCTCCTCTTCCTGTGTCTGCCCCGTGCCACCGGCTGGCGGCGCGACGAGCTTCGGCTGGGCTTGCATGCCGGAGAGCCCATTCCAACACAAATTAACAATATGCGCGGCCACGACCTCTTTGTCCGGCTGGCGCACATCCAGCCACCATAGTGCCGTGGTGGAAACCATCCCAACCAGCGCCTGCCCATAGAGCGTAGCCAATTCCTCGTCCAGGCCCCGGCGGGCAAAAGCCCGGCCCAGTATATAGCTGACCTGGCCGACCGCCGTATTCAACAACGTGCCGTAGGAGCGCTCCGTGCCAGGCTTGGAGTCGCGCACCAGGATGACGAAACCGTCGGTTTCCTCCTCCACGTAGGTCAACAACGCCAGCGCGGCCTGCTCAATGCGCTCCCGCCAGCTGCCGTGCTCGATCGCCTCCGTAATGACGGCCTCCAGCGCCACCATCTCCCGGTCAACAACCACCGCGTAGAGCCCTTCCTTGCCCCCGAAGTGCTCGTAGACCACCGGTTTTGAGACCCCAGCCCGCGCCGCAATTTCCTCGACACTAGCCCCGTCGAAACCTAGCTCCGCAAAGGCCGCCCGGCCCACAGCCAGCAGCTGTTCGCGCCGCTGGCGGCCCGTCATGCGTCGTTTCACCATGCCTTAAAGCCTAGCCGCCGATGCCCCCTGCAGGCACCACCGGGCCTGCCACCCCGCCCAGCGCCCGGGCCCCACCGACCACCCACGACGCCGTCCCTCAGCCTACCTACGACGCCACAACCCGATTATTCCAATCCCCGGCCCGTAAGGTAGTCTGTTAAAGCACAACGCCTCACCACTGAAGCGTCGTAATTCCCCATGGTGTAATCGGCAACACTACGGTTTTTGGTACCGTCATTCTAGGTTCGAGTCCTGGTGGGGAAGCTTTCCATTTACCCGCCCTGAGCAGTTTTCACTGGTAGGGCGGGTTTTACGTATCCGCCGTCCAACCAACCCAGACTTTCCACGGACTAATTTTTGTTTTTCGGCGTGGAATTGTCGTGGGATTCCTCGCTCCCCACTTACCGCGCCTAGCACTAGGCAAGCATCTGATTGCCGCATAAGCTCGGACTCAGACGGCAAGGGAAAAGGTCCCGGTCATCTAGTACGGAATAGAGTCCGAAATGCACAAGACAAGTGTCTTCACCGAACGCGGCACCACCACACCCGTCACCGCCGCACGTGCGGATTCCCGCGCCGCCTGAGCGAGACAACGGGCGCTCCACACAGTTCTGGTAACCCACTCCCCTCATCTTTGACCAAGAAGTTAAGACATGACCTACATCATCAGCGCAGCCCAGTTCGTCTACGACGTGGAGGTCTGGGGCGAAACGCTCCCGGAAGTGCGCAAGAAGCTCATCGACGAGGCCTTGGACCAGGGCATAAATATGGACTGCTGGATAGACCAGGTTTACGCGGTCTCTTCTCTCGATGAGTCCGAATTGGACGAGGACGAGGTCGCAGAGCTCAAGACCCGCGTCCGCTGGACTCGGATACCTTGCGCGATTTGGCCATCCACTTCTGGGATGTGCCGGACGTCAAGTACGAGGTGACTGAGACTCTCGTCTCCATCACCCGCGGCGAGCTCAAGGCCTCCCAGCACCTGCTGGGTCAGGACAACGCCGGCATGGCCCACGCCCTAAACGTCGCCCCACGCACCTACGCCCGCTGGATCGCCGGGGCCATGCCCATCATAATGGGGATCTGCGAAGACGTGCGCGCCCTTTTGCCCGCATCGGCGAGGACGCGGCCGAGCTCAGCGACCTGCACGACCACGAGACGATCGTCGTCTACCCGAGCACCGGGTCGGAACAGCAGCTCGACGGACGCAGCCTGGGCTGGGAGCAGCGCGCCTGCGAGCTCGCAATGCGCAGGCACGGCGTGCCCGTCTACCTCGACGGCGAGATCTAATGACCCACTAGTTCGCTAAAAACGCCCCCGCAAGCAACCATCAGGTCACCTGCGGGGGCGCTTCCATATCGCAGCTCCGAGCTGCGTTAGCTGCGGACCTTCACGAGGTCGCGGTACACAGTGGGCTCGGAGACTTCCAGACGCTCCGCTGCTGCGGCGATTCCACCTTTGAGCAGGAAGAAGCCTGCTTCTTCAAGGTTCGCAACAACTTCCAGGCGTTCGTCTCGACGCATCTGGTTTGGCGCAGCGCCTTGCTTTTCTAGTGCGGTATCCAGCATGGACTCAAGGAGGGACTCCAGGTTGGTCCGCAAGCTTTCTAGGGAGTGGTGGTTTTCTTCCTCCGCCTCGTCCGAACCGGTGTTGGTTGTATTGGCGACGGCAGCCGCGCTCGTGGCTTGGGCGAGCTGCACCGCCCGGCGCTTGGCCTCGGCCGTGGTCGGCATGGGAGCTCCCTCAGCAGCGCTGTCGCGGGATTCGCCGATGAGGCTGCCGGCTAGACGCTGCACGTTGACGAGTTCGGTGATGTCGACGTTCACGCAGACCATTCCGATGAGTTCGTTGGACTCATCCCGGATGAAGTAGCTGGACGAACGGCAAATGCGCCCGACGGCGTTGACTGAGCGGTAGCCCGCCACGAACGGGATGGAGTCGTGGGATCCTTGCTTCATGAACCACAGGGCGAAGTCCGTTACCGGGCCGCCGACCTCACGGCCACTGATGTGGCTGTTGACGATGGCGATGATGGACTCATCCGGCACGGTCAGGTCGTGCAGCACAACCTCGCAGTTGGGTCCCATCGCCTGGCCCATGAACTCCACCAGAGGAACGTAGCGGGCATGCAGGTCGGCCGTATCTTTCACCGGTGCAGAGGTGACGAGGTCTTTCAAAGCCGTGTGCATGTCCGCGTTCCTTATCTCTGGTTGGGGTTCAGTGTTTTACTGTGAGTATTCTTACGTATTCCGTAAGTTTAGCTGCAAGGCAGGAGTCGAGGGAAGAGAACGGTGGCCAGACCGCCCTCGGAGGTCTCCCGGTACTTGGAGTTCATGTCCTTACCGGTCTGGTACATGGTCTCGATGACGTTGTCCAGGGACACGGTCGGGTCGGACTCGCGTTCCAGGGCCATGCGGGCCGCGTTGACGGCCTTGACGGCACCAACCGCGTTGCGCTCGATGCAGGGCACCTGCACCTGGCCGCAGACCGGGTCGCAGGTCAGGCCCAGGTTGTGTTCCATGCCGATTTCGGCAGCGGCACACACCTGCTCCGGGGTGCCACCCATGAGTTGGGCCAGGCCGGCCGCAGCCATGGAGCAGGCCACGCCCACCTCACCCTGGCAACCAACCTCAGCGCCTGAGATGGAAGCGTTCATCTTGAACAGCGCGCCCACCTGGGTGCAGGTCAGGAAGTAGTCGCGGTAGGTGTCCTCGTCAACCGGGGAGATGAACTTGTCGTAGTAAGCCAGCACGGCTGGGACGATGCCGCAGGCACCGTTGGTCGGGGCGGTAACCACGCGCCCACCGGAGGCGTTGACCTCGTTGACGGCCAGGCCGAAGACGTTCAGCCAGCTCATTGCGCTCAGCGGGTCGTTACCGCCGTTCGGCTTCTCGGTCAGGCGCTTGTACAGCACGGCTGCGCGGCGGGGAACGTGCAGCTTGCCCGGTAGCGTGCCCTCAGTGGTGATGCCGCGCTGGATACCTTCCTTCATGACGTCCCAGACCTTGGCCATGTGCTCGCGCACTGCGTTCTCACCGTGAGCCTCGATTTCGTTGGCCATGGCCAACTCCGGGATGGACAGGTCGTGGCGGCGGCACAGGTCGAGCAGGGCCGCCGCGGTCGGGTACGCGTACGGCACCGGCTGGTGCGGGGCGCAGGCGCCGCCGACTTCCTCAGCCTCCACAATGAAGCCGCCACCGATGGAACAGTAGAACTTCTCCATGACGACCTCGTCGCCGTTGTAGGCGGTCAGGGACATGGTGTTCTCGTGAGCCGGGTGGAAATCGGAGCGGAAGACGATGTCGTCAAATTTGACCATGCGCTCGGCGGAGCCGATTTCCAGCTTGTTGGTGGCGCGCACCTTAGCCAGGAAGACCGGCATCTCGTCGATGTCGACGGTCTCGGGCTCGTTGCCCGCCACGCCCATGATGATGGCGTCGTCAGTGGCGTGCCCCTTGCCTGTCAGGGACAGGGAGCCGTAGACCTCTGCGTGGATGCGGTCGACCCGGTCGATGATTTCGGCGCGCTCGAGTTCATCCACGAACTGGCGGCCGGCCTTCATTGGTCCCAAGGTGTGGGAGCTAGAGGGCCCGATACCAATCTTGAACATTTCAAAAATACTGACGAACATGGTTGGATTACCTTTCCGAAATTTTCCTATTCCCGTAGTGGGAGTACCGAAGTGGGACGGAGGAAGTGGTCTTAGAAGACCTGGATGATGTTGTAGACGATGGTGGCAACGGCCACGATGCCGATGACGGTGATGAAGTAGTTACCGAAGTGTCCGCGGAACTTCTTCAGGGCGTCAATCTTGTGGATGGCGTACTGCGGCATCAGGAAGAGGAGGATGGCAATCGTCGGACCGCAGAGGGTCTCAATCATGCCCAGGATGGACGGGTTAGCCCAAGCGACCAGCCAGGAGGAAACCAGCATGAAGATGAGGGTGCCGGTTTCCAGGGCTTTGTTACGCTGCAGGTGGCCGCCGGAGGACTTCACGACGATACCTTCGAAGCCTTCGGCCGCACCGAGGTAGTGGCCTAGGAAGGACTTGGCGACGGCGATGATGGCGACAATCGGGGCGACCCAAGCGATAATCGGGTCATCGAAGTGGTTAGCCAGGTAGGACAGGATGGTGATGTTTTGTTCCTTGGCTTCTACCACGTTCTCCGGGGACAGGGACAGCGCGCAGCTGAATACGAAGAACATAACCACGCCGACCATAAGAGCCTCAGCGGCGGCTAGGACCTGGCCGGTCTTCTTGTCAGCCGCGGCACCGTACTCCTGGCGCTTTGCCTTGGCGAAGGAGGAGATAATCGGCGAGTGGTTGAAGGAGAAGACCATAACCGGGACCAGCAGCAGCAGGGTAACGCCTAGGCCGTGGCCGGAGACGCGGGAGACCTCGCTCATGTCGAAGGTGCTGAACAGGGCGCCAGACCAGTTCGGGATGAGGTACAGAGACAGCAGGACCAGGATGGCGATGAAAGGGAAGACCAGAACGGACATGGCCTTGACCACGAAGTCGTTGCCCATGCGGACAACCAGGATGAGGCCACCGACCAGGATGGCGGACAGAAGCCAGCGTGACGGCGGCTCGATGCCCAGCTGGTGCTGCATGAAGCTGGAGACCGTGTTGACGATGGTGACCGAGTAGACCAGCAGAATCGGGTACACCGACAGGAAGTACAGGATGGTCATGGCCATGCCGGCCTTCGGGCCGAAGTGCTCCTCGACCACCTGGGTCAGGTCAGCGTCCGGGTTGGAGCTGGAGAGCATGAAGCGGGTCAGCGCGCGGTGGGCCATGAAGGTCATCGGGAACGCAACCAGCGTCATGATGATGAGCGGGATAATACCGCCCTGGCCGGCGTTGATCGGAAGGAAGAGGACGCCGGCACCAATTGCGGTACCGAACAGACTCAGCATCCAGACCGTGTCGGTCTTGTGCCAACCGCGAGGATCCACGGTGGGCTTTTCGCCAGAAAGAAGGGGGGTCGTGTTCTGTGCTTTGACGGCCTGCGAATCGCCAGAGCCGGATTCTGACCCGGCGGCGTTCTGCGGGTTGGTGATTGTGGACATTGTTGTCTCTCCCAGTAGTGCGATATGTGAGCCACTTTCAGGACTCGGGTGGGACTGCCATCTGGAACCCTTGTGACAGCTGCCACTCGATTTCCCTTTCGTGTTAGTTGTAACTTTATCCCTCCCCTATGGCTTGTGCAAATAAATTTGCTGCAAATCCCAAGAAAATGACTGCAATGTGACCAAACACTCAGAAATGCACCGTACCCAGCGCATTTATTGGCTCATAGCGATACGCCCGTACCGTTTAAACGCGTGCAAAAACCACCCCTTTTGCACGAATGACAAAGTCTTTTCAAGGCTTTTCGCGACCTGTGCAAACTAATTTTTATCAGCCTCGAAACGTTTATCACCGGCCTGCCATCGCCGGCCCGCGCGCGGAACTACTTCCGCCGGCCACCCCACCAGCGGTTTCCCGTCCGCCGCACGAATTGCGCCATGTGTTCCGCGGTGTAGTTCACGGGGGCGCGCCCAGGCCGGGCCAGCACCCACCCGCGCCAGTAGGCCAAGACCGCCAGCCCGGTGCCCACCAGCGGCGCTACCAACATTCCTAGTGCCTGGAGTCCGGAGCTGGAAAAGCCCGCCATGACCACGCCGGTGACAATCGCCGGGACCGCATAGAGCGGGCTGCCGCCGAAGATCCCCGGGATCTGCCCGGAGGCAATATCACGGATCATTCCCCCACCCACGGCGGTCAGCACGCCCATGAACACGCAGGCGATAAGCGGCACCCCGTGGGACAGCGCCTTCACGCACCCGGTGGTGGACCACACGCCCAGGATGATGGCGTCGCCGTGGACCTTGAAGATTTCCCAGACCTTGCCCTTCAGATCGGTTAAGAACGCGACGAGCGCACCCACGCACGCCAGCCCCAGGTAGGCCGGGTCCGAGACGGCGGCGGCCGCGCCCGCCCCGATCAGCATGTCGCGCATCATGCCGCCGGCCAGCGCCGAAAACAGCGCGAGGAAGATGAAGCCGACGATGTCGAATTCCCGCTTGCGGGCAATTGTCCCGCCGATGATCCCGTTGAGGACCACTCCGATCAGATCAAAGCCTTGATAGAGGGTGGAGATGAGCGGATCGACGTCGTGCATGCTTACAACAATAGGCATCCGCGCGGAGCTTCTCCCCGCCCGAATGGCTTTGGACTGCTGTGCCGGCTACTTGGCGTCCAAATTGGACTGGTGCCCGCCCGGGTTGCCGCGCGCGGCCGGCTCGTCGGCACCACCCGCAGGTTGGGCCCCGCTGGTGGGCGCATAGGGCGCATAGGGGCTGCGGGAGGCATCGATGGAGCCGTGCTCCGCGTGGCTGGACGAGTGCCTGGCGTGATCGTCGAAGGTCATCGCCGCCGGGGTCACTCGCACGTCGGGTTCCTCGCCGGGCTTGACCACTACAAATTGTCCCATCATTCCCTCGTCCTCGTGCAGGAGCATGTGGCAGTGGAACATATAAGGGATGGTCGGGTCCGGGTAATAGCCGAATTCCACCAGGAGGGTTGCCGTCGCCTTCGGAGGCAGGTCGATGGTGTCCTTCCAGCCCTGGGTGGGCACCTCAATCCCCTGCCCGTCGAAGTCCAGGATCTTGAACCGGGAGTTGTGGATGTGGAAGTTGTGCGGCCAGTCCGCGTTCTCGTTTTCCACGTGCCAGATTTCCGGCTTGTCGTGGTCAATCACCTCGTCCACGCGGGCCATGTCCATGGATTCGCCATTAATAAGGAAGGTGTTGAGCACGAAGGTGCGCTCCTTCAACCCTTCTCTAGCGGGCGCCTTGCCCGCGGCCGGGTCGAGCTGTGCCGGCAGCGCAGGGGCCTCCGGCGCGTCATCCTGCGGGCCGCGCAGGGTCAGCAGGTCGAAGGAGTCCTGGAAGCCGAAGTCCACGGTGTACTCGCCGTTTTCGGGGATGCCAAACCGATCCTCGCGCGGCCGGGAGACCAGCTTGATTTCCTCGCCCGGGGACAAGTCCACCAAGGCTTCGACGCGCTCGCCGGGGCCGATCAGGATATCGTCGGCCTCCACCGGCACGCCCAGCAGCCCGGAGTCGGAGGCGATGACCTGGAAGGGGGCGTCGTTGTCCAGGCTGAGCGTGTAGAAGCGCATGGTCGCGCCGTTTAAGAAGCGCAGCCGCACCCGGCGCGTGGTGGCCTGGAAGAAGCAGTTGGTCTGGCCGTTGACCACCGGCGTGGTGCCCATCAGGCCCAGGGTGTCATCGATCCGGTTATCCAGCTGGTCATCATCGGTGAACTTGAGATCGCAGAGGACGACTGGGATATCGTCCACACCGTAGTCGTGCGGAATCTCCAGGGACTCGGAGACCTCGTCGTCCAGGATGAACATGCCTGCCAAGCCGCGGTAGGCCTGCACGGCGGTCTGCCCGTGCGGGTGCGGGTGGTACCACACCGTGGCGGCCGGCTGTGCCACCGTCCAAGACGGTTCCCAGCTCTTCCCCGGCTCGATGGGCGAGTGCGGGCCGCCGTCGGCATAGGCCGGCAGCTTCATCCCGTGCCAGTGGACGGTGGTCATCTCCGGCAGGTTGTTTTCTACGCGGACCTTGACCTCTTCGCCCTTTTTGGCGCGCAGCGTCGGGCCCAGGTAGTCGCCGTTGAAGCCCCAAGTCCGCGTGCGCGGCTGGCCCGGCAGGATTTCGGCATGGCCGGCCTGGGCCTGCAGGGTGAACGTGCGGCTCTTTCCCTCCAGCGAGCCCTCGTAGAGAGGAGGGATGGCCAGCTTGCGCAGCTCACCGTCGTAGCCGCGCGGTTCGGGCTGCTGGCTCGACTGGCTACCTGAACACGCCGCCAGTGCCGGCGCGGCGGCCGCCCCCAAGGCGGCGACGAGCGTGCCGCGGAAAAACGTGCGCCGGTTGAACGGGCGGTGCACATGGGCACGAGCGGGCATAAACAATCACCTTTGCCTTCACAAAACCGTGAAAATTGATACTCCCTCCAGCCTAGGCCACCGGCCGCGCCAGCCGCCCCGCGTTTGAGCCGCCGCGCACAATCTCACATTGGTTGGGATCTCGCCGATTTTATTCACACTCCTAATCCCCACCGCCGGGCCGAAGTCCTGCTCAGTCGGTTTGCGGCGAGGCCGGCCTTACTACCTAAAAAGCACCTCGCCCAATAAGCTCGACGCCATGGACAACAAGAATAGGGAATCCCACAACGCGCGGCGTTTCGTCTGGGCCAACGGTCTGCAAAACCTGGGCGACCAGGTGGTCTCCGCCAAGACGGTACTGCCGTGGGCTTTCCAGGCAGCCGGCGTTCCCCACTTCTTCACCGCCCTGCTGGTGCCCTTCCGCGAGTCGGGCTCCATGCTGCCGCAGGCCGCGCTCACTCCCTGGGTGACCACGCACAACAGCCGCAAGAAGCTGTGGATGTTGGGCTCTATCGGCCAGGCGGTTTCCGCTTTCTTCATCGGCCTTATCATCATCGTCGCCAGCGGCTGGCTGCTCGGCGCTGGCGTCTTACTGGCGCTCGCGGCGCTGTCGGTGTTCCGGGCACTGTGCTCCATCGCGGGCAAGGACGTCCAGGGCCGCACGATTTCCAAGGGCACCCGGGGCCAGGTCACCGGCCGGGCCACCGCGGTCGGGGGCGGTGCCACCCTGCTGGTCGGTGTTTTCCTCGTGCTGACCGGGCAGCTGCCCCAGTGGGCGCTGGGCGTGCTGGTGGTGGCCGGCTCGCTGACCTGGGCGGTGGCCACGCTGGTCTTCCGCGACATCGCGGAGCCCGTCACGGAGGAGGACCAGGCGCCGCCGGCGGCCAACTGGTGGCAGGACACGTGGCAGCTCTACACCGGCGACCGCCGCTTCCGGCGATTCGTCAACGTCCGCTCCCTGCTGTTGGTCTCCGCGCTGTCCACGACGTTCATCGTTAGCCTGGCCCAGCGCAACGGTGATACCCTGCTGGGCGGCCTAGGCTCGTTCCTCTTGGCCTCCGCGGTGGCCTCGCTCATCGGCGGGCGGGTCTCCGGCGTCTTTTCCGACAAGTCTTCCCGCAACGTCATGGCCAGCGGCGCGGCCGTAGCCTCCGTGGTTTTGGTCCTTATCGTGGCTGCCGATGCCACCCTGCCCGCCGCGGTCAACCAGTGGCTGCTGCCCGCCGGCTTCTTCGTGGTCACCCTGGCGCACACCGCCATCCGGGTGGCCCGCAAGACCTACGTGGTGGACATGGCCGAGGGCGACCAGCGCACCCACTACGTGGGCGCGGCCAACACCATGATGGGCGTCATGCTGCTGGTAGTCGGCGGTATCTCCGCCCTCATCGCCCTGGCCGGCCCCTCGGTTGCGCTGCTCTTTTTGGCCTTGGTCGGCGCGGTGGGCGTCTGGCGGGCCCGCCAGCTCGAGGACGTTTCCGGCTAAGTAGCGCCCCGGGGCGGCGCGACGTGTCTGCTCAAAAGAACGCGGCTGGGCGCGGTCCGCTATATGATGTTTAGCGAAAAACTTATTGCACTTTCGCCGATTAAGATTTTGGAGAGTTCCCCACGTGGCAAGCCCGCAACCCGTAGCCGTTATAGTTCTCGCCGCCGGCGCTGGCACCCGCATGAAGTCTGCAACGCAGAAGACTTTGCACAGCATCGGCGGCCGCAGCCTGTTAGGACACAGCCTCTATGCCGCCGCAGGGCTGGAGCCCGAACACCTCGTGGCCGTCGTCGGCCACCAGCGTGACCAGGTCTCCCCCGCCGTCGACCAGCTCGCCGAGGAGCTCGGCCGGGAGATCCTGCAGGCCGTCCAGGAAGAACAAAACGGTACCGGGCACGCCGTGCAGTGCGGCCTGGAACCGCTCCCCGACTTCGACGGCACCGTCATCGTCACCAACGCCGACGTCCCGCTGCTGCGCGCCGAGACCATCGACGGCCTGCGCGCCGCGCACCAGGAGGCTGGCAACGCGGTCACCGTGCTGTCGATGGAGTTGGATAACCCCACCGGCTACGGCCGCATCGAGCGCGCCGAGGATGGCAGCGTGCAGGCCATCGTCGAGCACAAGGATGCCAGCGACGCCCAGCGCGCTATCCGCGAGGTTAACTCCGGCGTCTTCGCTTTCGACTCCGCCACGCTGCGCTCCGCGCTGGCCCGCCTGGACACCAACAACGCCCAGGGCGAGCTCTACATCACCGACGTGCTGGAGATCGCCCGCGAGGACGGCCAGGCAGTCGGCGCCTTCCGCGCCCCGGACCCGGCTGAGCTGGCCGGCGTCAACGACCGTATCCAGCTGGCCGCCGCCGGCCGCGAGCTCAACTGCCGCCTGGTAGAAGAGGCCATGCGCGGCGGGGCCACCGTCGTCGATCCGGAAACCACCTGGATTGGTGTAGGCGTGACCATCGGCCAGGACGTGACCATCCACCCCGGCACCCAGCTGTGGGGCACGACCTCCATCGGCGACAACGCCGTGGTGGGCCCGGACACCACCCTGACCGACATGCAGGTGGGCGCCGGCGCCAGCGTCATCCGCACCCACGGCGAAGGCTCGGTCATCGGCACGGAGGCCACCGTCGGCCCGTTCGCCTACATCCGCCCGGGCGTCATCCTGGGCGAGAAGGGCAAGCTGGGCGGCTTCGTCGAGGCCAAGAAGGCCCACATCGGCCCGGGCTCCAAGGTCCCGCACCTGACCTATATCGGGGACGCGACCGTCGGCCGCGAGTCCAACATCGGTGCCTCCTCCGTCTTCGTCAACTACGACGGCGTGAACAAGCACCATACCACCGTGGGCGACTACGTCCGCACCGGCTCGGACACCATGTTTATTGCTCCGGTGACGGTCGGTGACGGCGTGTATTCCGGAGCGGGTACAGTAATCAAGGACGATGTTCCTGCAGGAGCACTCGTTGTCTCTGGTGGCAAGCAGCGCAATATCGAGGGCTGGGTGCAGAAAAAGCGGCCGGGCACCCCGGCGGCGGAAGCGGCGGCCCGCGCGCAAGGCGAACCACATAACGGCGACCACAATTAAGAAGGGTTTTTAACTCGCTATGACTGGCAAAATCACTGGCAGCAGCAAAAACATGAAGCTGTTTTCCGGGCGCGCACACCCGGATCTGGCTGAGGCCGTAGCCAAGGAGCTCAAGACGGACCTAGTCCCCACAACCGCCCGCGACTTCGCGAACGGCGAAATCTTCATTCGCTTCGAGGAATCCGTGCGTGGTGCCGACTGCTTCGTCATGCAGTCCCACACCCAGCCGCTGAACAAGTGGCTGATGGAGCAGCTCATCATGATCGATGCGCTCAAGCGCGGTTCCGCCAAGCGCATCACCGCCATCCTGCCGTTCTACCCTTACGCGCGGCAGGATAAGAAGCACCGCGGCCGCGAGCCCATCTCCGCCCGCTTGGTTGCCGACCTGCTGCAGGCCGCCGGCGCAGACCGTATCGTCTCCGTCGACCTGCACACCGACCAGATCCAGGGCTTCTTCGATGGCCCGGTCGATCACATGCACGCCATGCCAATCCTGACCGACTACATCAAGAAGACCTACGCCACGGACAACATCACCGTGGTCTCCCCGGACGCTGGCCGCGTCAAGGTCGCCGAGAAGTGGGCCCACGAGCTGGGCGACGCCCCGCTGGCCTTCGTCCACAAGACCCGCTCCACCGAGGTGGCCAACCAGACTGTGTCCAACCGCGTCGTCGGCGACGTCGAGGGCCACGACTGCATCCTGCTGGACGACATGATTGACACCGGCGGCACCATTGCTGGCGCGGTCCGCGTCCTCAAGGAGGCCGGTGCCCGCAAGGTCATCATCGCCTGCACCCACGGTGTCTTCTCCGATCCGGCGCGCGAGCGCCTGTCGGAGTGCGGCGCGGAAGAGGTCATCACGACCGATACCCTGCCGCAGTCCACCGAGGGCTGGTCCAACCTGACGGTGCTGTCTATCGCGCCACTGCTGGCCCGCACGATCCACGAGATCTTCGAAAACGGCTCGGTTACTACCCTGTTTGAGCCGCAAGACTAAGAAAAAATCACTACCCTGGGTGCCCTAGGCAACTCCCCTGGTGTGACCGTGAGCCGGAACGCTTAAACGTTCCGGCGGGTCGCACCGGTGAGGGAGCCACGACCACAAGGAAGGACACTCATGGGTAGGTTTTCTAATTTCGACGGACGCGTGGCCTTGGTCATCGGGGCCGGCTACGGCATCGGTGCCGCGGTGGCCGAAGAACTCAGCGAGTGGGGTGCTCGCCTGGTTGTCGCGGACGAGGACCCGCAGCTGCTGGGACAGTTGGTGGAAAAGCTGCGTGGCGCCGGCGCGGAGGTAACCGGCCACGTCATGGACACCACCGTGGAGGCCGCGCACCGCGACGCCGTCGATGTTGCCGTCCAGACCTACGGCGCCCTACACCTGGCGGTTAACTGCCCCGGCTACGGCGGCAGCGACGACCATACCGGCGAATTCGCCGTGAGCGAGTGGGACCAGCTCATCGACCGCAACCTCAACGCCGTGGCCTACGGCATGCGCTACCAGCTCGAGCAGTTCATGGACCAAGAGCGCACCTCCACCTGCTCAATCGTCAACGTCGCCTCCGTGCACGGCGCCTTCGCTTCCGCGGGCAATTCCGGCTACACCGCCGCCAACCACGGCGTGGTGGGACTGACCAAGAGCGCCGCCCTGGAGTACGGCTCCAAGGCCATCCGCATCAACTGCGTGTGTCCGGCTTATGTGCGCGGCTCCCGCCTGGCTAAAGACATGGATGATGAGGCCTTGCACCGCGTCATCAATTCCCACCCGTTGGGCCGCCTAGGCCAGCCGGAAGAGGTGGCTCACCTGGTGCGTTTCCTGCTGTCCCCGGACGCGTCCTATATCACCGGCAGCGCCCACATGGTCGACGGTGGATACACAGCGGGCTAGTATCTTCCCAGCACAGCCACTATAGTCCTACCTTGTTGTTGAAAACTTTCAACGTGGAAGGACTTTAGTGAAAAAGCTCTCATGCTGGGAATGGCGTACCTCAGTTGTACTGTCGGCGCCGGTTTCGCCTCCGGCCAAGAAAAGCTGCAGTATTACGCCGCCTTCGGTTGGTGGGGCGTCATCGGCGCCGTCATCGCGCTGGTACTGATGCCCCTCGCGGTCATGATCGCCATGCAGTACGGAAGCTATTTCCAGGCCGCCTCCCACGATCGCATCTTTTCCAGCGTAGCCGGCAAGTTCCTGGCTCGCTTCGTAGATTATTCCATCACCTTCACGCAGTTTTGCATTTCCTTCGTGATGCTGGCCGGTGCCGGCGCCAACCTCAAGCGGCAGTTCGGTCTGCCGCTCTGGGTGGGCTCGACGCTGATGGCCGTCGCCGTCATCATCTGCGGCATGATGAACGTTGAGAAGGTCAGCAACACCCTGGGCTCTATCACCCCGTTCGTGGTCGCCCTGTTGGTCATCGCCGCGGTCTACTCCTTCATGAACGCCCCGTCGGATCTCGCCGCCGTGGGCCAGTTCGGCATCGATAACGTGGAGACCACCCTGCCGAACTGGCGGGTCTCCACCTTCAACTACGTCGGTATTGCCATGATGGGCGGCGTTTCCATGGGCATCATCATGGGCGGCGACACCATCGACGTGCGCACCGCCGGCCGCGGCGGCATCATCGGCGTCCTGCTGGTCATGATGGTCGTCGCCATGATCTCCAACGTCACGGACATCTATGAGGACGCCCTGCCGACCTTGAGCATCATCACCAACGTCAATGATGCCTTGGGCCTATTCGCCTCCATCGTCATCTACGTCATGATCTTCTCCACCGCGCTGGGTAACTTCTACAGCCTGTCCCGCCGCGGGTCCACGCACGCCCCGCAGCGTTTCCGCCTGACCCTGGTAATCATCGTCATCGTCGGCTACGTGCTGTCCTTCCTGGACTTTGCCTCCCTGGTCGGCGCGGTCTTCCCGATCATGGGCTACCTCGCGCTGGTCATGATCGGCGTGCTGATCTTCACCTGGCTGGCCCGCGGCCGCGACATCATCACCGCCGAGTCCCGCCTCCGCGACAAGATCCGCTCCTTGGTGCTGCGCATGATCGACCCGAAGCAGAAGTTCAGCAACGCCCAGCGCGCCGAGCTCTCCGAGGAGATCTTCCACTCCAACCTGGCCTCCCAGCCGCTGCGTGAGTCCGTGTCCCAGGAGGTCATCGCGGAGTTGGACGCGAACTCCAGTAACCCGTTTAATGCCTCGGACTACGAGGTGGACGACAACTGGCTGGAGGGCCGCTACGAGCCCATCCACCGCGGCCAGGTGCGCTACGTCAGCGAGACCGAGCCCACCGGCTACGACGCCGACAGCAACCCCATCGCCGCTTCCGAAAAGACGGCTTCCGATGCCGAGGCAACCTCCACGGCGCGCCCGCGGAAGGCCACCGACCAAGACTCCTAGGAGTGACGAGAACTCCTAGAAGACGCGGAGGTGCAAGGTACCGCGCACCCTGGCGCAGAAATTGCATCGCCGGGCACGGAAATTGCGCCAGCGGGGCGCGCGTGCTAGATTGCTATCTGTCTCGGCGAGGGCTGATTATCCACGCGCGTGGTGTTGGCCGTTATCGACGCGATTGATAAAACTACATTCCAAGCTTCACTTATCCAAGCCTGCGATGTGACTCGACCAAGACGTCCATCGGCAGGCTTTAGTCGTATTTATACGCCTAGTCCTTGCCGTGTGTACTTTTCAACCTACATTCGACTTTCAAGGAGAAACAATGGCTAACGAACGCCCTGTCATCAAGGCTGAAGCCCGTACCGAGTTCGGTAAGGGTGCCGCTCGCCGCCTGCGCCGCGAATGGAAGATCCCCGGGGTGATCTACGGCTCCAACACCGAGCCGATCCACTTCGCCGCCGGCCTGCTGGAAATCCAGACCCTGCTGCGTTACCACGGCGTCAACGCCGTTCTCGAGCTGGAAATCGACGGCCAGCAGCACCTGACCATGGTCAAGCACGTCGACCAGAACGTGCTGACCCTAGACGTTGACCACATCGACCTGCTGTCCATTAAGCGCGGCGAGAAGGTCGAGGTCGAGGTCCCGGTCACCATCGAGGGCGAGCCGGCTCCGGGCATGATGTACCTGCAGGACGCCGACGTCGTCATGATCGAGGCCGACGTGCTCAACATCCCGGAAGAGATCGTCGTCTCCATCGAGGGCGCCGAAAACGGCACCGTCATCACCGCTGCCGACCTGACCATGCCGGAAGGCTCCACCCTGGTCGCCGACGAGGAGACCGTCATCGTCTCCATCTCCGAGCCGGAGGTTGACACCGAGCTCGAAGAGGCCGCCGAGGCTGTCGAGGAAGGCGGCGCCGACGCTGGCGCCGAGTCCGTCGACGAGGGCGAGTCCTCCTCCGACAACGAGGAGTAATCACTGCCTCCTCGCTAGGGACTTACTGCGGGGCCCTCCACGCCGAGTGCGTGGGGCGGCCCGCCTTTCTTTTGCCTGTGCCACAATAGTGAGCATGAGTGAGACTCCCCTGCTAATCGTCGGCCTGGGCAACCCGGGGCCGAAATATTCCGGCACCCGGCACAACGTCGGCCACGAGGTCATTGCGGAGCTCGCCAGCCGGGCCACGCCGCAGGCCGCTAGTCTGAGCCTCAACCGGAGAACCAACGCGGAGATCGCCGAGCTGGCCCCGGGGCGCCTGGGTGCCCGCCGCGTCATCCTAGCCCAGCCCCGCACGTTCATGAACACCTCCGGCGGGGCGGTCAAGGCGCTGGCGAATTACTTCTCCGTCCAGCCGGATGACATCATTATCATTCACGACGAGCTGGAGCAGGACTTCGGCGCGGTGCGTCTACGCCGGGGCGGCGGCGACCGCGGGCACAACGGTCTGCGCTCGGTCACGAAATCCCTGGGTACCAAGGACTACCAGCGCCTGTCGGTGGGCATCGGCCGCCCGCCCGGGCGCCTGGATCCGGCCAGTTTCGTGCTGGCCAAGTTTTCCAAGAAGGAGGCCGCGGAGGTGCCGATTATCGCTGCCGATGCCGCAGACGAGGTGCTGCAGGCGTTAACATAACCTTTTATGAGGCTCGCTACCCTAAAGACCCAGTACGGCACGACCACCGTCCGCGTGGACAGCGACTACACCGGTGTGGAACTCGACCACGAGGACGTGGGTGCCCTCCTGCGCAGCGGCGACTGGCGCAAGGCTGCCCAGCTCTCCGGCGAGCCCATCGTCTTCGACCACGAGGACCTCGCCCCGGTCATCCCCCAGCCGGAGAAAATCATCTGCGTCGGCCTCAATTACGCCCGCCACATCCGGGAGATGGGGCGCGAGGCCCCAGGCCAGCCCACGCTGTTCGTGAAATTCGCCGACGCGCTCACCGGGCCTTTTAGCGACGTGGCTATCCCCGGCTACGCCCAGGGCAAGCTCGACTACGAGGGCGAGCTCGCCGCGGTCATCGGCACCCGCGCGCACCGCATCGATCGCAGCCGGGCACTATCCCACGTGGCCGGGTACGCCATCATGAACGACTACACCCTGCGCGATTTCCAGCGGCAGACCACCCAGTTCCACGCGGGCAAGTCCTTCTACCGCAGTTCCGGCTTCGGGCCGTGGCTGACCACCGCGGACGAGTGGTCCCCGGGGACCGGCGCCCGGCTGTCCACCAAGGTCAATGGCGAGATTCGCCAGGAAGACAACACCGACGACCTGATCTTCCCCGTCGCCGAGCTGGTCACTTTCTGCTCGCACCTCTACCCGCTCAACCCCGGCGACGTCATCGTCACCGGCACTCCGGAGGGCGTCGGCTTCGCCGGGGACCCGCAGCAGTTCCTGGGCCACGGCGACACCGTGCGCGTGGCGATTGAGGGCCTCGGCCACATCGAAAACACCACGGTCTTTGCCGATTAATATTCACCGTTGATAGGTTTTCCCCACGGCCTTCCGACGGCTACGATTGAACTATGAGCAAGAAAGACGCCAAGACCACCAAGCCGCCGAAACTGAACAAAAAGGCGTACGAGGACGAGCTCAAGCGCCTGCAGGCCGAGCTGGTCGATATGCAGCAATGGGTCATCGAGACCGGTGCGCGCGTGGTCATCATCATGGAAGGCCGCGACGCCGCGGGCAAGGGCTCGGCGATCAAGCGCATCACGCAGTACCTCAACCCGCGCTCCTGCCGCGTGGAGGCCCTTCCCGCCCCCACCTCCCGGGAGCGCGGCCAGTGGTACTTCCAGCGCTACATCGAAAAGCTGCCGACCGCCGGCGAGATCGTCATCTTCGACCGCTCCTGGTACAACCGCGCCGGCGTCGAGCGCGTCATGGGCTTTTGCACCGATCAGGAATACGTCCGCTTCCTGCACCAGGCCCCGATCTTCGAGCAGATGCTGGTCGAGGACGGCATCATGCTGCGCAAGTACTGGTTCTCCGTCTCCGACGAAGAGCAGCTCGCCCGCTTCGAGTCCCGCCGCAACGACCCGCTGCGCCGCTGGAAGCTCTCCCCCATGGACCTGCAGTCGATCACCCGCTGGGAGGACTACTCCCGCGCCAAGGACGCGATGTTCATCCACACCGACACCCCCACCGCGCCGTGGTACACCGTCGAGTCGGAGGACAAGAAGCGCTCCCGCATCAACGTCATCTCCCACCTGCTCAGCTCCATCCCCTACCGGAAGATCGACCGCGAGCTGCCGGATATCCCGCAGCGCCCGGCCTCCGACGGGGAGGAATACGAGCGCCCAGCCCGCGAGGAGTTCAAGTACGTCCCCGACGTGGCTGCCGACCTCGAACGCGGCAAGCAGGATAAGAAGAAGAAAAAGAAGGACAAGAAGAAATAAGTCCCAGGCCACCCACAACAGGACCTAAAAATTTCCCCGCTCGGTGGAACACTCCACCGATCGGGGAAATTTATTTATCCGGGAGCCCTTAGCGGGTTCCCACGCGCCTTAGAGCTGGGAGGCGTGGATGCGGCCGGGCAGGACCTTCGGGCGGGCGTTGGCCAGGCGCTCGACGATGCGGATGACCTGGTTGGAGTAGCCGAACTCGTTGTCGTACCAGACGTAGAGCACCAGGTGCTTGCCGCTGGCGATGGTGGCCAGGCCGTCGACGATGCCGGCGTGGGTGGAGCCGACGAAGTCGGAGGAGACGACCTCCGGGGAGGCGATGTAGCTGATCTGCTGGCGCAGGTGGGAGCGCAGCGAGACGTCACGCAGGAAGTTGTTGACCTCCTCGCGCTCGACCTCGCTCTCCAGCTCCAGGTTCAGTACGGCCATGGACACGTCCGGGGTGGGAACGCGGATGGCGTTGCCGGTCAGCTTGCCCTCGAAGTCCGGGACGGCCTTGGCCACGGCCTTGGCGGCGCCGGTCTCGGTCAGGACCATGTTCAGGCCGGCGGCGCGGCCGCGGCGGTCGCCCTTGTGGTAGTTGTCAATGAGGTTCTGGTCGTTGGTGAACGAGTGGGCAGTCTCCACGTGGCCATGGACCACGCCGTAGCGCTCGTTGATGACCTGCAGGACGGGCGTGATGCCGTTGGTGGTACAGGAGGCGGCGGACAGAATCTTGTCGTCCTCGGCGATGTCGCCGTCGTTGATACCGTAGACGATGTTCTTGATGTCGCCCTTGCCCGGGGCGGTCAGCAGCACGCGGCCGATGCCCGGGGCCTCCAGGTGCTGGGACAGGCCCTCGCGGTTGCGCCACGCGCCGGTGTTATCGACCAGGATGGCGTCCTTGATGCCGTACTGGGTGTAGTCGATGGTGGCCGGGTCGGAGGCGTAGATGACCTTGATCTTGGTACCGTTGGCCCAGATGACCTCGTTTTCCTCATCCACGGAGATGGAGCCGTTGAAGGCGCCGTGGACGGAGTCGCGGCGCAGCAGGGAGGCGCGCTTGAGGATGTCGCCGTCGCCCTTCTTGCGCACGACGATGGCGCGCAGACGCACGCCGCCGTAGGCGGCCTCGCGGGCAATCAGGATGCGGGCCAGCAGGCGGCCGATGCGGCCGAAGCCGTAGAGCACGACGTCGGTGCATTCCTTGTTAATGCCGGCACCGACGACCTCCACCAGCTCCTGCTCGAGGTAATCGCGCAGGCTGTTGTAGTTGTCTTTTTCCTCTTCGTAGCCGATGACCAGGCGCCCCACGTCGACGGAGGCAGAGCCCAGGTTCATCTCGGTCAGCTCCTGGATGATCGGCAGGGTCTCGAAGGTGGACAGCTCGCGCTCCGCGATGCGTCGGGCGTAGCGGTGGCTCTTGATGATGTCGATGTCGGTGACGCCCACCAGTGGGCGGCCGAAGATCGTGGTGACGACGTTGTTTTTGCGGTGAAGCTGGTGGATCAGCGGCAACATCTCCTGCGCCTTTTCCAGGCGCTCATTCCAGTTTTCTTGCCACACGTGCGAGTTCGTGGTCACGAAATCAATCCTTTTCACGGTCCGATGGGTGTATAACCAATTCTCAACCAAAAAGTTTATCGCGTTCTAGTTCGCCTTTTGGTTAAGACGGCAGAGGATGTCTTCCACACTACCCCCGCGCAGCCCAGTGGCCGGTTCGCCCACTAAGCAATATGCCACCGCCTTATCCCCCGCCGCCCGCCTAGGGCGCAGAATCTGGTTGAGGTGAGGGTAGATAGCAGGGGCATCCGGGTGCTGCGCGGTGTACTCCGTCGCCAGGCCCCGGGCCACCCTGCCGCTAAAAGCGCGAGTGGCGACGGTGGGCCCGCCCTTGGAAAGCATTTCCCGGTTGGCGGGGCTCGTTCCCGCCTCATCAGCCAAAAGGAACGCGGAGCCGCATACCGCGGCCGCCACCCCCGGCAGGCCGAGTACCCAGGCGACGTCCTCGGCGGTGCGCAGGCCACCCGCGGCCAGCAGTGGCACTCCCACCTGGCAGGCGCGCACCAACTCCGGCAGCGCGCGCTGGTCCGGCTCGGCGTATTCGTCCCAGATACC
This sequence comes from Corynebacterium sp. 1103A, assembly GCF_055700955.1. Lineage (NCBI taxonomy): Bacteria > Bacillati > Actinomycetota > Actinomycetes > Mycobacteriales > Corynebacteriaceae > Corynebacterium > Corynebacterium sp. 1103A. The sequence continues at coordinate 315,501 of NZ_JASTTF010000001.1, forward strand.
GCGATGACCGCCCGCGTCGGGTCCCTGCACGCATAGGACGTCGGCCCCAGCCTCCGCGGCCGCGCGCGCCTCGGCCGGGCTGGTCACGGTCACCCAGGCCTCGGCTCCGCGGTCGTGGATGCGCTCGGTCTCGTCGCTGGTGAAGGTGCCAAACATCGCCCAGACCACCCGCGGCGGGGTGGGCGCGCCTAATGCCAGGTCGAGTTTGAAGTCCCAGCCGAAACTGTAGTCGGCACCGGCAAGCTCCATCCCTTCGGCCGCCGCCACATCAGCCGCAGCCTGGCGCTCCCCTTCACGCAGCGGCTGCTGCGGACGGAAGAGATTGACCGCCCAGCGGGTGGTGCCGGTGGCCAGCAGCTGGTCGAGCTGGGTTTCTGCTTGCTCAGGGCTGGCCGTGCCCCACGCCAGGGTGCCCAGCGAGCCTGCCTTCGCGGCCGCCGCCACCAGCTCCGGGGTGGTCGGGCCGCCAGCCATCGGCGCCGGCAGGACCGGGCAGGTCACCTCGTCCAGGACTGTGCTCGCTGTCATGTCTTAGAAGGATATATGTCAGACTAAGAGCGTGTCTTTTTTAGATAAACTCTTCAGCCCCTTTCGCAAGCCATCCGGGTCCCAGCCCTCTAGTCACCGGCCTACCGCTCCGGCGCCGGAGGACTTGCGCGCCGAGTGGCTCATCGTTGGCCTGGGCAACCCGGGGCCGAAATACGCGGCGACGCGGCACAACGTCGGTTTTATGGCTGTCGATGACCTGCTGGCGGCTACCGGCGGGCTGGTCCAGCCGGTCCGCGGCCTGGCGGCCGACGCCGCCTCCCTGGACATCCAGGGCACCCCGGTGCTGGCCGTGCGCCCGCAAAGCTTTATGAACCTTAGCGGCCGGCCGGTAGGCGAGCTGGCCCGGTGTTTAAACGTCCCGCCGGAGCGCATTATTGTCATTCACGACGAGCTCGATCTGCCCGCCCACAAGGTTCGCCTCAAGCAGGGCGGTAACGAAAACGGGCACAACGGGCTGAAGTCCCTGACCGAGCACCTCGGCACCCGGGACTACCTGCGGGTGCGCATCGGCATCGGGCGCCCGCCGAAGGGCTCGTCCATCCCCGACTACGTCTTGGGCCCGGTCGACGCCAGCCGCGGGCTGGATACGGCGTTCGACACCGCCGCCGAGGGCGCCCGTCTGATCGTGGAAAAGGGCCTGGCCGCCGCGCAGAACACCATCCACTCTCGCTAAGGGCGAAAGCGCCGGATCCCGGGCCGGCGGCCGCGCTAGGCTTAAGATATGAAAACCTTCGTCATCACCGGCGCCTCCGATGGCGTCGGAGCCGCCGCTGCCCGCCTCATCCACCGCACCCGCCCCGACGATCGCATCGTCGTCGTCGGCCGCAACCCGGAGAAAACCGCGCGCGTCGCCGACGACATCGGCGCCCCGCACCTGGTCGCGGACTTCGAATCCCTCCGCGAGGTCCGCGAGCTGGCGGAGAAGCTGGCCGAGTTCGGCCCGCTGGCGGGCCTGGCCAACAACGCCGGCGGCATCTTCGACGGCCCCCTGACCACCGCGGACGGCTTCGAGCGCACCTGGCAGGTCAACGTGGTCGCCCCGTTCCTGCTGTCTACCTTGCTGCGCGAGCAGCTCGGTAGCGCGCCGGTGGTGCAGACCGCCTCAATTGCCAACGTCCTGCTCGCCAAGTTCGACCCCGAGGACCCGAACACCTTCCACGGTTTCAGCTCGGAGCGCGCCTACGGCAACGCGAAGCTGGGCACCATCCTGCTCACCCACTACCTGCACGAACAGGGGCTGAACTCCGTGGCCTTCCACCCCGGCGTGCTGGCCACGAATTTCTCGCGCACCTCCAACGCCCGTCTGTCCAAGGCCTACACCGGGCGTCTGGGCCGCCACTTCGGCTCGGCCGAGGACGGCGCCCGCAACTTGGCGTTCTACCTGACTGGCACGGCAGGTATCCACTTCACCCCGGGCGAGTACTACAACAACCACCAGCGGCCCGGCCGCCAGAAGAAGGTCTCCGACGCCGAAATCAGCGCTTTGTTCAACGCCCTAGGCCAGAGACTGTACCTCGACTAGGCACCGTGCAATTAAACGTCCCTGCTACCGGGAAGTAAACTATGCGCCATGAGTATTGCCGCTGAAGCCAACCGCCGCCGCACCTTCGCCGTTATCGCCCACCCGGATGCCGGTAAGTCCACGCTGACCGAGGCTTTGGCGCTGCACGCCCACATCATCAACGAGGCGGGCGCCGTGCACGGCAAGGCCGGCCGCAAGTCCACCGTCTCCGACTGGATGGACATGGAAAAGGACCGCGGCATCTCCGTGGCCTCCTCCGCCCTACAGTTCGAGTACGCGCCGGAGGGCCACGAGGGTGAGCCGTACATGATCAACCTAGTCGACACCCCTGGCCACGCGGATTTCTCCGAAGACACCTACCGCGTGCTGACCGCGGTGGACGCGGCCGTCATGCTGATCGACGCCGCCAAGGGCCTCGAGCCGCAAACCCTCAAGCTCTTCCGTGTCTGTAAGGCCCGCGGCCTGCCGATCATCACCGTGATCAACAAGTGGGACCGCGTGGGCCGGGAGCCGCTGGAGCTGGTCGATGAGATCGTCAACGAGATCCAACTGCAGCCGACGCCGCTGTACTGGCCGGTCGGCATCGCGGGCGATTTCCGCGGCCTCGCCCACGTCAACGACGACGGCGAAGCTGACGAGTACATCCACTTCATCCGCACCGCCGGCGGTTCCACCATCGCCCCGGAGGAGCACTACTCCCCCGCCGACGCCGCCGCAAAGGAGGCGGACGTCTGGGAGACCGCCGCGGAGGAAGCCGAGCTGCTCGCCGCCGACGGCGCGGTCCACGACCAGGAAATGTTCGAGCAGTGCGTGACCAGCCCGCTGATCTTCGCCTCGGCGATGCTGAACTTCGGCGTGCACCAGATCCTGGACACGCTGTGCGCCATCGCGCCCGCCCCGCGCGAGCGCGAATCCGACCCGAAGGCCCTGGAGGCCGCTGACTCGGGCGCGTCCAGCGCGATGGACGCCGCGCGCGAGGTCACCGATGACTTCTCCGGCGTCATCTTCAAGGTCCAGGCCGGCATGGACCAGAAGCACCGCGATAACTTGGCATTCATGCGCGTGGTCTCCGGCTGCTTCGAGCGCGGCATGCAGGTCCACCACGCCCAGTCCGGGCGGTCGTTCTCCACGAAGTACGCGCTGACAGTCTTCGGCCGCACCCGCGACACGGTGGATGCCGCCTACCCGGGCGATATCGTGGGCCTAGTCAACGCCGGCTCGCTCGCCCCCGGCGACACCATCTACACCGGCCGCAAGGTGCAGTTCCGCCCGATGCCGCAGTTCGCCCCGGAAGCCTTCCGGATCCTGCGCGCGAAGTCGCTGGGCAAGTACAAGGCCTTCCGCAAGGGCCTGGATCAGCTCGCTGCCGAGGGCGTGGTCCAGATACTGCGCAACGACGCCCGCGGCGACGCCTCCCCGGTCATGGCCGCGGTCGGCCCCATGCAGTTCGAGGTCATGCAGGCCCGCATGGAGCTGGAGTACAACGTCGAGACCGTCACCGAGCCCATCCCCTACTCCGTGGCGCGCCGCACCGACGCCGAGTCCGCCCCTGAGCTGGGCCGCCAACGCGGCGTGGAGATCTTCACCCGCACCGACGGCGAGCTGATCGCCCTCTTCGGCGACAAGTGGAAGCTGGCCTTCATCGAGAAAGAACACCCCGAGCTGACCATGGAAACCCTGGTCGCCGACTAGGCCACCAGCCGCCCCCGACAGACGGCCCCATAGACGAAGGGTGCCTGGCCGGTAATCTACCGGTCAGGCACCCTTTATTTTCTTTATTGCCTGAAAGAGCTGACTATAGCTGCAGGCTTGAAGACGAAGCCAGCTAGAACATCAGCATGAACGGAATGACCACGATCTTGACTACCTGGGCCACCACGATGGTGGAGGCGTATCCGGTCATGATGCGGGAGTCGGTGCTGACACCGGTGGCGTAGTTGACCACGGCGGGCTGACCGAAGATACCGGACACGCCGCCGACGGTGCGGGTCTCCGACTGGCCCAGCATGCGGCTGAACAACGCGAAGAGGACGATGACCACGATGGTCACCAGCGCCGCCAGCACCATGGCCTTAAGCCCCACGATGGAAAACGCAGTGGAAACGAAAGCCTCGCCCGACGCCAGGCCGACCGAGGCCAGGAAGATCATCAGGCCCCACTGTTGGAAGGAGGTGTTGATAGACGCCGGCACCTGCCACGGCACCCGGCGGGTGCGGTGGACCGCGCCGAGTACCAGGCCGGTAATCAGCGGGCCTAGGGCGAAGCCGAGCTCGAAAGAGGCCCCACCCGGCAGCGGGATCACGATGAGCGAAATCAGGTAGCCGATAAACAGGCCGCCGGCCACAGCCACCCAGTTCAGCTCCGCATAGGACTTGACTGAGTTACCAAAGTAGTCGCGGATATCGCCCAGGCGGTCGAACTTCACGATGAGCTCCACGGTGTCACCGGAGGCAAGGTGCGTGTCATCGTTGGCCAAAAACAACTCGTCGCCGCGGCGCACGCGCAGGATGCGGCCGCCGTAGCGCTCGAAGAGGTTGAGCTCGCCGACGGTGCGGCCGGCGACGTCCTCATTGGAAATCGCCACGTCCTCGATGACTAGGCGCTTGTCCACGAACGGGGTCTGCGGCTGGCGCTTACCCAGCGCCTTGACCAGCTCGCGGGAATAAGACTTAGTCACCATCACGCGCATAATGTCGCCTGTATGGATCTCCGGCGAGTCACCGGCCACCATCACCTTGTTGCCGCGGCGAATGGTCGCGATGATGAAGTGCTCACCGAATGCCTCTTCCAGGTCCGCCATGTTGACGTCGTTCTTCGTCACGCGCACCGTGATGGCACGGAAGACCTGGTCGGCGGAGTTATCCTGGTCCTTCTTCGCCGGCCAGCTCTGTTTCAGGATGAAGGAGACCATGAGGATAGCCACGGCCACGCCCACCGGGTAGCCCAGGGAGTAGCCCACAGCCGGCAAGTCCTCGCCGGTCTGCTGCTGGGCCACGGCCAACGAGGCCGTCGACGTCGTCGCGCCGGAGAAGACGCCTACCGCGCCCAGCGGGGAAATCCCCAGAATGCCACCGAAGCCCAGCGCGGCCCCGGCTGCCAAGATCACTGCGGCCGCAGCCGCCATCATCTGCTTAAACTGCTCAGATAATCCCTTGAAGAAACGTTCCCCGGCGGACAGGCCTTGCATGTAGATGAACAGACCCAAGCCCATTTCCTGTAACTTGCTCAGGATGGTCTCGTCTAGGTCCACGAAGGAACCGAAGGCGAGCCCCACGAACAACGTGCCGGCCGCGCCGAAGCGCAGCGGCCCGAAGGGGATCATCCCGAACAAGGTGCCGAGCACGATCATCAAGAAGATGGTCAGTAGCTCATTACCATTAAAGATTTCTAACACGTTGCTCAATTCTAAGCGGTCGGGTGCACTTCACCAGCCGAGACCCTACCCTGACTAGGTACGTCGCTGGGTTGCACCCCTTTCAGGGGCAAACTTTCGATGTCGCCGGCGCCCAGCAACTAGAACCGCCCCAGCAGGTGCCGCTACACTGTCTGGCCGGCTGGAACACGAGACATGTATCGCGCCTAAGGCCCACCTGGAGCCCCCACCCGGAGTGCCCCTGGAGCCCTCACGCTAGCGCCCACCTTTTATCACCCGCGCTGGGGTGCGGCGGTGCGAGTAAATCTGCTAACGCCACGACGCCTTGTCACACAGGTCTTCCTGGTGATAGTCCGATTTCTTCTCAACCGCTACAACCCCAGAGGTGTTTCCTTGGCTGCTTCACATTCTGCTGCGCCTGCCCAGTCGGCTAAGCCGGCCGGGCTTTCCATCGTTATCGCCGCCGCGTTTTCGGCGTTCCTCGCCACCTTCAACGAGACGTTTTTGAACGTGGCTTTTACCCCCATCATGGCCAACTTCGGCGTGGAGGTGACCACCGTGCAGTGGCTGGCCACCGCCTACATGCTGGGCGCGGCCGTGATGACCCCGACCGCAGGGTTCTTCTTCCGCCGCTTTAATACCAAGCCGCTGTACCTGTCCACGACCTCCACACTGATCATCGGTTCCGTCGTCGCCGCCCTGGCCCCGAACTTCACCATGCTGCTACTCGGCCGCATCATCCAGTCGCTGGGCACGGGACTGCTCGTACCCATCGGCATGAATATCGCCCTGACCGTCGCCCCGCGCGGGAAGCTCGGCACCTTCATGGGGCTGATGGGCGCGATGACCACGCTGGGCCCGTCGGTGGCCATCGTGGTCTCCGGCGGCTTGCTGGAGCTGGCCTCCTGGCGCCTGCTGCTGTGGTTCTTCGGCGGTCTGGCCTTGATTAGCTTCATCGTCGGCTGGATCGTGGTCTACAACATCTCCGAAAACGCCAAGACCACCCTGGACGCGCTCTCCGTGGCGCTGGTCGCCGTAGCTCTCATCGGGCTGTTCTACGGCATTTCCACCATCTTCGGCCCGCAGCGCCTTGTCGCCGTGGCCGCGATCGTCATCGGCGCCCTCGCCCTGGCCGCCTTCGTGCGCCGCCAGCGCACCAGCGCCGATCCGCTCATCGATCTCCGCCCCTTGGAGGTCTTCGCTTTCCGCGCCGGCGTGACCATCAACATCGTCGCGCTCATCATCGTCTTCTCGATGAACATCCTCGTGCCGATCCACCTGCAGTCGGTGCACGTGACCACGGGGCTGACCGCCTCGCTGGTGCTCTTCCCCGCCATCCTGATGGCCGTGATTCTGGGCCCGGTGGCCGGCAAGATCTACGACTCCCGCGGCCCGCAGCTCATCCTGCCGCTGGGCATGGCGCTCATGGCCGTGTTCTCCCTGGCCACCTCCTGGGCCATGCGCGGCGAAGTCCTCTGGGCCATCACGCTGTGGTACATCCCGGCCATCGTGGGCTCCGCCCTGGCCATCGGCCCGGTGCAGTCCTTCGCTCTGTCCTCGCTGCCGCGCCACCTGAATGCGCACGGCGTGACCATCTTCTCGACGTCCTTCCAGGTCGCCGGCTGTATCGGTTCGGCCGTTTCCACCGGCATCTACGGCGCCTTCGTCGCCTCCGGGCAGGGCTCGGATGAGTCCGCTAACCGCGGCTTCCTGGCCGTCGGCGTCCTGCTCTTTGTACTCGCCGCCGGGGCGGCAGTCCTGGCCGTGGCCGGCACCCACTCGCGCACAGCTCACGATGCCGACGTTGCCCCGGAGGCAGGCGAGGCGGCTCCGGCGATCACGGACTCGCTGGTTAGCCAGCTGATGAAAACCGACGTCTACCACCTGCCGCCTGCCGCCACTATCCGCCAGGCGCTGCAGGTCTTCGTGGACAAGAAGATCTCCGCTGTGCCCCTGCTGGCCGAGGACGGTACCCTGCGCGGCATCGTCTCCGACGGCGACGTGCTGGGCGCGCTGGGCACCCAGGTACCGCGGTTTACCACGCCCTATGCCTTCCTCATCCACCACGGCGAGGACGAGTTCAGCGTCGAGGTCGCCGCGGTGCTCGACAAGCCGGTGGCAGACATCGCAACCACCGACGTGGTCACGGTCAATGCCGAGGACGACCTGGGGACCATCTCCGCGGTCTTGGCCGACCGGCACCTGAAGAAGGCGCCCGTGGTCGACTCCGCCGGCCACGTGGTCGGCGTCATCAACCGCTCGGACATCAACCGCTACCTGGTGGCGACCTACGTTTCCGCCGCCCCGCAGGCCCGGGCCGCCGGCTACGGCGAAGCTTAACAAGGACGCGCCCTAGCCGCGCAGGAACTCCTGCCAGGCGGGCCATTCGCGCTCGACCTGGCGGGCGCCGGCGGCAAAGTTGGCGCGTAGCTTGGCCACCGAGCGCTCCGTGGAGGTGACCTGCATGTCCTCCGGGCTAAACAGGTAGGCCTGGCCGGCCCGCTCCAGTTCCGCCAGCCGCGCGCGGGAGGCGTTGTAGCGGTCCGGCCGCTGGATGATCGCCTCCGCGATAGCCGGGTAACGCCGGAAGAGCCCGCGCACCATGCTGGGCCGGCGCGTTTTGGGGCGGATATAGCCCCGCGGCTTGGTGCCGACGAAAAAGAATTTCTTGTAACCCGCCAGCTCGGCCTGCTCGATGGTGATCCCGCCATGCTCGCCGAGGGCGCCGTCGACGTAGGGCGCGCCGTCGATAAAGCGCAGCGGCATCAGCAGCGGCAGGGTGGAGGAGGCGCGGACCCGTACGAAAAGGTCCTCCGGAACGGCCACGTCTGCGCGCGTCCAGTAGACGGATTCCCCAGTGTCCGCGCGCGTGGCGGCCAGGTTCATCTCCGCCGGGTTCGCCTGGTAGCCCTCCCAATCGAAGGGCAGGTCCTGGTCCGCGGACTTTTCGTAGATGAATTCCGCGTTGAAATAGCCCTTACCCCGCAGCAAGAAGCCCACGCCGCCGAAGCTGGGGTTCTTGGCGAAGTCGGTGAAGGAATCCTCCGCGCGGATGGGGTCCCCTGACAGGTAGTTGACCGTGTGCGACGAGCCCGCGGAGACCCCACCGACCCAGCCGAACTGGACCTCCTGCTGGATGAAGCTTACTATGCACGCGGCGGTATAGGAGTTGCGCATCCCACCGCCTTCGATGACGAGCGCGGTATCCGAGGCATCAATCATAATGGCCGCCATTCTAACCGCGGATACAATTAAGGCCATGGATGTGAGCAGTATCTGGTCCACACTGACCGGCCGGAAAGGCCGCCCCCTGGCCCGGGCCCGCGTTGACGTGCCGGAGCTCGCGGCCGCCCGCTTGCAGGTGTCCACGGCGGAAACCCTCGTTATTGTGGATATTGACGTCATCACCGCCGACGCGGTGCGGGAGGCGGCCGAAAACGCCCGCCCGCTACTGCTAACGGCGGGCAGGCGCGATGCCGCCCCAGGCACCGCAGCCACCACCAGCACGGCGGTCTACCTCCTGCCGGTAAGCAAAACCACCCTGCCGGTCCATGATCCGAAGAAGGGCTGGCTTATCCCCTTGTCCGACCAGGAGCGCCGCGCGGTAGCGGAGAAGCTGACCGGCCCGGGCGAGTGTGAAATCTCCGAGCGCCTGGCCTTCGTGGTGGATTAAGGGCTGTGATGGGTTTGTGGTGGGTTAAGGCCTAGAGCATCGCGAAGCCGATGATGACCAGGATGGCGGCCACCACGTAGCTGCCGACCTTGCTGACGATCTCCTTGTTTTCTCGGGCCTGGGCGAAAAGCCGCCCAGCCGCCGAGTTGGGTTTGCGCCGCACGAGTCCAACGAAGACCGCCACCGCGATGGGCAGCGAGAGAGCGAAGGTAGCGTAGAGGAAAAGCCCACCGTAGCGGATTCCCACGCTATAGTCCCCGGCGGCCAGGTAGATGAGCCCAGCGAAGAAGGCACCGGAGGTAATGGACTGGGCCACGCCCAGGATGAAACCGGTCAAAAACGTCAGCGGGCTGGGCGTTTGCAGGGGCCGCAGAAGCTTGCTCACCATCTCGTTGGACTCTCCCCCGCGGTGGCGCCAGGTCATGACCGCCGCGGCCAGGCCCAGCACGATGAGCAGCACGCCCAGGATAGGGGTGTCCAGGAAGCCTTCGACGTAGGCCTTGAGCTGGTCCAGCACGAACATGGTCACCACCGAGAGGGCGAAGACCCCGAACCAGTCGCCGAAGATCAAAAGCGGCACGATCCGGCGGTACTTGCCGCGCTCAAGCATCACGCCTAGCGCCGTGACCACGCCAATCAGCAGGGCGTTGACGGAGTCTAGGAAGGCGAAACTAGCGGCGTGCAGCATGGGCGCAATCTTACCGCTTAAGTCTCTCAGCGCCCGAAGTGCACCCAAGTTGCACACCCTCTGCAAGTTTGCGTACGCTATGCATTGTTTCCGAGGGTGCGCACGTTTCTGCACGTGTCCCCGGAATCCTTCTTTCATTTCCTCCACTCCCCGCCGCCTAGGCAACGTCCGCGGCGGGAAGCGGACCGACGTCTAACTTTTGTTTCCAACCATTCTTCGTTTGACCATTGTTCTGAGCGAGAAAGAAAGCACGCTTTATGTCTAAATTCCTCTACCGGCTGGGCAGCTGGTCGTACCGGAAGGTTTGGCCTTTCCTGGCCTTCTGGCTCGTCCTGTTGGTCGCCATGGGCGGCCTGGCCGCGGGCTTTGCTAAAGAGCCGAACCCGAACTTCTCCATGCCGGACATGGACTCCACCGTCACCCAAGCCAAGATGAACGAGCGCTTCGGCAACGATTCGGATGCCATGAGCGAGCCCACCGCCAACGTGGTTATCCAGGCACCGGAGGGCAAGCCCTTAGACGACCCGGCCCTGATGGGCGAGGTCGATAGGCTCATCGACGATCTCAAGGGCACCGACGCCCTGACCGACACGGACCAGCTGGTCAACCCGGTGATGGCCGCCGGCGGCATGCAAAAGCAGATGGGCGAGCAGATGGCCGCCCAGGGCATGCCGCAGGAGCAGATCCAGTCCAACCTCAAGGCCCTGTCCCCGCTGAGCGAGGACAAGACCACCGGTACTCTGCCCATCGCCTTTGATGCGCCGGAGGTCATGGAGATCGACGAGGGCGAGCGCGACGCTGTCACCGACGTCATCGATGACTACGACTCCGGCGACCTGACCGTCAAATACAACGGCAACGCCTTCTCCGCCGCAGGCGAAGAGATGAACATGACCTCGGAGCTCATCGGTATGGCGGTGGCCGCTGTCGTACTGCTGATTACCTTCGGCTCTTTCGTCGCCGCCGGCATGCCCCTGATCTCCGCGGTCATCGGCGTCGGCGTGGGCCTGCTTGGGGTCCAGCTGGGCACCATCTTCACCGACACCATCTCGGATATGACCCCGATGCTGGCCTCCATGATCGGCCTGGCCGTGGGAATCGACTACGCACTGTTCATTGTCAACCGCTACCGCAACGAGCTCATCACCTCCTCCGGGCTGAACAACCTGAGCCCGAAGGAACTGGCCCAAGAGCTGAAGAAGATGGACAAGAAGACCCGCGCCCACGCCATGGGCATGGCGTTGGGCACCGCGGGCTCCTCCGTGGTCTTCGCCGGCACCACCGTGGTGATCGCGCTGGCAGCGCTGACCATGATCGGCATCCCCTTCCTGGGCACCATGGCTATCGCCGCCGCGGCTACTGTGGCCGTCGCCGTGCTGGTCGCCCTGACCTTCATCCCGGCCCTGCTGGGACTGCTGGGCACCAAGATCTTCGCCGGCCGCGTGCCGGGGCCGAAGGTCCCGGACCCGGAGGATGAAAAGCCCACCATGGGCCTGAAGTGGGTCCGCCAGATCCGCGCACGCCCGGTTACCAACCTGGTCGCCGGCATTGTCCTGCTGGGTATTCTGGCCATCCCGGCCGCCAACCTGTCCCTGGCCATGCCGACCGACGGCACCGCCAAAGTAGGCAGCCCGCAGCGCGATGCCTACGAGATCACCGCCGACGCCTTCGGCGAGGGCCGCAACGCCCCGATGGTAGCCTACGTCGACGTCGCGGGCGTGAACGAACAGGAGCGGATGCCAGCCTTCCAGCAGCTGCTGGCCGACTTCAACGACACCGAGGGCGTCGAAAACGCCCAGATCATCCAGACGACGGACAACGTGGACGCCGCCCAGGTGCTTATCACCCCGTCCACGGGGGCTACCGATGAGGCCACCACGGACACCCTGAACGCGCTGCGCTCCTACCAGACCGACTTCACTGAGGAAACCGGCGGCGAATACGGCATCACAGGCGTCACCCCGATCTTCGACGACATCTCGGAGCGGCTTACGGATATCCTCATCCCGTACATCGCCGTGGTCCTGGCCCTGGCGTTCATCGTCCTGCTGCTGGTCTTCCGTTCCATCTGGGTCCCGCTCATCGCCGCGCTCGGCTTCGCGGGTTCGATGGCCGCCGCCTTCGGCATCACCGTGGCCATCTTCCAGGAGGGCCGTTTCGGCATCATCGACGATCCGCAGCCGCTGCTGTCCTTCCTGCCAATCATGCTCATCGGCCTGACCTTCGGGCTGGCCATGGACTACCAGGTCTTCCTGGTCACCCGCATGCGCGAGGGCTACGTCCATGGCAAGACCGCGGGGAACGCAACCTCCAACGGCTTCAAGCACGGCGCCCGCGTGGTCACCGCGGCCGCGATCATCATGATTTCGGTCTTCGCCGCCTTCATGCTCATGGACGAGCAGTTCATCAAGACCATGGGCTTCGCCCTGGCCATCGGCGTGGCTATCGATGCCTTCGTGGTCCGCATGACCATCATCCCGGCCACTATGTTCCTGCTGGGCGACAAGGCCTGGTGGATCCCCAAGTGGCTGGACAAGGTCCTGCCGAACATGGACATCGAGGGCGAGGCGCTTACCGCCAACCGCGAGGCCCTGATGAATGGCGGCGATCCCGACCAGGTCCGCACCCCGGCTGCCGGCACCGCCGCCGCGGGCGGCGCAGCTGCCGCTACCGCCACCGCCACCGCTACCGAAACTGCACCCGGCAACGCCGATGCAGGCGCGGAGAAGCACCGCGACACCTACGCGGACTTCCACCCGGAGCACGGCGGCTATGCTGCCCACGTGCAGGCGGCCCGGCGCGCCGGCGTTTTCGCCGAGTCCGGCCCGGCCACCCCGGCGCGCGGGGGCTATGCTAACGACGCCGAAACTGGCGCCTGGGTGCAGCAAGGCGATAACCTTTCGGGCAAGGAATCCTGGTGGACCAAGGTCAAGAAGGCATTTACTGGCAATGAGTAATCTCCGAGAAACGAAAAAGCGCGCCACCCGGCAGGCGATAGCGGATGCGGCTGGCCGCATCTATCTAGCCGAGGGCGCGGAGGCGCTCACGGTTTCTCACGTGGCTGAGCAGGCAGGCGTATCCGCCCGCACCTTCCACAATTATTACTCCAGTCTGAACGAGTGCCTGGCTCAGTTCGCTCTTGATACAGTCAGCTCGATTGCCGAGAAGGTAGACGAATACCCAGCGCAAGCAACCACGACGGAGATCTTCGAAGACATCGTCTGTAAGGGATTCCATACCGCCGAACCGGAGCTGCACTCCGTGGCTTCGTTGTCGATGGTGATGGACTACCTGGATAAGTCATGTTTCTCCGGCGTCAATCGCGACGACGCCAAGCGCGTGGCAGAGCAAGTCTCGGAAGCGTTTTCCCGGCACAGCCCTGAGCGGGACGCGTTCGACACCGAGGTAGTTCTCCACGCCTGCGCCGCGGTGAGTGCGTCGGCGAGCAAGGCTTTCTTCGCACTGCCTGAGCCGCGCGACCCAGAGGTGGGTGAGCAGATGGTCCGGCGGGCCTTTGCCACGCTTCGCTCGATAGTCTAGGTGGACTACTCCCCGAAGAATCCGGGTATTGCCTCTTGGTGCCCGGCCCGCCGGGCAGCAAATGTTCACTGAAGGTTTACCCTGATTCAGCGCCTTAAGCGTTGGATCAGGGTAAAATTTTATGTCTAGGCCTTTTAAGGTCTCCCCTATTCGCGATCGTTTTATTGGAGTATCACACAGTGAAGGTAGCCATTCTGGGCGGGGACGGATTCTGCGGTTGGCCCGCAGCCCTCTACCTGTCCGACCAGGGCCACGACGTGCACATCGTTGACAACCTCTCCCGGCGCGCCATTGACGCCGAGCTCGAAGCCGAATCGCTCACACCGATCCGCAGCATCGACGAGCGGTTGGAGGCCTGGAAGGAAGTCTCCGGCAAGACCATCGGCTTCCACCGCATCGACGTGTCCCACGACTACGCAGCACTGCTGGAGTTCATCAACACCGATCACCCAGACGCCGTCGTCCACTTTGCCGAGCAGCGCGCCGCGCCGTATTCGATGAAGACCTCCCGGACCAAGCGCTACACGGTGGACAACAACATCAATGCCACGCACAACCTGCTGGCTGCGGTGGTCGAGTCCGGCCAGGATATCCACGTCGCCCACCTGGGAACCATGGGGGTCTACGGCTACGGCACCGCCGGCATGGAGATCCCGGAAGGCTACCTGGACGTCAAGGTAGAGGTCCCGGGCTCCGAGCCGGTCGAGCAGTCCATCCTCTACCCGTCCAACCCGGGCTCGGTCTACCACATGACCAAGGTGCTGGACCAGCATCTTTTCGCCTACTACGCGAAGAATGACGAGCTGCGCATTACCGATCTCCACCAGGGCATCATCTGGGGCACGCACACCGAGCAGACTCGTCGGGACGAGCGGCTGATTAACCGCTTCGACTACGACGGCGACTACGGCACCGTGCTCAACCGCTTCTTGGTCCAGGCCGGCGTCGGCTACCCCCTGACGATCCACGGCACCGGCGGGCAGACCCGCGCGTTCATCCACATCCGCGACATGGTCCGCTGCATTGAACTGGCCCTGAACAATCCGCCGCAGCGGGGCGAGCGAGTCAAGATCATCAACCAGATGACCGAGACCCACCGCGTGCGCGACCTAGCGGAGCTGGTCGCGAAGTTCTCCGGCGCGCAGGTCGCCTACGTGCCGAACCCGCGCAAGGAGTCCGCCGAGAACGAGCTGCACGTATCCAACGACACCTTCCTGCGTTTGGGCCTTGAGCCCACCACCCTGTCCGAGGGGCTGCTGCAGGAGGTCGAGGACGTCGCGCGCAAGTACTGCGACCGGGTGGATCGCTCCAAGATCCCGGCGCGTTCCCTGTGGACCGCCCAGCAGTCCGCCGGCGTTCCCGAGAACGAATAGGCCAGGCAGCTACCGTGCGCGTTGCTATCTTCACGGAAGTCTTCCTGCCCAAAATCGACGGGGTCGTCACCCGGCTGACCCACACCTTGCAGCAGCTGCACGCCGCCGGGCACGAGGTCTTAGTCTTCGCCCCCGGTAACCCGCCGGCCGCCTACGCCGGCTTCGAGGTCGTCTCCATCCCCTCGCTGTCCCTGTGGCCGGTCTACCCCGAGCTGAAATGGGGCCTGCCGGATCCGCGAGTGTTGCGCCGGCTGCGGCGTTTCGACGCCGACGTCGTGCACGTGGTCAACCCGATTTGGACCGCGGCGCTGGGTGTGTGGGCGGCGCGCCGCGAGGCCCTGCCCCTGGTGGGTAGTTTCCACACGAACCTGCCGGAATACGTAGATGCCTTAGGGATCGGCTGGGTCCGGCCCGCCACGGAGGCGGCGTTGCGCTACCTGCACAACCAGGCGGTAGAAAACCTCTGTACCTCAGACCCCATGGTCGAGCGCGCCCAAGAACTGGGGATCAACAACGTCTCGCTGTGGCCCAAGGCGGTGGACACGGACAACTACTACCCGCGCCGCTACAGCGAGGACATGCGCTCCCGGCTAACGGGCGGGCACCCCGAAGCCCCGCTGGTTACCTACGTGGGGCGCGTGTCCAAGGAAAAGGACTTGGACCGCCTGCCCGGCATCATGGCGCGTGTCCGCGAGCGTGTGCCCGGCGCGCGCCTGGCGGTGGTCGGCGCCGGCCCGTACGCCGGGCAGCTGGCGAAGCAGTTCGGCCCCGACGAGGCGGTCTTTACCGGTTACCTCTCCGGCGACGAACTGGCCGCGGCATTCGCCTGCGGCGACGTTTTTTGCTTCCCCTCCCGGACCGAGACCCTGGGCCTGGTGGCCCTGGAGTCCTTCGCCTCCGGCGTGCCGGTGGTCGGTACCCGCGCGGGCGGAATCCCTTTCGTTATCGACGACGAGAAGACCGGCCTGCTGGTCGACGAGGACGCCTCCGACAGCGCGTGGGCCGAGGCCCTGGCGGGATTGCTAGGCGATGCCGACCGCCGCGCCGCCATGGGTGAGGCCGCGCGCGCCGAGGCCGAGCGGTGGTCCTGGGAGGCGGCGACCCGCTCCCTCGTTGAGACCTACCAGCGGGCCATCGACGGCCCGCTCTACCGCCCCGCTTAGGCTAAACGCCGCGTGTCTACACGCTGCCCAGCGCCGCGCGGATGCCTTCCACGTCGACCTCGCTGGCAGCAGCCGGTGTGAAGGTCGCGTCCTGGGTCTTGTCGACTAGCACCGCGCGCACGCCCTCGCGGAAGTCGGGCAGCCCGCGCAGGTATTTCCCGAGCGCGTTTTCCATGGCCAGCGCGTCGTCAACACTGGCGGCGCGCTCCTCGGCCGCCAGGAGTTCGGCCGCGGCCACCAGCGAGGTCGGGCTGGCTGCCTGGGTAAGCTCCGCGACCTTGCGCGCCAGCTCCTCATTGCCGGCCTGCGCCAGGCTCTGAGAGATTTCCTCCCACGTCGGCGCGCCGAAAATGGCCTCGATATCGTCGATGATTTCTGCCAGCGGGGCCACCTCTTCCGGCTGGGTGGAGTGCTCTCCCAGCGCGGCATCGATCCCACGCTCTACGATGTCTTCTACCACGGCCTCGGCGTCCTTGACGTAGTGGGTGGCCAGGCCGGAGTAAAGCAGATCCGCGGCGTACATGCGGTAGCCGGTCAGCGCCCAGAACTTCGCCAGCGCCGGGGAGGACTTCCCGCGGGTGCCCACCGTGCGCTGGGCGGCATAGCCCGCGCCCACGTCGGTGACGTAGCCGATATTCATCTCCGGCATGGAGGCGAAAGTCTTGTCCGTGACAATGCGGTGGCTGCCGTGCATGGAGATGCCTACTCCCCCGCCCATGACGATTCCGTCGAGAACCGCGATGACCGGCTTCGGGTAGTGCGCCAGCTGGGCGTTCATGGTGTACTCGTCCGCGAAGAACTGGTCGACCTCCGCGACGTTGCCATCAATGAGGCCCTGCCTTGCCGCGCGCACGTCGCCGCCGGCGCAGTAGGCCTTCGGGCTGCAGGAGACAAAAAGCACCTGTTCGATGCCGTCGTCGTCGCGCCACTGGTTCAGGCCCTCAACAATCTTGTCAACCATCTCCGGGTTGAGCGAATTCAAGGCCTTGGGCCGGTTGAGCTCCACCACTCCGGTACTGTTGCGGACGTCAAGAATTACTGGGGCATCGTTGTGTTCAGTCATGGCATCCAGTATTCCACGTCACACAGCGGCGCCGCAGCCCCACAACTAACGGAGGATCATTATGCCTGCACCTACTCCCCGGCTCATCGCCCTCGACATGGACGGAACCCTCCTCGACGGCGAAGGCCGCATCCCCGCCGGCTTCCCCGAGCTCGCCGCCCGGCTCCACCATCTAGGCGTGGTCCTAGTGCCGGCGTCCGGCCGGCAGCTGGCCACCCTCCGCGACATGTTCTCCGGTATCAGCGGCATCAAGTCCTTCATCGCAGAAAACGGGACCGTGGTCAGCCACCACGGCAACATCGTGGACACCACGCAGCTGCCCGCCGACATAGTCACCGCCTGCCTTGACGCCTGCGCGGGCATCGACAGCGCCCAGACCTACGCGGCAGTCCTCTGCGCGCCGGAGACCTCCTACATCGCCGCCGGCACCCCGGCTGCCATCCGGGCTGAAATCGACAAGTACTACCACTCCGTGACCGTGGTGGACGACCTGGCACGAGTGGCGGCCGATAAGCCGCTGGTCAAGCTGGCGGTCTACTGCAACGCCGACGCCGAAGAGCACGTCGCCCCGCACCTGCGGGCCGCATCCGCCGGCAACAATCTGGCTATTTCCGGCAAGAACTGGATAGACGTCATGTCCGCCGACGCGGATAAGGGCCACGCGCTGGAACAACTGGCCGCGAAGCTGGGCATCCCGATGGAGCAGACCGCCGCCTTCGGCGACTACCTCAACGACTTTCAGCTGCTCCAGGCGGCCGGCACCGCCGTGGCGATGGAGAATGCTCACCGCCGCCTAAAAGAAATCGCGGATCTCCAAGCTCCCTCCAATCTCAACAACGGCGTGTTAGAAGTACTCCGCGACTGGTTTGGAGAATAATCCCCACCATCGCCCTGGCACGGAGTCTGACTCGCGGATCAGGGCGCGAATATTTTCCCAGCTAGGTAGGAGCGAGTGGTGAGTTCTAAGGCCGGCAAACTGGGCAAACGCGTAGCCCATAAGCTCGACCCGCGCCGCAGTCGCAGCCAGAGCACCCGCGCTAGCGGCGTGCCGGCTGCCCCGAGCACACCACCCTCCGAGCCTGCCTCCCCGGCCCCGCAGCCCCAGCGGGCGCTGGGACCCAACCCGGAGCGCAAGGCGCTGCCCGCCGGCCGTTCGGCGCAGCCGGCAAACCCCCGCCGCCCAGTGGTCAAGGCCGCTCCCCAGGTGGTGGGCGCCGCACCTAAGGCTGCATCTGTCCCTAAGGCCCGCGCGGCCAAGGCCGCGCCGGCGGTGCTGCTGGCAGGCGGCAAGGCGGGTTCCTCCCCTGCGTCGCCGCGCCCGCGGGAGATAGGCGGCGGCCGAGTAGCCGCGTCGAAAAAGCAGGCTCGGAAGAAGAACACGGCGCGGCTGCGCTACGTGCCCGCCCTCGACGGGCTGCGCGGCCTCGCGGTCGCCGCGGTCATCGTCTACCACTTCTTTGGAGGTGTGCTGCCGGGCGGCTACCTGGGCGTGGACATGTTCTTCGTCCTGTCCGGGTTTTTGATTACCTCGCTGCTGGTACGGGAATTCGACGTCACCGGCGGGATCAGCCTGCGCGATTTTTGGGTCCGGCGCTTCCGCCGCATCCTGCCGGCGGCCGTGGCCGTGCTGGCAATCTGCACGGCGCTGGTCGGCGCGATCGGCGGCGATATCGCCGTCAACCTGCGCGAGCAGTTCTTCGGCACCCTGTTCTTCGCCAACAACTGGGTCCAGATAGCTACTTCCCAGTCGTATTTCGCCGATAACGAGGTCCAGGTCTTTGCCCACTACTGGTCCCTGGCCGTGGAAGAGCAGTTCTATCTGCTGTGGCCGCTGTTTATTCTGGGGCTGTTCTCCCTGGGCAGGCGCCAGCCGCGGCGCCTAGCGCTAGGGGTCAGCGTGGCGCTGGGGGTGGCCTCCGCGCTGGCGATGGCCTGGATCTTTAGCCCGGGCGAAGATCCGACCCGTGTTTACTACGGCACCGACACCCACGCCTTCGGCCTGCTGGCCGGCGCGGGCCTGTCGCTCATCATCACCACCCGCAACCCCAACCCGGAAGCGCCCGCGTGGCCGCACTACTCCGCGTCCGGACGGCGCGTGGCCGAGGCCGTAGGCCTGGTGGCGTTGGTCGCCTACGCCGCGCAGCTTATGTTTATGGCCGACGATCTGGCGCTGACCTACCGCGGCGGGCTGCTGGTCTCCAGCGTGCTGGGGGTGGCGATCATCTGCGGCATCCTGGCCGAGCGCCCGCTACTCAACGCGCTGTTCGCCAACCGCTTCATGCGCTGGGCCGGCAAGCGCTCGTTCTCTCTGTACCTGTGGCACTGGCCTATTGTCATCATCCTGCGCGAGATCACCGGGGATGCAAACGCGTGGGCCGTGGGTACCGTCGCCCTACTGCTCTCTGCCGGGCTGGCGGAGCTGAGCTATCGGTGCATTGAGAACCCGCTGCGCCGCCGCGGCTACCGCACTACCGCCCGCGATTTCTGGTCCGCCCGCCCCGACTGGCCCACGCTGCGCTCAGCCTGGAAGGTGGCGGCCTGGCCGCTGGTTCCCGTGCTGGTCTTCAGCTCCCTCGGCGGCATCGCCTGGGGCCTGACCCACTCCGGCGACAAGACCTCCTTTGAGCAGGAACTGGATGATCTGGCGGCCCAGAACCAGTCCAACAATGCCCAGGCGCCCAGCGAGAAAAGCGCGGACCAGGGCGGCGGGGACGCCGCTGGTGCCCCGAATGACAAGACCTCGGAGGACAAGAAGAGCCCGGACATGGTGCACCCCATGCCCAGCGGGGACGAGATTACGGCCGTGGGTGATTCCGTGATGCTGGCCTCCAGCCAGTCGCTGCAGGACCGCTTCCCCGGCATCTATATCGACGCGGCGGTCTCCCGGCACTACGACCAGAGCCTGCCCGCCATCCAGCAGCTCGCGGACTCGGGTCAGCTGCGGGACACGGTCTTTATAGGATTCGGCACCAACGGCCCGCAGCTGGATGATGAAATCGATCAGATGATGAAGATCATCGGGCCAGAGCGCACGGTGCTCATCGCCACCCCCTATGGCGACCGCGACTGGATGACCACGGCGCGGCAGGAGACCATCGCCGCAGTGAAAAAATACGACAACGTCTACCTGGCGGACTGGTGCTCACACGCCCAGCACGACCCGAACTACCTGCGCGAAGACGGGATCCATCCCGTGGCGGGCGTGGGCACCGACCAATATGCCCTGGCCTTCTTCTACGGGCTGCTGCGCTATGCCCACGGGGAGAAGGTCACGACAACTAAGTGCGAGGTCTAGTCCTCGACCTTAAACTCTGCCATCTTGTCCCAGGACTCCTTACCCTCGATGTGGAAGTTGATGATGTCCGGGGTCTCGACCAAGTACTGCGGGAACTCGCGGCAGGAGCGCTCGAAGTGCTCGGACTGGACGTGGTCGACGTCCTTGCCGTCGGCGTAGGTCTCCAGCAGCAGGAACTTCTGGCGGTCTTCCGGATCCCGGAACCACTTGAAGTCCAGGCAGCCCTCCTCGGCGTTGCAGGCCTGGGTGTACCAGTCGATCTCATCGAGGAAGGTCTCGGCGTACTCGGGCTTGACGTGGAATTGAACGTTGATGAAAATCATGGCCCCATCTTACCCGCCTGGGTGGATGGGGCCTTAGCTCGCCGAGGAGGCGCTGATCACACGGGCCCCGAGGGTCCTACCCGCGCCTGGTGGTGCCTTTAAATTCCCGTTAGCGCAGGAAAAACTCGGCCACGTAGACGAACTTTCCGTCGGTGGCGGTGGCCACGCCGAAGCCGCGGCCGTCGTCAATCCGTGTGACCGGGACGTCGCGGTTGAGCCAGGCGGTGCGCTCGCGAGCTTCCTGCTCGGTCAGGCGGTGAACGGAGCCCTCGCCGGCATCGGCAGCCGCGGCACCGTGGCCGACCTTGCCGTCGAAGCTCACCTTGCCGGCCGCGGCCTCGTCCGCCCACTGCTGGGCGATGCCGGCGGCGTTCTGGTTCGGGTGGTGGCCCTGCTTGACCAGGTGGGCGTGGGTGGCGGCGCCGAGGTCGGAGCGGGCCTGGGCGAAGGCGGCGCCCTTGGGCGGGGCGATGAAGGCCGGCAGCTGAATGCCAAAGCGGTCGGCGGCCTCGTAGGCTTGGGCGGGCAGCTCCACCTGCGGGATCTGCGAGGACAGCTGCTCGACCTGGGCGCCTGCTTGGGAGGACAGGTCGGCCGGCTGCGGCAGCACCTGGGCCTGGGCGGCCTGTGTCCCGCCAAAGGTTACGGCGACGGCAGCCAGGACGGTACAAAACTTACGGTTTTGGTGGTAGCGCATATCCCCGACCTTGCCAGCCGTGCCCGGCTTTCGCCACGCGAGCCGGCCCGTGGCGGCGGATCGATACAGCTTTGTAATCCTTTGCGCCTTAGTGGCCGCTAGTACTTGTCGACGTCAAGCTCAGCGAACTGCCAGTGCAGTTCCTCCAAGTCACGCTGGGCGGCAAGTTCCGGGCCGGCGATGGAAACGAAGCCGTCGATGACGGACTCGCCGTAGTTGTGGCCGGCGCCGTCAGGGACGTTCTTGGCGCCCGGCAGGTCCGCGGCGACCTGCAGGGAGGTAATCACCGGGAACCAGGACATTGCGGAGTCGCGGCTGGCCTGCGTGTCCTCACTCATCCAGTCGGGCTCGCGCCAGGTCAGGCCCGGCGACCACCAGCTGACCGGGTCCGAGGTGTGCTGGATATACAGCATGCGAGTCGGCCCCCACTCCTGCTCCGGCAGGCTGGCCCACTCCCGGGCCTGGGTGCTGCTGGTGGCGAAACGCACCACCAGGCCGCCGGCATAGACCGGGTTGATCTCCGTGGTGCCGGGGCCACGGCGCTCGACAAACTGGGTGCGCAGCCGGTTGAAGTGCGGCGGGCCGGTCAGCAGGATGCCGTCGACAGAGTTGGCAATGTCGCGAAGCCCGGAAAACGCCGCCTCGATGCCGGTGGTGCCCAGCGACTCGCCGTAGAGGTAGAGCTGCGGGCGGTCCTGCCGCGGCAGCGTGTTCCACCAGTCGACAATCGGGGTGATGAATTCCTGCCCGGCACGCTCGACCTGCTCACCGCCGGCCAGGAAGTGGAAGACCGAGGGCATAGCAGAGTATTGCGCGGCGACCACCGCGGTGTCCCCACCGTAGAGCAGCTCGAAGCCCTGGGCGGAGTACGACGAGATCCAGCCCGTGCCCGTGGTCATCACCAGCAGGATAGCCTCGCGCTCGGTAGCGTTGGTCCGCTCCAGTTCTTCGATGAGCAGGCGGGCGCGCTCCGTATTCGTCGCGCCGTTGCCCAGGCCAGCATAAGCGCGGATGGGTTCTTTCGCCGGGCGCCCGGTCACCCGCTCGAGTTCTGCTCGCGAGGCCCCGGCGCTTAAGAAACGCGAGCCGTTCAGCCCCACCCCGTCGAAATCGATGACGGAGTCGGGCGAGCCGGAGCGCTCCGGGTTGGCGGGTGGGCGCGTGGCCGGATCGGGGTCGGCGTTCTGGGCGGTGAAGATCTTCTCCCCGGCGCGCACGATGACGTCCGGGACCACGCTGTCGAGCAGGTAGACGCCGAGTACGGCCACCACCCCAGCAGCGACGATCTGGCGGCGGCGCCGCGGCCAGTTGCCCGGGATCGCCTTCCCCAGCGCGCGGACCAGGGTCCGCAGCCCGCGGGCCACGATGACTAGCGCGGTGAACACGGCCAGCGCCACCGGCAGGACCAGCAGGTACTTAGGCAGGCTGAGCGCCGGCACCGAGAAATTATTGGCGACGTCGCGCTGCCACCGCACCGAGTAGAAGGTCACCGCCAGCACCCAGATGCCCAGCACGGCGTAGAAGGCGTAGGCGGTGAAGGTCCGTTGCCGCGGCGACCACGTCTCTGCGTCGAGCCAGCGGTAGCGCTGCGCGAGGTTGCGCCTCACGATCCGGGTCCACAGCCACTCGAGGCCGAGCCCCACCAGGTAGCCCAGGCCAGCCGCCAGGCCGCAGATAAGCCCCTGGTAGTACCAGGTGCGCGGCAGGATGGACGGGGTCAGTCCGATAACGAAGAAGATCGCGGCGGCCAGCGCGCCCCAGGCGTTGAGTAGGGAGAAGACGTCGCGCGCGTGGTCTAACGCTACGCTTCCAGCTTTTCTCCCCATTCCAACCATTCCATTTCCAAATCCTCGCGCTGCTGCCGGTGCCCCTTCAGTGTCGCATCCAGCGCCGTCAGCCGCCCAGTATCGACCTGTTCCGCGGCCTCGGCCATCTCCTGGTTGACCTGGTCTATCTGCTGGTCCAGCTTGGTGATCTTGCGCTCGAGCGCGTTCATCTTCTTGGTGATGGTGCGCTCCTCGGCCTGCGACAGGCCCTTCTTCTCCGGCGCCGGAGACTCGCCTTCGCCCAGGTTGATGACCCCGCGCTCGGCGGCAGCTTCCTGCTCGGCGCGGCGACGCAGATACTCGTCGATGCCGCCGGGCAGGTGCGTGAGCTTCCCGTCCCCGAAGAGGGCATAGGCGTTGTCGGCGATGCGCTCGATGAGATAGCGGTCGTGGGAGATGACCACGAGGGTGCCCGGCCAGGAGTCCAGCAGGGACTCCAGCTCTTGGAGGGTGTCGATGTCCAGGTCGTTGGTCGGCTCGTCCAGCAACAGGATGTTCGGCTCCGCCATGAGCACGCGGGTTAGCTGCAGGCGGCGGCGCTCGCCGCCAGACAGATCCCCGACCGGGGTGCGCTGGCGCTTCGGGCTAAAGCCCAGGCGCTCGGACAGCTGCGAAGCGGACAGCTCCTTCTTGCCCAGCTGGACATAGGTGGCCACGTCCTCGACGGCGTCGATGAGCCGGCGCTGCGGGTCCAGATCGTCGAGTTCCTGGCGCAGCCAGCCCAGCCGCACGGTCTGGCCTTCGATGCGCTTGCCGGCAGCCAACTCATAGTCGCCAGCCAACGCGCGCAGCAGGGTGGTCTTGCCGGAGCCGTTGACGCCCACCAGGCCGATTCGCTCGCCCGGGGCCAGGCGCCACGTGAAGTGATCGAGCAGCACGCGCCCGTCCGGGGCGGCGATGGTCGCGTCCTCGAGCTCGATGACCACGCGCCCCTGGCGCTGCTTGGAAAAGCTCATCAGCTCGACCTTGTCGCGCGGCGCCGGCACGTCGGCGATCAGCGCCTCGGCCGCCTCGACGCGGTAGCGCGGCTTCGAGGTGCGCGCGGGCGCGCCGCGGCGCAGCCAGGCCAGCTCCTTGCGCGCCAGGTTGCGGCGGCGCTGCTCCATGGCGTCGGCCTGCCGGGCCCGCTCCGCCCGCGCGAAGGTCCAGTCGTTGTAGCCACCTTCGTAGACATCGACGGTCGCGTCGTGGACCTCCCAGGTCAGCGTGGCCACCGTGTCCAGGAACCAGCGGTCGTGGGTAACCACGATGAGCGCCAGCTTGCGCGCCAGAAGGTGCTGCGCCAGCCACTGCACGCCCTCGACGTCGAGGTGGTTGGTCGGCTCGTCCAAAACCACCAGGTCCAGGTCCTTGACCAGGGCCGCGGCCAGGCTCACGCGGCGCTTCTCCCCGCCGGAGAGCTGCCCGACAGGGGTCTCCAGGCCCAGCTCGGCGATGCCCAGCCCCGACAGCACGTCGCGCACCTTCGCGTTCGAGGCCCACTCGTAGGTCTCCAGGCCCAGCGGGGCCACGACGCAGTCGGCAATGGTCAGCTGCTCGTCCAGTTCGAAGCGCTGAGTCACCACCGCCATGCGCAGATCGTTGGCGTGGCTGACCCGCCCCGCGTCCGGCTCCGCGATGCCGCTCAAGACCTCCAGCAGGGTCGTCTTACCCCCGCCGTTGACTCCGACGATGCCGATGCGGTCGCCCGTCTGCACGCCCAGCGACACCCCGTCGAGCAGGGTTTTCAGGCCGTAGGACTTGCTGACTTGTTCCAAGTTTAAAAGGTTCGCCATAACAGCCCACCATCTTACTTCGCCGCCCGCCACACCCCTTATTGCAGTTGAATTCGATTTGCAATACTCTTTTGGTATGCAGAAATCGACTATTCGCACCCTTGCCGCTTTGACCGCCGCCGGACTGTTGGTCACCGGCTGTTCCCGCCCCGACGACAGCGCCGAGTCGCAGCCTTCCGAGGCCGGGCACTCCGCGGCCGAACATTCTGAGGCCGGGCACTCCGAGCACGAGCACCACCACGACGGGGTCGAGGCCGCCGCCGGCCAGGAAGAGGTCGCCCAGCTGCCGGGCCGCATCCTGCTCAGCACCGACGACGAGCTCATCAGCCTAGACGCCAAGACCGGCGAGGAAATCAGCCGCGACGAGGCCTCCGGCTTCAAGCGCCTGAACCCCGCCGGCGACGGACGCCACGCCCTGGTCACCCGCGGCGACAAGTTCCAGGCCTTCGACATGGGGCTAATCCGCCAGGCCCACGGCGACCACTTCCACTACTTCGTCCAGGACCCCACGCTTAGCGATGCCACCTTCGACGGCCTCCCCCACGCCGGCCACGTGGTCAGCCACGACGGCTACACGGCGCTCTTCTCCGACGGCGACGGTACGGCCAAGATCTACAAGACCGACGACATGGTCGCCGACGGCACCGCCGCCGACCCCGTCAACACCGTCGATACCGGCGCCCCGCACCACGGAGTGGCCGTGCCGTTAAAGGACGGCTCCGTGGTGGTCACCAAGGGCACCGAGGACGAGCGCCACACCATCGTGCACCTAGATGCCGACGGCAAGAAGCTCGCCGAGACCACCGAGTGCCCCGGCGTGCACGGCGAAGCCGCCGCTCAGAACGGCAATATTGTCTTCGGCTGTGAGGACGGCCCCGTCGTGTTCGACGGCTCCGACTTCCACAAGGTCGACGTCTCCGCGTTCGCCGGCAAGGACGGCTACCAGCGCTCCGGCAACGCCGCCGGCTCGGAAGAATCCAACATCATCCTGGCCGACAACAAGACCGACGCTAACGCCGAGCACGAGCGCCCCACCTCCGTGGCACTCATCAACGCCGAGGATCGCACCGCCCGCACCGTCGACCTGGATGGCAGCTACTGGTTCCGCTCCCTGGCTCGCGGCCCGCTCGGCGAGGGGCTGGTGCTGACCACCGACGGCAAGCTCAACGTCATCGACCCGGATTCGGCCGATGTCACCGACAGCATCGAGGCGATTTCTCCGTGGACCGAAAACGAGGAATGGCAGGTCCCTGGCCCGATCCTGAAGGCGGCGAACGGCTACGCGTATGTCACCGACGCCAACCAGAAGGAGCTGGTCATCATCGACTTGTTCAAGAAGGAAGTCGTCAAGCGCGTGGAGCTGGAGACCCCGGTCACGGAGATGGAAGTCCTCTAATCCTCCGCGCCTGCCGCCTCCACCAGGTGCGCCCCGCGGGCGGGCCCGCGCGCTACGAGTCCCCGCGTGCCGGGGATTTCCGTGGTGACTTCGCCCACCACGTCGGCCGCGGCCTCCGGGTCCGCGCACAGGAAAGCGCACGTGGGCCCCGAGCCCGAAACGATGCCCACCAACGCGCCCGCGGATTCACCCACCCGCAGTGTCTGGCGCAGGTCCGGGCGCAGGCTCAGCGCCGCCGGCTGCAGGTCATTCGCCAGCACCTCGGCGAGCGCCTCCGGCGTCCCGCGCAGCAGCGCCTGCGCGACCGACTGCGAATCTAGGCGCGGGGTGCCGCCCTGCCCAGCTGCGCGGAGCCGGTCCAGCTCCCCGAAGACCGCCGGGGTCGACAAACCTTCCGCGGAGGTAATAAGCGCCCAGCAGTAAGAGCTGCGCGTGAGCATCTCCGCGAGCCTCTCTCCCCGGCCCGTGCCCAACGCCGTGCCGCCCATCAGGGTAAACGGCACGTCCGACCCCAGCTCTTCGGCCACCTGATAGAGCTCCGTCTCGCCCAGTCCGGACCGCCCGCTCACCCGTGCAAAGACCTCGTTGGCCGCCCGCAGCGCCGCGGCCGCGTCCGCCGAGCCGCCGGCCATCCCGCCGGCCGCCGGAATCCCCTTGCTCAGCCCGATATAAACGCCGGGCAGCTCGCCTATCCCACGATCCCGAAAGCCACGCGCGACCATCTCCACGGCCCGCCACGCCAGGTTCTGCTCATCGGCCGGAACCCCGTGGGCGTAAGAGCCAGCAATGTCCATGCCCACCACGGTCGGCTCTCCCGCCCGCACGATCCCGCGGGTTTTCAACTCCACGACGTCGTGGATATCCAGGGCCTGAAACACACTGACCAGCTCGTGGTAGCCATCCTCGCGCGCATCACCGACGCCCAGGTGCAGGTTCACCTTGGCGTGCGCCAGCGCCCGCACCGCATAATCACCCATTAGTTCGCCTTTCCTGTCTGCCCGGCGATGCCCGCTAGCCGGGCGAAGTCTTCCACCCCGAGTTTCTCGCCGCGCTGGCGTGGATCGATACCCGCCGCCCGCAGTGCCTCTTCCGCCGCGTTGGCTGAGCCGAAGTGCCCGGACAGGCTGGCCCGGAGCGTTTTGCGGCGCTGGGCGAAGGCGGCGTCGACAACCGGCCAGAGCTTCGCGCGGGCCTCTTCCGTGACCGGCCAGGGCGCCTGGACCGGGCGGTAGCAATCGATGCGCACCAGGCCGGATTCAATATTCGGCGCGGGCCAAAACACGTTGCGCCCAATGGTCCCAGCCTGCCGCACCTTCCCGTAAAAGGAGGCCTTCACGCTGGGCACGCCGTAGATCTTGCTGCCTGGCTGCGCCGCCAGCCGCTGGGCGACCTCCAACTGGACCATGACCAGCACGCGCTCGATGGACGGGTAGGCCGCGAGCAGGTGCAACAGCACTGGCACCGCGACGTTGTACGGCAGGTTGGCCACCAGCGCGGTCGGCTCCCCCAGCTCGCCCGCGGTGATTTTCAGCGCGTCTTTTTCCACCACGGCGAGCTTCGCCGCGTTGGCGGGATCGCGCTCGGCGACGGTCTTCGGCAGCTGCCCGGCCAGGCGCGGATCAATCTCCACGGCGGTGACCTGGGCGGCCTGCCCCACCAGCCCGAGCGTCAGCGAGCCCAGGCCCGGGCCAACCTCAATGACCCGATCCGCTGGGCCGACCTCTGCGGCGGCGACGATCCGGCGGATGGTGTTCGGATCCAGCAGGAAATTCTGCCCCCACTTCTTGGTGGGGGTTACCTCCAACTGCTGCGCCAGCTGGCGGATTTCTTGCGGGCCCAGGAGGGTGTCACTCATGGCACCCATCTTAGTCCATGCCCGCGGCGGTTTTTAGCGCAGACCCATCTTGGCGGTGCACGCTGGCCAGGCGCCCCAGCCCTGCGATGCCTGCACGCGCTCTGCGACCGCAATCTGCTGCTCGCGGGTAGCCTGCCAGGCCTCCGGTGCATATTCGGTGCCGCCGTGGCCCGCCCAGGTGGACGGGGTGAACTGCAGGCCGCCGGAGAAGCCGTTGCCGGTGTTGATGTTCCAGTCGCCGCCGGCCTCGCACTGCACGAGGGAGTCCCAGACCGAGCCGCCGGCCACGGCCGGGGCGGAAGCCGCCTTCTTGGTGCCGCGGGCGACCACGGCAGCGGTCGGCTCCTTGTGGACCTCTTCCTTGATGACGTCCTTGGACTGTTCCTTGCCGTTCTTGGTCACCACGCGGAAGGTCTTGGTGCGCTCGCCCGGGGCGCCCTCCTCGCGGACCTCCTCGGTGCCCTCCTCGAGCTCCGGATCGTCGACGTAGTTCGGCTCGGCGTCGAATTCTTCGGTAACGTCGAATTCGTCGATGGAGATCTTGTCGACGGTAATCTCCATGCCCTCGGTCAGCGCCTCGTCGACGCTCGGGGTGACCTGGTCGTCCTTGTCGACCTCGATGCCCCGGTCCTTCAGCACGTCGCCTACGGTCTTAGCCGCGATCTTGGTGTAGGTGATCGTGCCGCCGTCGCTAATACGGACGATCTTCGGGCTGACAACCTCCAGCGACATGTTCTCGGTGACCTTGTCGGAGGCGTTGGCCTCGGAGCCGCCGGCCAGGATGGCCGCACCCGGGGCGATGTTTTCCAGCTGGCCGACCAGGTCCTCAACGGTCAGGGCGGTCGAGGACAGCTTCTGCTGCGCACCATCGACGGTCACGGCGACCGGCTTCGCGGTGCGCACGGTGATGGTGTCCCCGCCGCGCAGGTCCTCGGACGGCGCCGGGTAGACCACGTCCTCGTCGCCGACCTGGATGCCGGCACTGTCCAGCGCGCCATCGACGTCCTTGGCGAAGGTAGCCAGCGCGACCTCTTCCCCATTGACGTCGACGGTGACGTCCTTCTGGGTGCCGACGGCCACGACGCCGCCGACGGCCAGGGTGCCCAGCACGCCGCCGGTGGCGATGCGCAGAGGCAGGGAACGGGTGTTGTTGATGCGCTTAATCTGGTGGGAAGTAGTCATCGAACTCTAAACTCTCTGAGCTTTCTTCTGCTGGGGACACGGCTGGTTTTACCCATGGTGTCATCCACGTGGGTGCGCCCTAGCCGCACGCGGTTCACGCAACTCGCGTGCTGGCGGCCTCGGCGCCAACTTTTAATAACAGTACGATAACAGCCCAGCTCAGTCGAGAACTAAACGGACACAGCCTCCCCAGCGCCACCAACTACCACTGCATTCACAGCTACCACCGACTACCTGCGGAAACAACCCGTGTGAAGATCGCCACACTTTAGGTTTTAAGCCAGCCCGTAGACCGCGTCGAAGGTCGCCGAGACCTCTTCTGCCAGCTCCTCGACGCGCATGCCGCGCGCCTGCGCCACGCACGCCGCGGTGTGGCCGATAAAGGCCGGCTCGTTGCGGGACCCGCGGTAGGGCTCCGGCGTCATATACGGCGCGTCCGTCTCAATCAGCAGCTGACCGGCCGGGGCGAGCGCGGCGGCCTGGCGCATCTCCTCGTTGCGCTTGAAGGTCACGTTGCCCGCAAACGAGAGGATATAGCCGCGCTCGATGGCCTCCTTGGCCACGTCCAGCGGCGAGGAAAAACAGTGCAGTATGGTGCGCGGCGGGGCGGGGGCATCGGCAAGCACGCGGAGCAAGTCTGCGTCCGCCTCGCGGTTGTGGATCATCAGCGTCTTGCCGGTCTCCACCGCCAGGTCGATGTGCCAGCGCAGCGCCTCCTCCTGGACCTCCAGGGAGGCGGTGTCTTCCGGGCTGTGCTTAATCCAGTAGGTGTCCAGGCCGGTCTCCCCGATGGCCACGCAGCGCGGATCCGCAGCCATTACGCGCAGCTTCTCGCGGGCGGGCGCGTCCAGCTCCTGGGCGCGGGTGGGGTGGATGGCGCAAGCGGCGTAGACGTCCGGGAACTCCTGAGCGGTGCGCAGCGCGGCGGCCGCCTCATCCAGACCATCACCCACCGTGCACAGCTTCTCCACGCCGGCGGCGCCGGCGCGCTCAACAAGCTCAGCGGCCTCGCCGGTCGACGCCAAGTGGGTGTGGGCATCCACCAGGTGCGGGATAAATTCAGCAGGTTGCGGGGTCTGGCGCTTCTTTTTCGACATGGCGCCATTATAGGCGGGGTACTGTCTCTTAACGGAACAACCGTAGTAGAGACTAAGGAGCCGAAAACCTTGGCAGATTTCCAAATTCGCCGCGCCACAGCCGACGATGCCGACGCCATCGCCGACATCTTCAACGCCGGCACCAACGCCAGCCCGGCCAACAACCTCGTCACCTGGCAGGAATCCGGCACCGACCGCGCCAAGTGGATCGCCGACCTAGACGCCGAAGGCTACCCCGTTTTCGTCGCCACCGACGACAGCGGCGTTATCGGTTTCGCCGCCTACTTCCAGTTCGTTATCCCGGGCATCTACTACGGCACCGTCGAGGACACCATCTACCTCTCCCCCGCCGCCACCGGGCGCGGGGTCGGCACCGCGTTGCTCAGCGCCGTCGTTGAGCACGCCGGAACGAACCCCTACGTGCACACGATGATCACCTACATCGTTGAAACGAACGAGGCCTCCCTGGCGCTACACCGCAAGCTGGGCTTCGAGGAGACCGGCCGCATGCCGAATATCCACACCAAGAACGACCAGCGCCTGGGCCTGGTGCACCTGCAGCGCCACTTCAAATAGAAAAGACCCCCGCTAGTATCTAGCGGGAGTCTTCGGGGTGCGCGGCTATCTTCTAGTCGCGCGGTTTTTTGGCGCGGTTACTTCTGGCCTGCTAATTCTGGACCGGCGCCCACTCCGGGCCGGTCTCGCCGAGTTCCGGATCCAGCTTGGCGATTAGTGGCTTCGGCTTAGCCAGCGCGGTGCCCGGTTCGACGTCCACACGGGCCCAGGTGGCCTGCTGTTGGTCGTAATCGCCCGTGATGATGGGGTACGTGTGGCCCTGCGGGGGCAGGCCCACGCCGACCAGCTCGACCGGCAGGTCGTCGGCAACCTCCTCGATGCGCGGTTCCGCCGCCCAGACGTCGCTGCGTCCCAGGGTCTCGTGGACCTGCTGGGCGATGTGCGGCAGGAACGGGGTGAGCATAACGTTGCAGTCGGAGACGACCTGCAGGGCCGTCCACAGGACCGTCGCCAGGCGCTCGCGCTGGCTGTCGTTCTTGGCCAGCTTCCACGGCTCCTGGTCGGCGATGTAGGCGTTGGCCTCGCCGACGACGTGCATGGCCGCCGTGATGGCCACCTTGAACTTGGAGTGCTCCAGGGCCTCCGCGACGGTGGCGAAGGACTCCTCCGCAAGCTGCAGGATCTTCTTGTCGGCTTCGCTCAGGCTGGCCGGGGCCGGTACCTCGCCGAAGTTCTTGTGTGCCATCGAGACCGTGCGGTTGACCAGGTTGCCCCAGCCGTTGGCTAGCTCGTTGTTGATGCGGCGGACGAACTCGTCCCAGGTAAAATCCGTGTCCGTGTTCTCCGGGCCGGCCACGGCGATGAAATAGCGCAGCGGGTCCGGGCCGAATTCCTTCAGGAAGTCCTTGACGTAGATGACTACGCCCTTCGACGAGGAGAACTTCGAGCCGGACATCGTGAGGAACTCCGAGGAAACGATTTCCGTCGGTAGGTTCAACTCGCCCAGCGCGTGTTGCTCGCCGCCCTTGGCCCCGCGGCCGGCGTACCCCAGCAGCTCGGCCGGCCAGATCTGCGAATGAAAGGTGATGTTGTCCTTGCCCTGGAAGTAGTAGTGACGCGCCTCCGGGTTCTGCCAGTACAGCTTCCACGCGTCCGGATTGCCAGTGCGGTGAGCCCACTCGATGGAGGCAGACAGGTAGCCGATGACCGCGTCGAACCACACGTAGAGCTTCTTGGCGGAGTTTTCCTCCCAGCCCTCGACCGGGATCGGGATCCCCCAGTCGATGTCGCGGGTCATCGCACGCGGGCGGATGTCCTTGAGCAGGTTTAGGGAGAACTTCAGCACGTTGGGGCGCCAGTCCTCGCGGGAGGACAGCCACTCGCGCAGCGCGTCGGCCAGCGACGGCAGGTCCAGCAGGAAATGCTCCGTATCGATGAATTCGGGGGTCTCGCCGTTAATCTTGGACACCGGGTTAATCAGGTCGGCCGGGTCCAGCTGGTTGCCGCAGGTGTCGCACTGGTCGCCGCGGGCATCGTCAGCACCGCAGATGGGGCAGGTGCCCTCGATGTAGCGGTCCGGCAGGGTGCGGCCCGTCGACGGGGAGATCGCACCCTTGGTGGTCTCCTTGATCATGTAGCCGTTGGCGTAGAGGCCCTTGAACAGCTCCTGGACCACCGCGTAGTGGTTGCGAGTGGTGGTGCGGGTGAACAGGTCGTAGGACAGGCCCAAGCCCGCCAAGTCTTCGGCGATCTGCCGGTTGTAGCGGTCGGCTAGCTCACGGACCGAGATGCCCTCCTTATCGGCCTGGACCAGCAGCGGCGTGCCGTGCTCGTCCGTGCCGGAGACCATCAGCACGTTGCGGCCGCGCATTCGCTGGTAGCGCGCGAACACATCCGAAGGGACGCCGAACCCTGCCACGTGTCCGATATGGCGGGGGCCGTTGGCATACGGCCAGGCAACGTTTACAACTACCGACTCAGTCATGCCTACTAGCCTATCGAATTCCACCCGGGCCTCCTACTTCAGTCCCACGCTTAACGATGCCTACTTGGGCACATTGCTCCATTTTTCGGCCTTTGGACAGGTGGCGCCGCAAAAACGGGCGTTTTCGCCT